>NZ_BAABDI010000019.1:0-94886 GCF_039539545.1 Hymenobacter antarcticus | reverse complement strand
TACAACTTTGCCAAACGCCTCAAACGGCTCAAGGGATTGACACCCTACGAATTTGTTTGTGCGGAATGGCGGAAAAATCCTAGTAGCTTTATTCGAGAACCGACCCACCATACTCCGGGACCATACACCTAGGCGGTCTGACCGGTTGTCGGGAGGGCGAAATCGTAGTAACGACAACCGGTCAGACCGCCTAGGGCGGTCGGACCGGGGCAACGACCCTGAATATGAATTTCCAGCCCTGGCCCTGTGGTCAGGGCTTTTTTGTGTTTGAGGGGTGAGCGGCACGCGGCTGACGCGTTAATTATTTGGGCTAATCAGGCGAATCGATTGAAGAAAAAGAGGGCTTCGAGAAATAGCTCAGGCTATGGGCAACCAAAATAAAGGTGTTTGCATCTGTCGCCCCAGGAGTTCAGCCGGCAAAATGGCTGGCTCTTGGTGGTGGCTGGAAATATTTTCAGCTGCCTATTCCTTGATTTTCAACTGATAACAATTTCAAAAGCTTAGCTTAATAGAAATTTATTTCGTCAGTACCTTGCGTTACAAAGTACCTGTTCTACATTTGTTCCATACAAAGCCCAGTAGCTGACGTAAGCGTGTACCAAAGTTGGCCCGCTACCCGGCTGCACTTCCTCACTCACCGAGGCCCGGGCGCTGGTGACATTCTTCTCCGCAGCGGAACCGCGGCTGCTGCCCGACTAGAACGTACCCATCGTCTCCTCACATCTCACCTCTGCATCATGAAGACGTTCACTCCTCTCTCCTCTTTTCCCCGCGTTAATTCCTTATTGCTGGGCACGGCCGTGGCCCTGCTGGCACTTCCCTTCGGCGCATCGGCCCAGAGCAGCGGCGCTGGCACCGTGAGCGGCACGCTGGTAGAAGAAAGCACGGGCCAGCCGGTGCCTTTCTCCGATGTGCTGCTGCTGCGCGCCGCCGACTCCACGTTTGTAGCCGTGGCCCAAAGCACCGAGCAGGGCAGTTTTAAGGCGCTGGCCCTGCCCTACGGCACGTACCTGCTGCGGGTGCAGGACCTGAACTACCGCGTGCTGCGCCGGCGCTTCAACCTGACGGCAGCGGCTCCGACCATCAATTTTTTGGGCTTGAAGATGACCGCTGCCACGGCTACCAAGCTGGGCGAAGTGATAGTGACCGGCCAGAAAGCGACCGTGGTGGAAGACCTCGGCAAGCGCATCATCAACGTGGAAAAAGACCTGGGCAGCGTGGGTGGCACGGCGGCCAACGTGCTCGAGAACGTGCCCTCGGTGAGCGTGGACGTGAACGGCACGGTGAGCATGCGCGGCACTTCGAACGTGACCATTCTTATTGACGGCAAGCCGGCGGGCGTGAGCAACGGCGGCACCGGCGGCCCCCGCCTCGACCAGATTCCGGCCTCCCGCATTGCCCAGATTGAGGTGATTACCAACCCCTCGGCCAAGTACGACGCGGCCGGCGGTGGTGGGGTTATCAACCTGATTACCAAGAAAGAAACCCGCAACGGCACCAACGGCACGGCCGCCTTCGTACTGGGCACCGCCGACAAGTACAGCGGCAACCTGAGCCTGAGCCGCAAGGCGGGCAAAGCCACCTGGACGGCCGGCTACGACGGCCGCGACGTGACCTACCGCAGCAAGGGCCACAGCGAGCAAACTGCCCTGCTCGGCCCCGGCCAAACCATCCGCACCACTCAGGTGGGCGTGGGCAGCGAGACGCACCGCAACCACGAGCTGCGCGTGGGCGTGGAGCTGGAATTACCCAAAAACCAGACCCTGAGCCTGAACCTGAACCCCAGCACGGAGCGCAACCTGGAAGGCGAAAGCCAGGACCTGACCCAGCAAACCAACAATGGCCCGGTGCAAAAAACCATTGGCCGCCAGGACCTTGATGTGAAAGTGAACATCCTGGAAACCGACGGCAACTATCGCCGTACCTGGGACGCCCACAAGGGCCGCGAGCTGACGGCTAACTTCGGCAGCGTGCTGGTTGATGCCAACGTGCCGGTGGTGCAGCGGCAGTTCGCCGAGGCCGGCTCGGCGGGTGTGCCGCAGCCCGGCACCCGGCAGCAGCTGGCCCTGCTGGCCAACATCCAATATGGGCAGGTGGACTACGTGCACCCGCTGGCCGACGGCAAAGGCCGCCTGGAAATGGGGGCCAAGGTAGAGCGCCAGGGCTATAAAGGCAGCAACACCTTCGGCTACGCCACCAGCGAAATCCGCCCCGACGACTTCCAGAACGACCCCACCCGCTCGCTCACCTACACGTCGAACCAGGTGGTGCCCGCCGCTTACGTGACCGCGCAGCACAGCCTCGGCAAGAAGTGGAACGCCCAGGCCGGCCTGCGCTCCGAGTATACCTACCTGAACGGCAGCGTGGTGGGCGGCGAGGGCATTGCCCAGCGCGGCAGCCTGAGCCAGAACTACCTGAGCTTCTTCCCCTCGGCCCTCATCAGCCGGGAGCTGGGCAAGGAGGCCGGCCAGAACCGCCTGCAGCTGAGCTACGCCCGCCGCCTCAACCGGCCCAACTTCATGCAGCAATTGCCGCTGGCCATCTACCAGGACCCGCGCAGCTACCGGCTGGGTAACCCTCGCCTGCAGCCCGAATTCAGCCACAACCTGGAGCTGGGCCAACAGCTCACCATCGGGCAGGCCACGATTACCAGCACCGCGTTTGCCCGCATCACCACCAATTCCATCCAGCGCCTGCGCTTCGTGGACACCCTGGCTACCCGCCTGGCCGGGGCAGGCGCGGGCCTCGTGACGGCCGAAACCTACGATAACCTGGGCACCACCACCAATGTCGGGGCCGAATTCAGCCTCAACCAGCCCTTGGCCAAGTGGTGGCGCCTGAATGCCAGCACCAGCCTCTACCGCGCCCAGATTGCCGGCAACGGCATTGCCAACAACCGCACGGCCTTCATCGCCACGGCCCGCCTCACCAACAACTTCACCATCCGACCCACCCTCGATTTGCAGCTGAGCGGCAACCTGCGCTCGGCCCAACTCACGGCCCAGGGCCGGCAGCTGGCCACGGGGCAGCTCGACCTGGCCCTGCGCCAGCGCCTGTTCTCCGACCGCGCCGCCCTCACCCTGCGCGTCAGCGACCTGCTCAACACCCAGCAGTTCCGCAACGAAATCGTCACCGATGCCCTCACCAGCTACCGCTACAACAAGGACGAAACCCGCGTGGGCTGGCTGGGCTTCACCTGGTACATCGGGGCCAGCAAGGCCAAGCCCGGCCGCATTGAGAGCGCGCCCCAGGGCGGCGGCGGGTTCGGCGGCTGAGTTTCAGTAGCGCGAACTTTCCAGTTCGCGCTACTGAACAACACCCACACGGCGCGGGGACGCGAACTGGAAAGTTCGCGCTACGGCTTTTCTCACCTTCTTCTTTCTGCAATCAGCCCCGTCGTCGGTTCGTCCGGCGGCGGGGTTTTTCGTGGCCGGTGGGGTTCGGTAGAGACCAAAGCACTGCCCGGCGAATCCCGAAAGGGCCGGAAAATACTGGGAGCGGGTAGCGTTCAACGCCCTAAACACCCCAATTTTGCCTTTGGCAAAATGTCCCCTCCTTGGTAAGGAGGGGAGTTTGCCGTTCATTATTTCTCATTCCTCATTCCTCATTAAGCGTAGCGTCTACCTTTGCCCCGTTATGCAGAAACCCAGTATTCCGAAAGGCACCCGCGACTTTGGCCCGGCCCAGGTGGCGCGCCGCCAGCACATCTTCAACGTTATTCGCCGCACGTTCGAGTCGTTTGGCTTTGCCCCGCTCGAAACCCCGACCCTGGAGAATCTCTCGGTGCTCACGGGCAAGTACGGCGACGAGGGCGACCAGCTCCTGTTCAAAGTGCTGAACTCCGGCGACTTTGCCAAGGACGTGACGGCCGAGGATTTGGCCACCGGCTCGAAGGCCCTGCTGCCCAAGGTGGCCGAAAAAGGCCTGCGCTACGACCTCACCGTGCCTTTTGCCCGCTACGTGGCCATGAACCGGGGCACGCTCACCTTTCCCTTCAAGCGCTACCAGATGCAGCCCGTGTGGCGGGCCGACCGCCCCCAGCGCGGCCGCTACCGCGAGTTTTACCAGTGCGATGCCGACGTGGTGGGCACCGACTCGCTGCTCTGCGAAGCCGAAATCGTGCTCATGATTGCCCAGGTGCTGGGCGGGCTGGGGCTGCACGACTTCACCATCAAAATCAACCACCGCGGGGTACTGCGCAACATTTACCAGGCGCTGGGCGGCGAGGGCCGCGAGACGGATTTGTTCGTAGCCATTGATAAACTCGATAAAATTGGCCGCGACGGCGTGACGAAGGAATTGCTGGAACGCGGCTTTTCAGCGCCCATCATCGAAACGCTGTTTGAGCTGCTGGGCGTGGAGGGTGACTACGAGGAGAAGCTGGCGCGGCTGCTGGCTGGCTTCGTTACGGCCGGCGTGGAGCCCGATGGCACGCGCCCCGACGACGACAACGAGGAAGCCGCCGCCAACTACCGGGGCCTGACCGAGCTAGCCACCGTGCGCGACCTGCTGGTGGCCTCCGGCTTTAAGCAGTTCGACCGGCTCGAATTTGACCCTACCCTGGCGCGGGGCCTCTCCTATTATACGGGCTGCATTTTCGAAGTCAAAATCAACAACGTGCAGATGGGCAGCGTGAGCGGCGGCGGACGCTACGACAACCTCACCGGCTCGTTTGGGCTGCCGGGCGTGTCGGGCGTGGGCTTTTCGTTCGGCGTGGACCGGCTCTATGACTGCCTGGAGGCGCTGGACTTGTTCACGGCCACGGCCGAAACGCCCACCCGCTGCCTCATCACGCACTTCGACGGGGCCAGCGGCCGGGCGGCGCTGCCCCTGCTGGCGCAGCTGCGGGCGGCCGGCATCCCCAGCGAGCTGTACCCCGACGCCACCAAGCTGCAAAAGCAGTTCAAGTACGCCGATGCCAAGGGTATTCCGCTGGTCATCGTGCTCGGGCCGGAGGAGCTCGCGGCCGGCGTGGCCAAGATTAAAATCATGGCCTCTGGCGTGGAGCGGGTGCTGCCGCTGGCCGAGGTGGTAGCCGCGCTCACGGTATGAGCGTTGGGCTAAAGTCAGTGGCGGCGGCGGTCCTGATTCCCACGTTCGGCCTGCTGTTCGGGGTACGGTACTGGCTGAGCCATTCACGTCCGGAGGCCCCGCTTTCGCGGCCGGTTCCGGTGCGCCCGGTTCCCGCGTTGACTATTCCGCTTGCCCGCCCCGATACGTTGAGTAGTACCTCTTCGCCCGCCGATACGCCGGCCCGGCCCGATACGCTGGCCCAGACCGGTCCCGACCCGGCGACCGACTCGGCTGCTCCGTGAGGCCCTAAAATGCTGACCGACCGCGAAGCCGATGCCGACGTGGAAAAAAGCGTGAGCGTCTGGCTCGACGATTTTGGCCTGCTCTGCTTTCAGCACGTGTATGAAGCCATGCCCTTCGGTGGCCGACACCAGGACAGCCGCGAGCGCTTCCTCTACGACCTGACCACCGGCCGGGCACTGACCATTGCCAGCCAGCTGCGTCCCGGCTACGCCACGCCGCTGCGACGGCTGCTCGCGGCGCATCTGCTGCACTACGATGATTTCGACAGCGTGAACCGGGACAAAGAAAACGAATGGGGCTGGCGCGATGTGAAGGAAAACCCCAGCCGCCTGCCGCCCCTGCCCGCCTTGAATGAAAACAGCACCGACGACCTGGTGCTGACCGTGGCAGGCCTGGAAGCCACCTATTCGCCGTTCAGCCTCTTCACCATCCCAGGCGGCATGAGCTCCTCCTACCCGGTACTCATTCCCTACCGCGAGCTTCGGCCGCTGGTGCAGCCGGGTACCGCGTTGGCCCGCATGGGGGCCGCGCGCGGCTTGTAGCGCCTTACTCAATCACCACGCGGCGGCTCAGCTATGCCCTCCCGTGCTGCCCGCGGCTTAGCGCGCAAACGCGGGCCGATACCTTAGAGCAGTCCATTACTCAGCCTACAAAACGCACACAGCCCGCTGGACGGAATTGTCGCCGGGCGGCTGCTGGTTACAAACTCGCGTTATGGCTTGCCCGGCAGCTCCGCACTTTGCGCGAAACTGCGGCCTGCTCGTTCAACCCGCATCGTTCAACGAATGCCACCACCCCCGTTTTCGCTGCGCGAAAACTCCCCTCCTTAAAAAAGGAAGGGAGTTTTTTCGTTCTTTGCCCACCCAACTTCGATTACCGCCCACCCGCACCCCTCCAATGCCCACCCACACCATTTCGCCCGCACAGCCGCTCACCCTGGCCGCGCTGGCCACCCTGCTCGCCGATGGCCGACCCGTAACGCTCGGCACCGATGCCAAAGCCAGCATCGCCGCTTGCCACGACTACCTGCACCAGCGCCTGGCCCACGATGACCAACCGATTTACGGCATCAATACCGGCTTCGGCTCGCTCCACAACGTGAGCATCCCGCCCGAAAGCCGGGCCCAGCTGCAAGTCAACCTGATGATGTCGCACGCCTGCGGCACGGGGGCCGAGGTTCCGCAGAGCCTGGTGCGCCTCATGCTGCTGCTCAAAGCCCAGAGCCTGAGCTACGGCCACAGCGGCGTGCAACCAGCCACCGCCGAGCGCCTCGTGGCCATGTACAACCGCGAGCTGCTGCCCGTGGTGTACGAGCAGGGCAGCCTTGGGGCCTCCGGCGATTTGGCCCCGCTGGCCCACCTGTGCCTGCCGCTGCTGGGCCTGGGCGAAGTGAACTATCAGGGCTATCGGCTCGCGGCGGCCGATGCCATGAGCTTATTCAGCTGGGAGCCACTGGTGCTGCAAGCCAAGGAAGGACTGGCGCTACTCAACGGCACCCAGTTTATGCTGGCTTACGCCGTGGATGGGGTGCTGCGCGCCCAGCGCCTGGCAGCGGCGGCCGATGTGATTGGGGCGCTATCGCTGGAAGCCTTTGGTGGCGGCGTCGACCCGTTCAATGAGCACCTGCACCGCATCCGGCCGCACGCCGGGCAGGTGCAGGTGGCCCGGCGGCTGCGCGAGCTGCTGGCCGGCTCGGAGCTGCAAACCCAACCGCGGCTGGCGGTGCAGGACCCCTACTCGTTCCGCTGCCTGCCGCAGGTGCACGGGGCCAGCCGCGATGCCCTGGCCTACGTGGCCCAGGTTGTCGAAACCGAGTGCAACTCGGTGACGGATAACCCGAATATTTTCCCCGAAGAAGACTTGATTCTGAGTGGTGGCAACTTCCACGGCCAGCCCCTGGCCCTGGCCCTCGACCACCTCGCCGTGGCCGTGGCCGAGCTGGGCAGCATCTCGGAGCGCCGCACGTATCAGCTTATTTCGGGCCAGCGCGGCCTACCCCAGTACCTCGTGGCCGAGCCCGGCCTGAACTCCGGCCTGATGATTCCGCAGTACACCGCCGCCGGCATCGTGAGCCAGAATAAGCAGCTCTGTACGCCGGCATCGGTCGACAGCATCGTGAGCAGCAACGGCCAGGAAGACCACGTGAGCATGGGGGCCAACGCCGCCACCAAAAGTCGCCGCCTCATCGAAAACGTGGAGCAGGTGCTCGGCATCGAGCTGCTCACAGCCGTGCAGGCGCTGGCCTTCCGCCGCCCCGCCCGCACTTCCGACGTTTTGGAAAAAGTGGTAGACGCTTTTCGGGAAGAAATCAAGTTCGTGGGCCAGGACCGGGTGCTCTACCCCGACCTGCATCGCGCCGCCGCCTTCATCCGTAAGTTTGACTGGCAATAGAGCAGTTTCGCTTTTTGTGTACGGAGTTAAAAGTTGAGAGTTAAAAGTTAAAACTCATTGTATCTGATTTTTAACTTTTAACTCTCAACTTTTAACTTTCTGCAAAAGTGTACACTAACCTGAAAACCGCTGTAGGCCCGCGCCAAATTCGTTTGATTGTCTGCCGACTTTGGCACGCCGAACTGATTTTTGCGCATTGCATCCTGCTGAACTGCCCCAACCCGCTTCCCGAACGCCGCTTATGAAGCTGCTGACCCGCTGTTCTCTTTTACTTACGCTGTGCTGGCTGGGCAGCTCGCAACAGGCCCGGGCGCAGGGCTGCGCCAGCCCCAATCCACCGCCCTTCACCTTCGAGATTTTCGACGTAACCGCTTCCCCCGCCGTGCGGGTGGATGCCATGTGCGTGGGCCGCCGCTACTCCTTTGAGCAATATCCCGGCCGCAACATCCCGCTCAATCTACTCACCTACGGGGTTTTACCGGGCCGAAACACTACCTACACCAACTCCGTTCCGGTGGCGTGCGTACCGCCCAACCAGGCCCCGTACATCTACACCCCAACGGCGGCGGAAGTGGGCGATGTCACGATTTCGGAATTCGCAAATGTCTCCGGCAGTCCCACCTACTACATCCGCAATGTGGAGGTGGTGGGCACGCCGCCGCCCACTTTCCGCGTGGATGCCTGCCCCGGCGGCTCCGCCCTGGTCACCATCACCGACACCAATTACAACAGCTACTCGGTACCGGGCTTCGGCACCGTAGTACGCAATGTGCCCACGATAGTGCAGCTGCCGGCTGGCGCTACCAGCATTACCGTAACGGGAAATTATACGGCCAACAGGGTGTGCGAAGGCTCGCGCACGCTGCCCATCAGCCTGCCCGTCCCGCAACAGCCGCTGCTCACCAACCTCACGCTGCAAGGCCCACTACCAAGCAGTGCCGCCACGCTGGCGGTGAGCCAGCTCCCCGCCGGCTTCCTCTATACCCTCCAGAAAGAAGGCCCGGCCGGCACCTTCACCGACGTGACCACCGTGACCGTCGCGCCCGGCAGCAGCAGCCTCACCGTGCCCGCCGCCGCCGGCTGCTACCGCATTGCCCGCCGGGACTTCTGCGGCGGCAGCGTAGCCGCCACGCCCGCCATCTGCACGCTTGGCCTCACCGGCACTTCCAGCCAGAACCGCAATCAGCTGCTGCTCAGCGACGGCGGCACGGGCGGGCCTTACACCGTTACCCGCAACGGGGCGACCCTCACAGGTTTCACCGTCATCAGCGGCGGGCTGGAAGACCCCAACGTGGTGTGCGGCACCACCTACACCTACCGCGTCACGGCCACGCTGGCGGGCGGCCGCACTTCGGTTTCCAACGAAGTTTCTATTCTCACGCAATCCCTTATTCCGCCCGCCCGGCCGCTGCTCGTGGCCAGCTTCAACCTGAACAATGTGGTGGTGCTCACGCCCGTGCTGGCAGCTGGCCCGGCCCTGCCGGCCGGTAGCACCCTGCGCTACCGCCGCAGCACCGGCGGCCAGGCCCCGGTTGATTTTGGTACCGCCACCAGCCTGCGCCCCCGGCGCGATTCCACGGCCCTGGCCGAGCTGCGGGCCCAGCCGCCCTGCTACTCGGTGCAGCTGCTGGATGTGTGCCGGAACACCTCCCCCGAGAGCACCAGCACCTGCCCCGCCCTGCTCACGGCCGGCCCCGCCGACCCCGATGGCACTACCGCCGCCTTGTCCTGGACGGCCTTCAGCGGCCCCGGCCCGGCTGTTCCGTCCAGCTATATCCTTCAGCGCCTCGCTTCCGATGGCACCGTGCTCAACACCCTGCCCGTGAGTGGCGGTAGCGCCATTGACCTCACCCCGCCCCCCGACCGCCAGGTACTCCGCTACCGCCTCCAGATTAGCGGGGGCGGCCTGCCGGGCGGCACGTTCAGCTATTCAAACATTGCCACCGTCTCGCGGCGCATTTTGCTGACCATGCCCACGGCCTTCACCCCCAATGGCGACGGGCTGAACGATGTGTTCGAAGTGAAGGGCAAGTACCTGCGCGACTACACGTTTGTGGTGGTCGACCGCAACGGGCAGGAAGTATTTCGGGGCACCCAGCGCAGCGAAGCCTGGGACGGCCGCATTCGGGGCCGCGCCCCGGTCCTGGGCGCGTATGTGTGGCGTTTTCAGCAGGATGGCGAGGATGGGCAGCGGTTCACGGCCACGGGCACAGTCACGCTTTTGAACTGAACGGCCTCCCCGAACAACCTCCCGGGCGGTTTCCGCATCCTTAAACAAGACCGCGGCCGCACTTTTCTTCCGCTTGCTTGTTACCTGCTCACTGATAACTATTAACTGAAATACAACCATGGCATTCGACCTGACCGGCATGATGGGCAAAGTGAAAGAGCTGCAAGACAAAATGCAGCAGGCCCAGCAGGAAATTCAACACATCACCGCTACCGGCGAGGCGGGCGGCGGGCTGGTGCGCGCCACGGCCAACGGCCACCGTAAAATCCTGAAACTGGAAATCGATGAATCCCTGCTCACGCCTCAGGACCGCGATATGCTGGCCGACCTGGTAGTAGCCGCCGTGAACAAGGCCCTCGACGAAGCCGCCGAGCTCGCCGCCCAGGAGCTGAAGCGCAAAACCAGCGGCCTCATGCCCAACGTACCTGGCCTGGACCTGAGCGGCTTCGGAGCCTAGTCGCGGCGCTTAATGAGGAACAAAGAATGAGTAACCAAAAGACGGCGCAAGCCACTGAAGAATTGGCTGCGGCACGAATGAATACTGAGAAGGGGATGGAAGATGAAAATTCTTCATTTCTCCGTCCTCATTCTTCATTAAAAGGCTGCGCCGATGTGGCCCTGGTTATTCTGAACTGGAACGGCGCGAACTTCCTGCGTCGCTTCCTGCCCGGCGTAATCGCCCACGCCGACGGGGCCCGCGTCATCGTAGCCGACAATGCCTCGACCGATGACTCGGTAGAGCTGCTGGCCCGCGACTTTCCCACTGTGGAGCTGCTGCTGCTGGAGCGCAATTTCGGCTTCTGCGAAGGCTACAACCAAGCCCTGAAGCAGGTCGACAGTGACTTTTTCGTGCTTCTCAATTCCGACGTAGAAGTTACCCTCGGCTGGCTGCGGCCCCTGCGGGCGCTACTGGAAAACAACCCGCGCATTGCCGCCGTGCAGCCCAAAATCCTGGCCCACGCCGACCCCACTACCTTCGAATACGCGGGCGCCGGCGGCGGCTACCTCGACCGCCTGGCCTACCCCTTCTGCCGGGGCCGCCTCTTCGATACCCTCGAACGCGACCAGGGCCAGTACGACGACCCGCGCCCGGTGGCCTGGGCCAGCGGGGCCTGCCTGCTGGTGCGCCGCGCCGCCTGGCAGGCCCTGGGCGGCCTGGAGCCTGCTTTCTTCGCCCATATGGAGGAAATCGACTTCTGCTGGCGGCTCCAGAACGCCGGCCACGAGGTGTGGTACCACGGCGGCAGCGCCGTGCAGCACGTGGGCGGCGGTACCCTGCCCAAAACCAACCCCCGCAAAACCTACCTCAACTTTCGCAACGGCCTGGCCCTGCTCTATAAGAATGCCGCGCCGGGCGAGCTGGTCGGCCCCATGTTCCAGCGCCTCGTGCTGGATGGCGTGGCGGGCCTGCGGTTTCTGGCCACGGGTGAATGGCGTAATTTCTGGGCAATTCTCCGCGCCCACTTCAGCTTTTACGGCATGCTGGGCTACTGGCGGCAGCAGCGCCGGGCGGCCCGCCCGCACCTGCGCGTGGCTCAGCGCCAGGGCGTGTATAATGGCAGCCTGGTCTGGGCCTATTTCGCCCGCGGCAAGCGGAAGTTCAGTGAGCTGGGTCTGAAGTAGTGCCGCTTATCCTTGGGAGCGCAACGAAGTAATCGGTGCTGTTATCAGATAGTAACCAAAATAATGTAAAAAGCCCCGGCTCTGTGGAAGAGTCGGGGCCTTTTCTAAATCGTTCTATCTGTCACATAGCAGGGCTGGTCGCTGAGAACAGGACGGATTGCTTCGTCCTTCGTCCTCGCAATGACAACCGTTACAAATCCCACACGGTGCTGCGCTGCTGGCGCATGGCCCGGCGCACATTCATCCAGAAAGCCCCGACGAAATAGAGCACGATGGGCGAGCCAAACGTGAAAAACGAGGCGTACACAAAGGAAAGCCGAACGCTGCGGGTACTGAAACCCCACTTGTGGCCCAGCGCCGAGCACAGCCCAAAAGACTGCGTTTCGAGGTAGTCGGTAAAGCGTTTCATAGTCGGTGTGGGGATGGCGAAAAATTTATTACCTGGGCTAAGATAAGGCATTTAGCAGAAAAAGGCAAGCCGGGCGGTGTAATTTTGCCGGCCCCGGCCCGACTAATTTGGCGCTCTTTACGTTTGAAGGGGGAGCTTTTGTTTTCCAGGATTACGCGTTTTGATGAACTATTTTTTGCGGCCGGTGGCCTACTCGCTGCTGGCAGCCACCCTATTCTTATCGGCCTGCGCCCTGCCGCGGGTATTAAAACAGGCCGAGGCGGGCCGCGTCATCAGCACCCGGCCTTCGCCCCTCACGGCTGCGGGCGAAACGGTCCCGTTTGAGGTAGTGGCCCGCGTGCCGGCCAATCATCTGCGCAAAGGCGTGGCCTACGAGCTGCTGCTGCGCTACCGTTACGAGCACGGCCTGCGCGAAGACACCCTCGGCCGTATTGCCTTCATCCCCGGCAACTATGTGTACGACGACGAGAACAAGGGCCTGCTCGTGGCTACCCAAAAGTTCACCATCCCCAACACCCCCGGCCGCAACCCCGGCGAGCTGCTGGCCCACGCCCAGGTGCGCGAGCTGAAAAAGAACGGCAAAGTGCTGCGCGCCGCCGATGATGTGCGCGTAGCCCGCGGCATTGCCGACCCGGCCCGCCTGGTAACCCGCGAGGACACCGTGCTCACGCTGCTGCCCGAGAAAGCCAGCAATGTGATGAGCGGCACCCGCGTGCTGCCCTTCTTCTTTGATGAGGACCAATGGTTTATCCGGGGCTACCTGGGCACTAATGTGGCCGCCCTGGAGGACCTCATTGATGCCAACCAGCACACCCGGCAGGTGCTCATCATCGCGGGCCACTCGCCCGACTCCACCGATGCCCACAACCACCTGCTGGCCAGCAAGCGCGTGCGCATGCTACTGTATTACTACAAGCAGCGGGTGAAAAATTTCTCGTATCTGAATAAGAACGAGGAAATTCGCTACGACACCCTGGCTTACGTGCGGCGCTGGGACACTTTCCTGAGCAAAGTCATGACCTCGGCCCTGAAAGCCGACCAGATTGACTCCGTGGTCACGCTAATCAACGACACCAAGGGTACGTTCGAGCAGAAAGAAAAGGCTCTGCACCGCCTTTCTTCCTTCGATTACATCGAGCAGTACATCTACCCGGTGCTGCGGTTTGGCACCGTGGCCGTGACATATACTGCCCCCAAGCGCTACGATTCGGAGGTGTACCTGCTCTCGAAAAAAATAGTGGAGAAGCAGGTAGAAGCCGATGCCCTCACGCCCGAGGAGCTGCGCTATTCGGCTACGCTCACGCCGCTATTGGCCGAAAAGCAGCGCATCTACGAAACCGCCGCCGCCAATACAAACAGCTGGGAAGCCTTCCACAACCTGGGCGTGGTGCTGTTGCAGCGCGCCGAAAAGGAGCCCACCGATAAAATCCAGAAAGCCTACTACCGCCGCGCCGCCGTCAACTTCACTTTGGCGGCCCACCGCAACCCCACGGCCGAGTTCTTCTACCACGCCGCCACCGCCTACCACCGCGCCGGCGACCGCCTCGAAGCCCTGCAGAACTACGACTACGCCATCAAGCTGGGCGGCCCGCGCCCGCTGCTGCGCAAGATTTTCTCCGACCGCGCCGCCCTCGAAATTGAAGTAGGCCAGCCCGACGAAGCCCTGCGCAGCCTGCAATACGCCGGCCCCTCCTACCAGAACGCCCTGAATACCGGCCTGATACACGTAGGCCGCGAGCACTACGAAATCGCCCTGGAGCAGTACCGCCTGGCGCAGTCGCTGCGCCCCGCCGCCGCCGCGCCGGTCTACGGCATGGCCGTGGTGGCAGCCCGGCAGCAGAACGAGGCCGCCGTGGGCACCCTGCTCAAGCAAGCCGTGGCCCTCGACCGCCGCTACGCCCAGCGCGCCGTAGAGGACCTCGAATTTCAGGACCTCGCCCAGGGCAAGGTATTCCGGGAGGCGCTGCGGTAGTGTGTGAGGGCAGGAGAGTGTGGGGGCAGGAGTTATAGCAATCCCTCATACCTACTTATCCCCATACCCTCCCACCCTATCATTTGCCCAACGCCCCGGCCTGTCGTAGCTTTGCCAGACGGCCCAATTGCGGCTTTATCCAAACGAATAACATGCGTCAAATTCAATTCCGTGAGGCCTTGCGCGAGGCCCTGTCCGAGGAAATGCGCCGCGACCCGCGGGTCTTCCTCATGGGCGAAGAAGTGGCCGAGTACAACGGAGCGTACAAGGTGAGCCAGGGCATGCTCGATGAGTTCGGGCCGGACCGGGTGATTGACACCCCGATTGCCGAGCTCGGTTTCGCCGGCATCGGCGTGGGTGCAGCCATGAACGGGCTGCTGCCGGTCATCGAATTCATGACCTTCAACTTCTCGCTGGTGGCTATCGACCAGGTGATTAACTCGGCCGCGAAGATTTATTCGATGTCGGGCGGGCAGTACTCCTGCCCCATCGTGTTCCGGGGCCCCACCGGCAACGCCGGCATGCTCAGCAGCCAGCACTCGCAGAACTTCGAAAACTGGTACGCCAACTGCCCCGGTCTGAAAGTGGTGGTGCCCAGCAACCCCTACGATGCCAAAGGCCTGCTGAAATCGGCCATCCGCGACCCCGACCCGGTGATTTTCATGGAGTCGGAGCTGATGTACGGCGACAAGGGCGACGTGCCCGAGGAAGAGTACCTGCTCGAAATCGGCAAGGCCAACATCGTGCGCCAAGGCAAGCACGTAACGCTGGTGAGCTTCGGCAAGATGATGAAGCTGGCCTACACCGCCGCCGACGAGCTGGCTAAAGAAGGCATCGAAGCCGAGGTTATCGACCTGCGCTCGGTGCGGCCGATTGACTACGACACGCTGGTGAATTCGGTGAAGAAAACCAACCGCATGGTGGTTATCGAAGAAGCCTGGCCGCTGGCCAGCATTTCGAGCGAGCTGGCCTACATCGTGCAGCGCCGCGCCTTCGATTTCCTCGATGCTCCCGTCATCCGCATCAACTGCGCCGACGTACCCCTGCCCTACGCCCCCACGCTCATCGAAGCCTCGCTGCCCAACGTGGCCCGCGTGGTGAAAGCCGTGAAAGAAGTGACCTACGCCAAGGTGTAGTACCGGGGCTTCGCCTCAATGGAGAATGAGCAATGAAGGATTGAGGAAATAATTTCTCCTTCTTCATTGCTCATTCTTCGTTTTCTTTAAGCTCCCGGGGCCTCGCTCGGCGGGCGAAGTTGCCCGGCCGTGGCGGCTGATACTTGCCAGCAGCCCCACAGCCAGCCCAGCGCCAGGCCCAGCACGACCACCCGGCGCAACGGCGTTTGCAATTGCTGCCAGGCCGCCAGCGGCTGCCAGCAGCCAGCCACTATCAGCAGCAGCAGCACGTGCAGCGGCAGCAGAAACCGGCATTCGATGAGGGTAGGCAAAGCCAGGAGGCAGGGCAGCAGCAGCGCCAGCAGTACCGGCGCGGCTTGCGGCCAAGGGCGGGCCATTGCAGACTTCTGCTGACGAATCCGCCATCCGCCGACGGCAGCCAGCGCAACGGCTACGCCCAGCAGGGCATAGTTGAGAAGGCGTAGCGCCACCTGAGCCGGCGGATGAAACCGGGTGGGATAGGGAGTTGGAAACCAGATATCCAGACCATTGAACAGATGCCGCAGGTACCGCCCTGCCGTAGCAAGTGGCTGCCGGGCTACAAACCGAACAAAATGCCCGTAGCCGGTGAAACGCTGGCCCGGCACAGTCGCTAGGGCCCGCTGCCCGGCACTATCGGCGTACAATAGGGAACGGGGTATTTCGGGAATTAAACTCGACTCGTAGCGCTGAAAACGGGTACCCCAGGCCAGCTGCTTGAGGTAGAGCGGCTGGCTGCCGGGTGGTTGAGCCAGCACTAATGGCGTAGGCTGCTGGAAATTCCGCTGATTGATAAGCGCCTGCGGGAGCAGCACCAGCGTCAGGCCGGCTGCCAGCGCAGCCAGGCGTGCGGCGAGCGGCGCTACTCCCCCGGCACGCTGCCCCAGCAGCCACAGCCACCCCGGCACGCTGGCCAGATAAATGGGGCGGATATTGATGGCGGCGGCCAGCAGCAGCCCCGCTACCACCGCCCACTGCCAGCCCGGCCGGCCCAAAGCCACCAGGCCCAACAGCAGCAGCGTGAAGGCCGGCATATCGCTCAAAGTGAAGTTGAAGTAGTCGCGCCAAAATATAAACGTGAGGGCCAGCAGCAGCAGCCAGCGGCCTGCCGGGAGGGCCCGGCCCGTGACCTGCGCCCACAGCTGCGGCAGGGCCAGCCCAAACAGCAGGCTGGCCCAGCCCGCGCCCAGCACCCGCGCCCCGGCCAGCATGCTCAGGCCGGTGAAGTGGCACAGCAGCCGGGCCGGCAGTATCAGCAGCGGCCCCAGGTAGCCCCGTAGCGGCTCATCGAAAGCCAGCAGCGAAAAGCCCCCGTGCTGCGTGAATTTGAGCGAAAGCTCCCAGTACTGCGCGGCATCGAACCGGAATTGGTGGGGTGCGTAGCCGCTCAGGGGCAGGTAGGCCGCGTAGAGGGCCAGCACCAGCAGCATCCGCCAAGGCGCGGGCATTACCATGGCTGCGGAGCCTCGGCAGGTGTGAGCCAGCCTGGTAGTCGCACGTCCTGAAAGATGTCGCGCGGAGCCTGATACAAATGCTTTTGGGCACTGGCCGACGCGGAGAAACCACTCATCACGGTGGCAATGTAGCCGGCAACTACCAACGTCCGAGCCTTGGTCGAAGCGGCCCGCCACCAGCGTAGCGGAGTGGCCCCAAATGCGATGGCCGCACTCAGCAGCAGGTGCAACGGCAGCAGGAAGCGACACTCGATGGCCGTGAGCAGAACCACCAGGCAGGGCAGCAGCAACGCCAGCAGCACCAAAGCCGGCCGTATCCAACTGGCTGTGGGGCGCTGCCAGGGCCGGAGCAGCAGCACCAGCAGCCCGCCAAAAATCAACGAATAATTCAGCCAGGCCAGTGGCCAGGTGGGCACAAATACTGCCTGGATATAGGGCGTCGGATACTGCACATCCAGCGCATTGAAG
Source organism: Hymenobacter antarcticus (assembly GCF_039539545.1). Classification (NCBI taxonomy): domain Bacteria; kingdom Pseudomonadati; phylum Bacteroidota; class Cytophagia; order Cytophagales; family Hymenobacteraceae; genus Hymenobacter; species Hymenobacter antarcticus. The sequence goes on along the minus strand of NZ_BAABDI010000019.1, from coordinate 77,869 downwards.
AGATGCCGCAGCCACACCCCCATGCTACGCCACGGCTGACTTAGGCATAGCTGCATGTACTGGCCAGCCGTGCTAAACTCTTTGAGGCCAGTGGCTTCCCACATAGCTTTGCCGCGCTCATCCATGAAGAACATGCCCTCGTGCTTGTAATCGCCGCCAGCATTGGTTTCGTACTTCTGCGTTCTGAGCCCCCATTCCAGCTGCTGCAAAAAGAGCGAGGGTTGGCCCGGCATCGTGGTGAGCACCAACGGGGAGCGCACATTTACATGCACACTGTTGGTATAGGCCTGGGGCAGCAGCACCACCGCCGCGCCCAGCACCAGTGCCCCGCCTCGTACCAGGCCCCACCAACGGGCGCGCCCCAGTGGGGGCAATAGCGCCAGCAGCCCCACCGCCGGCAGGGCTGCCAGGTATACAGGCCGGATGTTGACGGCGGCCGCTAGCGCGATACCGGCCACCGCGCCACTCACCACGCCCCGGCCACGCAATAGCGCGATTAAGGCGACGGCCAGCGCGAACAAGGCGGGAAAGTCAGTCAGACTGAAGTTGAAATAGTCGCGCCACAGCGCAAAGCCCAACCCGGCAAACAACAGGCGGCGACCCAACGAGACGGCCGGGCCGCCCTGCACGGCCTGCCACAGCGCCGGGCCAGTCCAACCAAACACCACGGCGGCCGTTAGCGCCCCCAGGTATCGGGTCATTTCGATGGGCAGCATTTTAGCCGCCACGGCTAGCTGCGTGAAGGGGCTCAGTAGCAACGGAAACAGGTAGCCGCGCAGAATATTGAAGTACGAAAGAAATTCAAATTGGCCGGTGGCGAAATACTTTTCCGCAAAGTCCCAGTACCCCCAGGAGTCGTGATACAAACCGACGTAGGTAGTAGTGGGCAGGTAAATGCAGTACACTACCCCAATCACCCCCATCGCCAGCAGCGCGGGCTGCCTTTGCAGCCAGCCGCCCAGCTGCCTCAACCAATAAAACTTACCCATACTATGTCGTACCAATCGGCTGAACCGCCGTACATTTCCTCGTAATTGTTGCTCAAAGCTACGCTACTGCCTTCATCACTCCCACCCACATGAACCATCGCCTGCACCTCAAATTAGAACAACTCGAACGGGCCACCGCGCACCTGCTGGCCTCTGCCGAGGCGCTGGGGACCGATAATGCCAAGGCCCCGGCACCGGGACAGTGGTCGGCCACGCAGGTGGTCCACCACCTGTTTTTCATTGAAAGCAACATCATTCAGTACGTGCAGAAGAAACTGCAGTCTGAGGAGCTGCTGCCCAAAGTAGGCCTGCTGACGCGCCTGCGGGCGCGGTTCGTGCGCCTGCTGCTGCGCCTGCCCGGCCTCAAATACAAGGCCCCGCGCGGGGTGGCCACCCTCACCGATAGCGGCGAGGTGCCGCCCCTGCCCGAGCTGCGGGCCACCTGGGAGGCCTTACGCCGCCAGCTGGAACGCCTGCTCAACGAGTTTCCGGGCCGGCAGCTCAACCGGGCCATTTTTCCCCACCCGCGCTCGGGCCGCATTACTATCTATCAGGTAATGGAGTTTTTGCTCGACCACCTGCTGCACCACCAGCAGCAGCTCAACCGCATCACCAAAGCCCTGCGGCCGGCCGGCCCCGAGCTGGTCGGGAGCTAAGCAGCTGGCAGGGCTAGCGTACCGGGGCCTCGTAAGCGGGCAGGTTGCGGAAGGCCTCACTTAGCTCGGTGGGCGGCGTGGTCAGCTTGCGCCGGTCGAGGTCGAGCCAGGCTCCATCCACGGCTACGGTGGCGGCCACGCGGCCATCGGCTTTGTAAATAGTGTGCGTGATGCTCCAGCGCGTGCCGTCGTCGCTCACACTGCGCAGGCGGCTGTTCACCCGAATTTCCTCGCCGATGTGGATTTCCTTTAGGAAAGTCGTTTCCTCGCGGAACAGGATGGGGCCCAGGCGCAGCCGCGCAAATTCTTTGATGTCGTAGCCCCGTTCGGCCAGCAGCACCAGGCGCTGGTCGGCGGCGTAGTCGGCGTAGGCGGAGTGGCGCATGTGGCCGTTGGGGTCCATATCGGCCCAGCGGGTGCGGTAGGTGGTAGCGTCGGTCAAGGTCAATTAAGAATTAAGAATTAAGAAGGGACATCATCTACGGATGACGGGTTTCACTTTTAAAACTATTTAAATATTAATTATTATTTATTAAGCAATGTGATGAGATTGATTTTACAAAAAGGCGGTCATGCTGAGCTTGTCGAAGCATCTCTACTGCTTCGTATGAGCCGTCCAACGAAGCAGTAGAGATGCTTCGACAAGCTCAGCATGACGTTCTAAAATGGCAAAACAATTCCTTTCGACTACTTAATTGGAACGAGCCGCACGAGGTATTGGTCGTTTTCGTCCTCACTCAGAAATTCGGCGGTGTAGCCGGCGGTTTCGGCGGCATCGTTGAGCAGGGCGGCATCCACGAAGAGCCAGGGGAAGGGCTGGCCGGTGCGATTTTGGTAGCTCAGGGTGTACTCGACCTCGCCGTAATACGGGCCGTTGAGGTTGATGCGCAGCGCGCCGTCCTCGTCTTCGTAGAGGTAGCGCACATCGGAAGACGTGGCCAGAATCTGGCCGCCGGGGGCCAGCAGGGTGCGGGCGTGGGCCAGGAATTTATCCAGTCCCTCCAGCGTGCCGGTCAGGCCCAGGCCGTTCATGAGCAGCAGAATGGTGTCGTAGGGCAGCTCGGTGGGTGGCAGCGGGGCAAATAAGTCGTGACGGGCGGCGGTGCGCACGCCGCGCCCGGTCATGACCTGCAACGCCCCGGCCGACACATCCACCGCTTTCACATGGTCGAAGCCCCGGCTTTGGAGCTCCAGGGTGTGGCAGCCGGCCCCGGCCCCGAGGTCGAGCACGCGGCCCCGGCTTTCATCGAGGGCCAGGCGCTCCAGCTCCGGCATTTGCAGCAGCGGGCGAAAAAAATAGGCGGCCGGCAGGGGCTCGTCATCAGCCGCGCTGCAATGCACGGTAATGGTGGCCGTGGCATCGCCGTGATGGTAGTCGAGCAGGGCCTGGCCCAGAATATCAGGAGCGGAAGTCGTCGTCATGCGTTGGCTGGTAAGGGCGGGATGGCCGCGCCAATCGGGCCGCCCACCTCCTACCCGGACCAAAATTACCCAAAACTTCGCGGGGAAGCAGTGCGTTTGGAAGGTAAACCTGCTTATTAACCGCCCCCATGCTCCCTTCTAAATTGCGCAAAGGCCAGCTGCCCACCAAAATCTGCGTTACCTGCGGCCGGCCCTTCGAGTACCGCAAAAAGTGGCGAGCCAACTGGGAAGAAGTGAAGTACTGTGGCGAAAAATGCCAGCGCAACCGCCCCCCTTCCACCGCCGGCAGCGCGGCCAGCTAGAGGCCCGGACCGCGACTCCCGTATCTTTTCGGCGAAATGCTTCGTTTGGCAACCGGACCGTCTACCCACGTTGCCCATCACCTTCCCTGCAATTTAATCTCTCAATGGCCTCAAACCTCGACTACCTGGACCCCGCGCTCATTCCGCTCGAAGAGAAAGTGAATACATACCTGGAAACGGAAAAGACCCTGCGCCGCCTCACGCAGGGCCTTGCCGGCTCAGCCTCCACTCAAAACCCTGAGCAGTTGGGCCAGCGCCTGGCTCAGCTGGAGCAGGAAATCATGGCCCTGCTCCCCACCCGCGACGAGTGGGTGAAAGTGAACCTCGGCTACGGCCCCAGCCGCGTGGGAGCCTGGCTGGTGCCCGCCACGGCCAGCGCGCCCGAGCGCTACGAGCTGCGCGTGGTGCATTAGACGCGATGCATACAGCGGTTTTAAAGCCGATGCACGGTTTTAAAATCAACTCAAAGGGAGGGGTTAAAAATCAAAAAACTGGTCATCAGATTTTTGATTTTTAACCCCTCCCTTTTAATTCTATTGGGCAAGTCGGGCACTGCACCTAATGCCCCGCATCCCAATCGTAGCCCAGTTCCGCCCATAAGTCCTTCGGCCGGGAGTCGGCAAAGGCAATGGTGCCGATGCGCTTGATATGCTTGATGCCGTATTTGAGCGGAGTTACCAGCAGGAGCGGTGCGCCGTGGCCGGCAGTGAGGGGCTTCCCATTCATTTCGTAGCACAGCAGTGTTTGCGGGTGCAGGGCACTGGCCATGTCGAGGCCCACGTAATACTTTTCATCGGGTGTGACCAGGCCCACGTAGGGTGCCAGGTCGGTGGGCGGGTTTAGCGGGTCGGCGGGGCGGCCGCTGCGGGTGGCCAGCGGGTAGCGGGCCAGGAAGTCGGAGAGCCGCGCCCCGCCCCAATTTACCACCGTGCTCCAGCCCTCGATGCACTTGAGCTCGGTAGTCATCTCCACTTTGGGCAGGGCCTGGACATCGGCCAGCGTGAATTCCTGGGTTTTGTTGGTGCCGTAGCCTTGCACGCGCAGCCGCCACGTTGCGGGGTCGAGCTCACTTTTCAGCCCGTACTGGCCGTTTTCGCGGGGCGTGCGGGCCCGGCTGCGGGCAAACTCGGGGGCCAGGCGCGTTTGTTTGAAATAGGCGCTGCTGAGACGGCCATTGGCATCGAGCGCCTTGCGCAGCGGGTGCGGAATGCCGGAATCATCGGGCCGCGACAACAGCCAGCTCCAGCCCCCGAGACCGGCCAGCCCCGCCAGCCCCAGGCCAATGAACGAGCGCCGCGAACGCCGGCTGGCCTCGGCCAGTACCTCGGCTTCGGGTTGCAGCGGGGCCCCAGAACCATCGGCCGGGAGCGGCCCGGATGAGTTGTCAGTCATGCTGAAAACGAACGGTTATTTAGACGAAAGGGACGAATCGGCGGCGGGTAGCGACGTAGGACCGGCCGTGACCTGGTGCGTGGCGGGGTCCACTTCCACCATCTCGAAACCGGCCACCATGGCCCGAAAGTTGTTCCAGCCGGCCCGCACTACCTGGGCAATGTGCACGATAAAAAACAGCACGTAACCAATGGTGAGCGCGAAATGCAGAATGCGGGCAAGCTCATAGCCCCCCAGCAGCGTGGTGAGCCAGCCAAACTGCGTGGGCTTATAAATGGCCAGCCCGGTGAGCACCGAACCCAATCCCATAATCACCACGCTGGTGTAGGCAATCTGCTGGGCACCGTTGAATTTACGCACCGGCAGAGGCTTCTTGTACAGGCCCAAATCGTGGAGCGTCACCAGCACGGCTTCCCGGAACGAGTGTCGGGTGGGCAGCAGGTAGCGCCACTCCCCTGAGAATATCGTGTAGAGCACGTACAGCAGCCCATTGAGGAAGAATACCCACATCAGCACGAAGTGCCAGGCCATGCCCTGCGCCAGCTTGTGGTCGATGTGAAAAGCCTGGTAAAACGACTGCGGGAAAAACCTGAACAGCGTAGTATCGCCCCAGCCGAGACGATACACGTCATTAGCCCAGTAAATCCACATACCGCTCCAAATCATCAGGCTGAGAACGGGAAAGTTGACCCAGTGAAACCAGCGGATGGCCAGCGGGTGCTTTTCGACGAGCTGCTTCATAAATCCCAAAACGTGAGGTAGACAGATGCAAGGTACAGCCCGCTCAAAGCCCGCTCAAAGCCCGCTCAAAGCCCGCTCAAAGCCCGCTCCGAGCCCGCTCCGAGCCCGCTCCGAGCCCGCTCCGAGCCCGCTCCGAGCCCGCTCCGAGCCCTGCCTGACGCTGGCCCTTTTATTTCCTTACACTGCGCAGTCGCCAAAGGGCACAAAAAAGTGGCAACCCAAAGGGTTGCCACTTTCCATACCAAAACACCTTAAAAAACTATTCTTTCACGATGAGACTAACAATAATTGCACCAAAAGATTCCGGAGCAGCTGCGTTTTTCTCAAAGCAATTATTCTTAAGGGGGTTACCTGGGTAATAAAACCATTATCGAGCGCAATACTCAACCCGTTAGCTTGCTATTTGACGATGCGCGTTACTACCTGGCTTTCGCCAATTCGCAGCGTGAGCAGGTAAACTCCAGGAGCAACACCGGGCAATGCCAGTGGCACCGAATTGGCCCCTGCGCGAACGGCAACCGCCTGCGCGGCCACGGTGCGGCCCAGCATATCGGTGATGCGAAGCTGCCCGGTGGCACCAAAGCGGGCGTCGAATGAGAGCGTGAGCGCGGAGCTGAAGGGATTGGGGGCGGTGCTAAACGTTTCGGGCAGCACGGCGGCGGGCTGGGTAGCCAGCACTACCTGCAGGTTGCGCGCCCCCCGGTACACTTGCCCGCGGATTTCACCCCCCGGGTTAGTAGCCGTGTGCAGGTTCAGGTAGATGTTCTCGTTGCGGAACAGCAGCGAGCGGCTCGCGTCGAAGGGCACGGCGTTGTCGCTTTTCCAATAGCCGGCGAGGGATGTGGGAGTGGTGGCGTTATCGAAAAAAGAAATCAGGTTGAATACCACCCCGCCCGACTGCGAGGCCGAGCCAGTGTGAAAATGGCCCGCGGTGGCCGGGCCGCTCAGGCCGCCCCACACGGCGGCGAAACGGGCGTTGGTCTGGTCCCGGTCGACGCTCACAAAGCCGACGCCGTAGCCGGCGGTGGCCACCGGAGTGGGTCTTTCCTGGGCCCCGTTCAGGACAATGCTGTAGCCTTCGCGCGCCAGCCGGATAACCTGCCCGCGGATTTCACCGTTCGGGTTGGCGGCCGTGGTCAGCACGGTGTTGATGCCGGTGTTCAGCAGCAGGTTTGCCAGGGCGGGCGTCAGGGTCGGGGCCGTAATCTCGAAGGTAATGACGTTGCCCACGGTGTTTCCCCCGACACCGGGTATCACGGGCACAACGCCCACGAGGTTGGCGGGCGTGTTGGCAACGCCAGCGTTGGCGGCGTAAAACCGCAGGTCCACGGGCCGGCCGCTCAGGCCGGTGTAGGCCACCTGCACGCGCACCGTGTCGAGGGTACCGACGAGCCGGCCCACGGATACGGCCGAGGCGGTGGTGGTGACGGCCGGCACCATTTGCGCGCCGTCGAAGCGGGCGTCGAGGGGCAGCACGCGCCGCTCGGGCAGCACCTGCGCCCGGATTTCACCACCGGGGTTAGCGGCCGTGTGGAAGTTGATGTACACCCCGCCCTGCACCAGCGCGGTCCGGAGGGCAGGCGTGAGCAAAGGGGTAGCGCCCTGCGACGAAATTTCGCCTTCCAGTACGTTGCCCGACAGGAATGGCGTGAGGTTCAGGGCCACGGGGGCGTTGGCACCAGGGCCGGCAATGTGGAAGTGCGCGCCGGTGATGGCACCACTCAGCCCAGCCACCACCACCCGAAATTTCAGGCGCTCCTGGTCCTGGCTCAGGGTGAATACACCCAGGCCGGAAGCGGTAGTAGCCACCGCCGGCACTTCCTGGGCCCCGCTCAGCACGCCCGCCAGCGCATCATCCGATTCAACCGTGACCTGGCCGCGGATTTCGCCGCCGGGGTTGGCCGCCGTGTGCACGTTCAGATACACCAGCCCGCGCACGAGCCGCGCAATACGCAGGGGCGTGACCTGAGCACCAGCCAGAAAGCCCGAAACCCGGTTACCGCGCAGCATGCTTATCAGGTTCACACTAACCGGGGCGTTCATGCCCACCGGAGCGTCATGAAAATGCACGCCCGTAACGGGCCCACTCAGGTTGCTGACAGCCGCCTGAATAAAGATGGTGTCGCGCGTGGCATTGACGGTGATGGCCGCCACGCCCTGCCCGGCAGTGGCCACGGCGGGCACTTCCTGAGCCCCGCTGAGCCGGGCCGTGAGCAACAGATGAGGGCGCAGGTGGTCGGCCGAAGCCGCTAAGGGGGCAGCCAGCAAGGCAACAGCGGCCAGCGGACGAAGTAGTTTTTTAAACATGGGAGCTGAGGTGAAGTGGTTAGGTTGATGAAAGACAGCAGAAGTAGCCGGCAGCCCGGCCTGCTCCCACAACTCGGAGCCGAAAGCCGCTAGGTTGCCTGATGTGGCTGATTTTTATATGCTACCGGGTAAGCCCGGAATTTGCCGTAATGTTTCGATAAGTCGCGGCAATAATCTACTAACGGCCAATACTGTACCACCGCGCAAGTCTGCCCCGGGCCAACTTTCAAATGAGCTTAATCAGCGAGCGAAAACACTAAAAAAAAGCCCTGACGAATCGCCAGGGCTTTTTTGGTAGTCAAAATTGGAAACAGCCTCCGAATACGCGGGCTTAGCGCATCATGCCGCCGGGGCCGCCCTTCATGCCGCCCATCATCTTGGCCATTTGGGCCATACCGCCCTTGGTCTGGCTCATTTTATTCATGGTGCGCATCATTTTGCGCATGTCGTCAAACTGCTTCATCAGGGCGTTTACCTGCTGAATGTCGGTGCCCGAGCCTTTGGCCAGGCGCTTCTTGCGCGAGCCGTTGATGAGGTCGGGGTTGGCCCGCTCCTGCCTGGTCATGCTCTTGATGATGGCCTCGACAGGCTTGAAGGCATCATCGTCTATGTCCACGTCTTTCATGGCCTTGCTCATGCCTGGAATCATGCCCATCAAATCCTTGATGTTGCCCATCTTCTTGATTTGCTCCAGCTGAGAGAGGAAGTCGTCGAAGTTGAACTGGTTCTTACGGATTTTGGCGTTGATGCGCTTGGCTTCCTCATCATCAAACTGCATTTGGGCCCGCTCTACCAGCGAAATCACGTCGCCCATGCCCAGGATGCGCTGGGCCATGCGGTCGGGGTAGAACAGGTCGAGCGCATCCATCTTCTCGCCCGTCGAGATGAACTTGATGGGTTTTTCGACCACGGCCCGGATGCTGAGGGCCGCGCCACCGCGCGAGTCGCCGTCGAGCTTGGTGAGCACCACGCCGTCGAAATTCAGGCGGTCATTGAAGGTTTTGGCGGTGTTCACGGCATCCTGGCCGGTCATGGAATCCACCACGAACAGCGTTTCGCTCGGATTGATGGCCGCCTTCACGTCCTCAATCTCGCGCATCATCTGCTCGTCCACGGCCAGGCGGCCGGCGGTGTCGATGATGACGACTTTCTTGTTGTTCTTCTTCGCGTACTCGATGGCGTTGCGCGAGATTTCAACCGGGTTTTTGTTCTCGACTTCCGAGTACACTTCCACGCCGATTTGCTCGCCGAGCACCTTCAGCTGGTCGATGGCCGCGGGGCGGTACACGTCGCAGGCCACCAGCAGCACGGTGCGGTTCTGCTTCTTGACAAAGCTGGCGAGCTTGCCGGCAAACGTGGTTTTGCCCGAGCCCTGCAGGCCCGATAGCAGAATCACGGCCGGGTCGCCCTTGATGGTGATGTCCTGCTTCTCGCCGCCCATGAGCGCCGTCAGCTCATCGTACACGATTTTGACCATGAGCTGGCCCGGCGACACGGCCGTGAGCACGTCGCGGCCCATGGCGGCCTCCTTAATCTTATCGGTTACATCCTTGGCAACCTTGTAGTTAACATCGGCATCGACCAGCGCCCGGCGGATTTCCTTGATGGTGGCCGCAACGTTAATTTCGGAAATGCTACCCTGGCCCTTGAGGGTTTTAATGGCCCGGTCGAGCTTGGTGGAGAGGTTATCAAACATGTATCGCTGAATTAGCTGCGCTGAACTTCGTTTGCCTTGCTTAGGCGGAATTGGCTGATTTGGTGCGGCGTGCGCTCCCCGGAATCAAACTGAAACTGAACCCCAAAAGTAACCATAAAAGGCCGAAAACCGGCAAACGGTGTACCTTCGCGGCCCGCTTTCTGTTTCCCGCTTTCGTGTCCGTTTCCCGCCCGCTGCGCCTGCTCGTCATCACCTATTATTGGCCGCCTTCGGGTGGGGCCGGCGTGCAGCGCTGCCTGAAGTTCGTGAAGCACCTCGGGCACTTCAACGTGGAGCCCACCGTGATAACCGTGGACCCGGCCCAGGCCACCTACCCGGTGCTGGATGCGAGCCTGCTGGCCGAGGTGCCGCCGGCAGTACGCGTCATCCGCACCGATACAACGGAGCCTTTTGAAAGCTATAAAAAGCTGACCGGCCGCGCCGTGCCCTACGGCGGCTTCGCCAACGAGGGCAAGCCCGGCCTGCTGCAGAAGGCCCTGCGCTTCGTGCGCGGCAACCTGTTTATCCCGGACCCGCGCCGCGGCTGGAACCGCCACGCCCTGGCCGCCGTGGAAAAGCTGCTGGCCGCCGGCGAGCAGTTCGATGCCGTGCTCACTTCCTCGCCGCCGCATTCCACCCAGCTCATCGGCCTGGAGCTGAAAAAGCGCCACGGCCTGCGCTGGCTGGCCGACCTGCGCGACCCCTGGACGGACATTTATTACTACAAAGACCTGCATCACACCCCGCTCGCGGCCTGGCTCGACGCGCGCTACGAGCGCCAGGTACTGACCCAGGCCGACGCCGTGCTGGTGACTTCGCCCGAAACCAAGCGGCTGTTTCTGGCCAAGCTGCCGGCGCTGCCCGCCGCTAAGTTCCACGTATTGCCCAACGGCTACGACGAGTCGGATTTCCGCCAGCCCCCGGCCGCTCCTACCGACTGCCTGCGCATCACCCACACCGGCACCATCACCGAGCTCTACCGCATCGGGCAGCTATTAAAGGCCGTGGCCAGCTGCGCCGCCGCCCACCCCGACGTGCCGCTCCGGCTGCGCTTCGTGGGCCAGGTTTCGGCCGAGCTGCGCAGCCAGATTGAGCGGGCCGGGCTGCTGCCCATCACGGAATTCATCCCCTTCGTGCCCCATGATAAATCCGTCGAATACCTCCTGGAAGCCTCCGTGCTGCTGATGGCTATTCCGGACGTGCCGCGCAACTTTGGTATCCTGCCCGGGAAAGTATTTGAGTACCTGGCCGCCAACAAGCCCATTCTGTGCGTGGGTCCCGCCGGCTCCGATGCCGACAACCTGCTCCAGGAATGCGGCGCGGGCCAGGCCCTGCCCTACCAGGATTATGCCCTGATGCTGGAAACCCTGGAAACCCTCGTGGCCCAGTGGCGCATCAACCCCAACCTGGATTTGCCGGCCGTGAGCCACTCGCGCTACTCGCGCCGGGCGCTGGCGGGGGAGCTGGGGGCGCTGGTACGAACTGGATTTTAGCACGGAGTCAGGGGAGAAAAAGGGAGTTTCATGGAGAATTAACTGCTCCGCGAAACTCCTTTTTCCTCCCCTGACTCCGTGCTAAATATTACTGAGGGATAAGGTCGGCCGCCAGCTGCTGGCTGAAAGCGGTACTGGCTGCACGCTGCAAGTGGTTGCCATCTGTAGTGGCATAGGGCCGGGCGCTGTAATCGAGATAGGTCAGCGCGTAATCAGCGGCCATTTGGCGCATCAGTTGGTCGAAACCGGGCTGGCATTGCTGCTCCAGCCGCAACAGCGACGGGCCAACGGGCAGCCGCACGAGTACCACGCGACCGTGCTGCTTTAAAAACTTAATGGTTTGGCGCAATGCTACTAAGCGGCCCGCCGAGAGGCGCTGGCTGGCGGCCAGGCGGCGGTAATCCTGCAATTTTCGCGCGGTGCGGGCTACTACCTGGGTGCTATCGGTCCCGATATTTACTTCGAGCCAGCCGTCGGGATGCAGGCGCTCAGTGGCGGTGGCGTAGTCGAGGGGCAGACGATAGAGCGGCTTGGTCTGGTAGCGGGTGAGGTAGGCCAGATTCGGGTTCTGGCTGACCTGGTGGAGTTGGCCGATGAAGGAATTATCCTCCGGAAACGCGCCTTCCGGCCCGGTGAGCGACAACGACCACGGGTCGACAGCCACGATGAACAAGCCATTGCGCACTTCCGGCCGCAGCTTGCGCTGGATGCTGCGCAGGTACGCCGGGCCGTAGGGCGAGTGCGTGAGCGTGAAGGCGTAGTTCAGCAGCGGCCCTTCGAACTGCCCCGCCAGCCGGGCCGCCAGCACCGCCGGCCGAATGCCCTGCGCCGCCCGCGACGTGCCCAGCACAAGCGAGCCGGCCGGTGGGGTAGTAAAACGGCCGTAGAATGCATCTACTCCACCTTTCAGCACCACCGGGGCCAACAGCGTGGTTCCCAGCAGGCCCGCTGTCCCCAGCAGCAGCAGGCGCAACAGCAACTTTGATACGGCAGCTCGCACGGGCATTTTCAAAACTGAAAGTAGATGAACGAGGTGCTGTTGAAAATCCCCAGATACAAAATCAGCAGCGCCAGGCCCGCGTAGCCCACCCAGCGCGTGGCGAACGGCTGCGCGGCCAGCCACGCCTGCGGGCTGCGCCGGCTGGCGGCGTACTCCACCAGCAGCATCAGGCCCACGCCGAGGGCGGCCACGGCCAGCTCGGGGCGGTAGTGCTGCGAGAAATCGAGCAGCAGCGTGGTCAGCTGCCGGCCGTGCAGGTTGTGCCAGCCACTGAACAGGTGCCGGCTAATGAACAGGGCATCCCCCATATTATTGGCCCGGAAGAATATCCAGGCGTAGGCCACAAGCCCGAACGTGACCAGCACGCCCAGGCCCCGCCGCAACCCTGGGTGCGCCGCCAGCCCCGTGAGCTGCGCCAGCCGCTCGCGCAGGGGCCGGGCCCAGGTGCTGAGTACCAGATACAAGCCGTGCAGGCCACCCCAGACCAGAAACGTCCAGTTGGCCCCGTGCCAGAGGCCGCTGATGAGGAACACGGCCAGCAGGTTGCCGTAGGCGCGGGCCGGGGCTACGCGGCTGCCGCCCAGCGGGATATACACGTAATCGCGAAACCAGCTCGACAGCGAAATGTGCCAGCGCCGCCAGAACTCCGGCACCGAGGCCGACTGGTAGGGCTGCCGGAAATTCAGGTTAAAATCGAAGCCCAGCACCCGGGCCGCACCCCGGGCCATATCGGTGTAGCCCGAAAAGTCGCCGTAAATCTGAAAGGTGAAGGCCAGCGTGGCCAGCACCAGCAGCGGCCCCTCGGGGTGCTGGCGCGGGTTGTTGAACACCGGGTTCACGAGCAGCGCCAGGCGGTCGGCCACCACCACTTTCTTGAACAGGCCCCAGGCCATGAGGCGCAGCCCGCTCACGATGCGCACATAGTCGAAGGAATGCTCCCGCCGGAACTGCGGCAGCATATGCCCGCCCCGCTCGATGGGCCCCGCCACCAGCTGCGGAAAAAAGGCCACGAACAGCGCAAAGCGACCAAAATTTCGCTCCGCTGCCAGCCGGCCCTGGTACACATCAATAATGTAGCCCACCGACTGAAACGTGTAGAACGACACGCCCACCGGCAGCAGCAAGCCCAGCACCGGCCCCGCCCCCACGGGCAGTTGCAGGGCGCTGCCCAGCTGCACGGCCGCATCGCGAAAGAAGTTGAAGTACTTGAAAACGAACAGCGTACCCAGGTTACTGACCAGACTGAGGTAGAGCCAGGGCCGCCGCGCCCGCCTGGTGGGCAGCTGGCTCATGCGGTAGCCGCTGTAGTAGTCGAGCACCGTGGTGGCCAGCAGCAGCAGGGCGTACACGGCCCGCCAGCTCATGTAGAAATAGTAGCTGGCCAGCAGCAGCAGGGCTCCGCGCCAGCGCGGCGGCAGCCCGTAGTACAGCCCGACGACTACCGGGAAAAAGACCAGGAAATGGAGAGAGTTGAATAGCATTCGCGACGCGGAAGAAGCTCCGGCGGCCAAAGGTCGGGGGTGGCGGGCAGAACTTGTACCCCGAAATTTCATTTCGGCCCGCCCGAACGACCAGTGCTCCGGCCGAAATGAAATTTCGGGGTACAGGTTCTGGCGGCCGAATACCCTACTTTTGCAGTCCTGTTTTGGCTTACTTCTTTTCATGGCTCTCGACCTCAACCACAAATCCATCCTCGTTACGGGTGGCACCGGCTCCTTCGGCAAACAATTCGTCCGCACCGTTTTCGAAAAATTTCCGGAGGTGAAGCGCCTCGTGGTGTTCTCGCGCGACGAGCTGAAGCAGTATGAGATGAGCCAGGAGTTCAGCCCGGCCAGGTACCCGGCCATTCGCTATTTCATTGGCGATGTGCGCGATGCCGAGCGCCTGCACCGCGCCTGCGAGGGCATCGATATTGTGATTCACGCCGCCGCCCTCAAGCAGGTGCCCGCCGCCGAGTACAACCCGATGGAGTGCATCAAGACCAATATTTTCGGGGCCGAGAACGTCATCAACGCCGCCCTCGACTGCGGCGTGAAGGAAGTAGTGGCGCTCAGCACCGACAAGGCGGCCGCCCCCATCAACCTCTACGGCGCGACCAAATTGTGCTCCGATAAACTCTTTGTGGCCGCCAACAACATGAAAGGCAGCCGCGATTTGCGCTTCTCGGTGGTGCGCTACGGCAACGTAATCGGCTCGCGGGGCTCGGTGGTGCCGTTCTTTTTGCAGCAGCGCCACACCGGTGTGCTGCCCATCACCCACCCCGACATGACGCGCTTCAACATCTCGCTCGAAGAAGGCGTTGATTTGGTGCTTTATGCGCTGGAGCACGCCTGGGGCGGCGAGATTTTCGTACCAAAAATTCCGAGCTATAAAATCACGGAAGTGGCTCGCGCCATCGGCCCAAAGTGCGAGCAGAAAATCGTGGGCATCCGCCCCGGCGAGAAGTTGCACGAGGCCATGATAACCGAAACCGACGCCCTGAGCACCGTCGAGCTGGACCGCTACTACGTCATCCTGCCCTCGATGCCGACCTGGAGCGTAGATAAATTCATCGAGAAATTCAAGGGCCAGCGGGTGCCCCTGGGCTTCTACTACGACTCGGCCAACAACGAAGAATGGCTGGATGCCGAGCAGATTCGGGAGGAAATCCGCCTGCACGTCGATGCTGATTTTGAGGTCTAGCTACTAGCGCCTCACTTCCACCCAGCCTTTAATTTTCCGGCCGGAAGCAGTTTTGGTGAGTAGGTAGTAATAGATGCCATCGGGCAGGCCAAGGGCCGCCCAGGAGTTGTCGTACTGCTGCCTGGCATATAATTCCTGGCCCCAGTGGCTATAAATGCGCACCGTCCAGTCGGGGGCATTCAGCCCGCGCAGCACAAAGGTTTCGTTTAATTCATCGCCGTTGGGGGTGATGATATTGGGCAGGTTGGCGCAGTCGACTGCAATCAAACGGAGCGATGCCCTGGTCTGGCACCCATTGTTGTTGGTCACATCTACCCAATACAGCCCGGCCTTGGTAGCGGTAAAGGTTGGGTTGGTACTGCCATCCTGCCAGCGGAACTGGTTGCCGGCGGCTATGAGGCCCGGGTCGAGTTGCCGGATGCTCCCGCTACATAGTAATGAGTCGCTGCCAAGGCTGGGCAGTGGCCGTGCTTTCACCACTACTGTTTGGCTGCTTATGAATTGCTGACCGGTGGCATTGGTAACCCGAAGGGTAACTTGGTACGCGCCACTGCTACTGAATATGTGAGTAGGGGCCTGGCCTCCTGCGAGGTTCGACGCACCGGATGCGGGGTCGCCAAAATCCCACGAATAAGCGGTTGCGTTCACAAAAGGACTCAGCGAAGATTGGAACTGCAAGGGCACCCCCGCGCAACCCCATACTACCGTCAGGTTGCCCGGACCAGAAATAACGACCGGGGGCAAGTTCAGGTCGTTAGGCGTCGAAGGCAAAGCCAGAAGACTTTGATAACCATTCAGTTGCACGGCATTGGCATTGTATATCACCGCCGGGGCACTGGCGTTAGTGTTGGTTAGTCGGCCAAGTGCCGTGCTGCCCAATGCCGATACGTACACGTTACCATCGGGGCCCAACTGTAGCGCGTTGACCCCGTCCCCCTGGCCCGGTGCCGGAATGGCCTGTCGGGATGCGGCAATCGCCGTAGCGTTGCCCGCTAGTAAGTTGTATTGCCATATTTCCCGGGCTCCCAGTGTATCGGTGTACAAGCGGGAGCCATCGGGAGAAAATTCCAACCCCGCGTACACCGTTCCACTAAATCCAGTTCCTAAGACAAATCTGCCTCTGCCATTCTGAGAACGCAGCGAATCGGGTAGTAGCTGGGGCCTATTGACCACGCCAGTAGCAGACGAAAAATCAGCAACTAATAGGGCTGTATAGCTACTAAAGACATTAACTGTCACCAGTTTTCGGCCATCGGGCGAAATTTTTAGCAACTTTCGCAGGGCGGGGACTCCGTTCCTTCCAAATAATGTACCGCTGAGCACCGGCCCGTTACTCCAACCCGTTGACGTCAAAAGCCAGGCGTAGTATTGCCCAAACTCACCCTGCGTTACCACCCAAGTATCGCGCCCGTTGGCGTGCCGTGCGGCGGCAAATGCATTAAAATTCGGTAACCTCAACGTTGGCAGGCCCGGTAGCGGCTGCACCTCCACCACCGCGCCCAAGCCGTTCCGCAGGCGCATATCCACAACCACGTACTCATAAGTTGCCGAGCAAAAGTTTGGCCGCACAAAAGAGTTTGGTCTGATTATGTAGTAGCGGCCCGGCTGGCCTGGTTGAGGAATCGCCAGCACGGACGCACTCATTGACGGACCTGTAGATAGCGGGCAAGCGTCGCGAGGAAAGCCCGGCAGGGCGGTACCGGTGGTATCCCAGGCTGCATAGCCATCGGTAACGAATTGTAAGCGGCCGGCTGCATCAGAAACGCTAGCGGCTGAAAAAGGAAGATAAAACCGCTCGCCTGGGACTGATTGCGGCGGTTGGGTAGTAAAGGAAATTCTCGCCAACCGGCCAAAGCTCCAATTCTTGTACTCCCCTTGCGCCCTTATGTCATTGTTATTAAAGAGGAATAATAAAAATATAAGGCAATAGCGGAGTAGGGTAGTTGGCATGGAGTTGCAGGAAAGTAGCGGTAGAGGCATTAGTTTTCCGCAAGTAACGGCAATGGGGCTGATTTAATGCGTCGCCCGGAATTTCAGCTCCGCTACCGGCTGTGGCTGGCTGTTTATCTTTGCCCACCCATGCCTGATACCATGTTCCACCCCACCCGCCCGCTGCCCTACGGCGGCCAAAACATCACCGAGGCTGACGTGGCGGCCGTCACGGCCAGCCTGCACGCCGACTACCTGACCCAAGGCCCCACCGTGGCCGAGTTCGAGAAGCAGTTTGCCGCCTACGTGGGGGCCCGCTGCTCGGCGGCCTCAGATGCCTGCGCTGCGGCCTGGGCAGCGCAGTCTGCTGTGATTTTATCCTACTCTGCGCTCTAGCCGGGCAGCTCGGCGGTTTTAGCAGACTGCTCTGCTGCCCTTTTTGCCTGCTCCGCGGTCTGGTCTGGCTCCTCAGCGGCCGCAGAATCCTACGCTGTTCCGCTTTTATCCAGGTCTACGGGTTGGCTTGGCCACTCCGGGGGCTGGCAACCAGCCAAATGGACCTGAATCGGGCCATCCGGGCCTTCCAGCCCGGCCAAATGCTAATTTTCGTTCAGCGCACTACCTCCACCCAGCCCTTGAGTTTCTGCCCGGTGGCGGCGTTGCGGAGCAGGTAGTAGTACACGCCGTCGGGTTGGCCCTGGGCGGCCCAGGCGTTGTTGTATTTCTCCCGCGAATAGATTTCGCGGCCCCAGCGGTTGTAGAGGCGCAGGGTCCAGTCGGGCGCGTTCAGGCCTCTGAGGACGAAGGCTTGGTTTTGCGCGTCGCCATTGGGGGTAATGATGTTGGGGATGGTGGGCGCGGCGCAGGGCTGCTCGCGCACCTGCACGGTGGCCCGCGCCACGCACCCCGCCGGGTTGCGCACGTCGACCCAATACCCGCCGGGCCTGATGGCCACCAAGGTCGGAGCGGTGCTGCCGTCCTGCCAGCTAAAAACGCTGCCCGCCGGCTGGGGGCCCACCGATAGCCGCACGCTCACCGGCGCGCAAACAACCGTGTCAGGGGCCAGCGCCAGCCGCACGCGCGGTGCCGGGCTGATACGCACCACGGCCGTGGCCGTGGCCACCACCGCGCCCTGCCGGCGGCGGTCTACCCGCAGCGTGTACGTGCCGGGAGCCGCGTAGCTCATGTTCAGGCTGTCCACGTTGGCCCGGGTTCCAATAACAGGCCGGCCGTCGCCCAGCCACCACCGCAGCGAATCGGACGCCGCCCCGCCGCCCGTGCCCGCGCCGGCGCGCATCGTGAGCTGCTGGCCGGCGCAGCCAAAGGCCGCTTTGAGTACTAGTAGGGGGCCGACGTTCACGTCGTTGGGCTGGGTCGGCAGAGCGCGGGCGGCGGGGCGGCCGCGCAGCGACAGGTAGCCGGGCGTGTACCGACAGGCCCGCCCCCGGGCGTTGGGCGCGAGAATGGCGTCGAGGGACGTGGCTTCGGGCACGGCAAAATAAATGAGGCCATCGGACCCGCGCTGAGGATAATGGGGCAGGTTTTTGGCCTGGTTGCGGTTCGATACGTTGTACACCTCGACGCCGGACTGGGCCACGGCTGCGGGCGAGCCGGCCGCCAGGTCGTATTGCAGCACCTGCACGGCCGAGCTGCCCACGTTGTTGCCGGCGGATGGCTGGTACAGGCGGTCAAGGTACAGGTATTGCCCGTTGGGCGAAAACGCGCCGCCCAGCGTGTAGGGGTTGATGTTGGCCGGGATGGAGGGTGCCGGGTAAGCCAGGGCCACCGGCGCGCCGACGCGGCCCGTGCCGGGGTCGAACGCCAGCAGGTAGCTGCTGGCCACGTCGTTGTAGAGCAGCGTGCGCCCATCGGGCGAAGCCACGATAGCGCCGCACCAGGTGGCCGATGATGAATTCCGGGTGGGCAGCACGCGGCTCACAACCGTGCGCGCGCAGGGCCAGCGGCCGGTGCCGTCTATCAGCGACGCCAAAATGACACCCTGTTCGAACAGCCGCGTCAGCAGCCACGCCTCGCGGCCGTTGGCATGGCGCACCACCGCCTGGTACGGGGCAAAGCTGCGCTCGCCCAGGCGCTGCAAAATGCTGTCGGCCACCACCGGCAGCCCCGTTTGGGTTACCTGGCCGGTGCCGCCGGCAGCCAGCTGCACTTCGGCCACCACCGGCAGGCCGGTTGAAAAGGGAGTGATTGCGCCCGCCGAGCGCTGCGTGAAGACGTAGGCCGTCGCGCTCGCGGTGTTGGGGCTGCGCAGTATTACACAGCCCTGCGCCATGTAGGTATCACCACCAAGCGCGTTGCCGCCGGGCATGAGCTGGTGCAGGCGATTCCACACCTGGTCGCCGTTGGAGTAAAGCAGCAGGTTGCCGGCCCCGTCGCTCAGCGTAGCGCAGGCGCTGGGCGTGTTCAGGGCGCCGTTGAGCAGGGGCTGCGGGGCGGCGCCGGGCGCGAAATTTAAGCCGGCCTGCTGCCCAAAATACCAAGTACTGTATTCGCCCTGGGCCATGGCAGGGTGGGGCAGCAAGGCCAAAACAGCCGGTAATAACAGAAAGAGGAGGGCCTTCATACTGGAAAGTAAAATGCACCCGCGAACCTACAACCGGGAGCCCGAAATTTGCGCAATAGCCCCGCCCCCTATCTTTGGGGTCGCATGAGTTTCCACCCCACCCGCCCCCTGCCCTACGGCCGCCAAAACATCACCGAGGCTGATGTGGCCGCTGTCACGGCCAGCCTGCACGCCGACTATCTCACCCAAGGCCCCACCGTGGCCGAGTTTGAGAAGCAATTTGCCCAGTACATCGGGGCCAAATACGCCGTGGCCGTAAGCAACGGCACGGCCGCCCTCCACCTCTGCGCCCTGGCCCTGAACGTGCGGCCCGGCCAGCGCGTCATCACCTCGCCGCTCACCTTTGCGGCCTCGGCCAACTGCGTGCGCTATTGCGGCGGCGAAGTGCATTTCGCCGATATCGACCCGACCACGGGCCTGATTGACTTGGCGAAAGTACGGGCGCTACTCGAAGTCCATCCCAAGGGTCATTTCACCGGGCTGATTCCGGTTGATTTCGCCGGCCTGGCCGTGAACCTGGAAGAAGTCCGCCAGCTGGCGACTGAGTTTGGCCTCTGGATTATCCAGGATTCGTGCCACTCGCCGGGAGGCTTTTTTATTGATTCCGAAGGCCAGGAGCAGCGCTGCGGCAACGGCAACTTTGCCGATTTGGCCATCTTCAGCTTTCACCCCGTGAAGCACATTGCTACCGGCGAGGGTGGCATGATTACCACCAACTCGGAGGCCCTGTACCATCGCCTGCTGCGCCTGCGCACCCACGGCATCACCCGCGACCCGGCCGACCTCAGCCGCGAGCCCGACGGCGGCTGGTACATGGAGATGCAGGAGCTCGGCTACAACTACCGCCTGCCCGACCTCAACTGCGCCCTGGGCCTCAGCCAGCTCGCCCGCGCCGATGCCGGCCTGGCCCGCCGCCGCCAGCTGGCCGCGCAGTATGATGCCGCGTTTGCCCAAATACCCGGCGTGACGGTGCTGGCTCCCGGCCGGCCCGGCCACGCCTACCACCTGTACGTCATTCAGGTAGCCGACCGCAGAGAGCTGTA
This sequence comes from Hymenobacter antarcticus, assembly GCF_039539545.1. Taxonomy (NCBI): domain Bacteria; kingdom Pseudomonadati; phylum Bacteroidota; class Cytophagia; order Cytophagales; family Hymenobacteraceae; genus Hymenobacter; species Hymenobacter antarcticus. The sequence continues at coordinate 57,636 of NZ_BAABDI010000019.1, read as the reverse complement.
CGACTTTCTGAAAACCAAACAGATTTTCGCGCAGGTGCATTACATCCCGGTGCATCGCATGCCCTATTATGAGGGCCTGGGCTGGAAAGCCGGCGACTTCCCGCTGGCCGAAGAATATTACGCGCATTGCCTTAGCATCCCGCTTTTCCCGACGCTCACCGACGAGGAGCAGGCGTATGTGGTGGCGTGTGTTACTGAATTTGTAACAAGCAATGAACAGCAGTAATAGCACGTCATGCTGAGCGCAGCCGAAGCATCTCTACCTCAATACTATTTAATTACTTACGCGGTAGAGATGCTTCGGCTGCGCTCAGCATGACGTGCTTGAAACGCTCTTTTAATTTCCCCTCCTTGACCTTGCAGCATACCCAACAAGAAGATTTCTGGGCCGGCGACTTCGGCCGCGAATACACCGACCGCAACTCGCGCCCGCTGGCCGAGTGGAATGCCTTTTACCGCGACCTATACGGCCACACTAAGCTGGAAATGAACGCCGAATTCCTCGGCGGCCTGCCCCGCGAGGCCCGCATCCTGGAAGTGGGCTGCAATACCGGCATGCAGCTGGTGGGCCTGCAAGCCGCCGGCTTCACCAACCTGTACGGCGTGGAGCTGCAAGGCTACGCCGTGGAAAAAGCCCGTGATTTTGTGCGCGGCGTGAATATCCTGCAAGGCAGCGGCTTCGATTTGCCCTTCAAGGACAATTACTTCGATGTGACCTGCACCAACGGCGTGCTGATTCACATCGCGCCCGAGGACCTGCCCCGCATCATGGGCGAAATGGTGCGCTGCTCGGGCCGCTACATCATGGGCTACGAATATTATGCCCCCGAAACCACGGCCATTAAGTACCGCGGCAACGAGGGCTTCCTCTGGAAAACTGACTTCGCCCAGGTTTTTCTGGATAATTTCCCCAACCTGCGCCTGGTGAAGCAAACGCTTTATCCCTACATCAACGACGCCGAGCGCGGCAACCAGGACGTGGTGTACCTGCTCGAAAAAACGACCATCTAATGCTGCGCGCCGGTATCATTTCGCAGGTGCGGATGGGCAGCACCCGGCTGCCCGGCAAGGTGCTGCTGCCCGCCGCCGGCCGCCCGCTGCTCGACTACCACATAGCCCGGCTGCGCCAAAGCGGCCTGCCCGTGTACCTGGCCACCACCACCGAGCCGGCCGACGACTTGCTGGCTACCTACGCCGAGACCAATAAAATCCCGTACCACCGCGGCAGCGAAGCCGACGTGCTGGCCCGCTACTACGGCACGGCCCAAGAGTTTGGCCTCGACGTGATTGTGCGGGTGACTTCCGACTGCCCGCTGGTGGACGGCCACCTCATCGGAGCCGCCGTGGAGCGGTATCTGGCCGAAGGAAACCCACTGGTGTACCGCTCCAATTCCATCATCCGCACGTTTCCACGCGGGCTGGATTTCGAGATTTTCTCGATGCAAATGCTGGCCGAAGCCCACACCATCGCCACGCTGCCCTACGAGCGGGAGCACGTCACGCCCTACATCAAGGCCAACCCGGCCACGGCTGGCCGCGTGATTTTCCGGGATGAAATGTGGCCCGACGGTGACTTTAGTCGCTTCCGCATCACGCTCGACACGGCCGAGGATTACGAAGTGCTGCGCCGGCTGATTGAGGACTACCACGCCGAGCAGCTCGACGTATCGGCCCTGTTGGCCCTACTCGAAGCGCACCCCGAAATCATGGCCCTGAACGCGCACATCGAGCAAAAAACAGCATGATTCTGCCCGATACCCTGCGCCTGAACGAGTACGGATTTTACGAAATCAAGCACAAGCCCACGCCCGGGGAGCTGCGCGACTACTACGCCCGGCGCTACTATCAGGAAAACCTGACCACCTACCAAGCCGCCTACCCGCCCGCCGAGCTGGAGCACATCGAAGGCAAGCTGCGCCTGCGCCACTGGGTGCTGCAAGAGCTGCGGAAGGGCAAAAACCCCGCAGTTGACGCAACTGATGCAACGGCGGCGGCTACCGAATCGGATGCGGCGGCGGCGGCAGGTACTGCCAGCGGCCGGCGTTTTCTCGATATCGGCTGCGGCGAAGGCTGGGCGCTGGACTATTTCCAGCGGCAGGGCTGGGAGGTGCTGGGCCTGGATTTCAGCAGCTTCAGCCTGGAGAAATTTCACCCCGCGCTACGAGAGTACCTGCGTACCGGCGACCTTTATGAAGAGCTGCGAAAGCTGGTGGCGGCGGGCCAGCAGTTCGAGGTGCTGTGGCTGGACAACGTGCTCGAACACGTACTGGAACCCGCCGACCTGCTGCGCCTCTGCCGGGCGCTGGTGAAGCCGGCAGGCGTGCTGGTCGTGGACGTGCCCAACGATTTTTCGGCCCTGCAACAGCACCTGCTCGACAGCGGGCAGATTGACCGGCCCTTCTGGGTGGTGCTACCCGACCACCTCTCCTACTTCAACCCCACCGGCCTGCGCAACCTGGCGGAAGCCACGGGCTGGCACGTCACAAAAACCCTTGGTGACCAACCCATTGACCTCAACCTGCTAAATCCCAATGCCAACTACGTGGTGAACCGCGAAGCAGGCAAAGGGGCTCACCACGCCCGCCTGGAACAGGACAACCTATTGCTGCGCACGACACCGCTGCCAGCCGTAGCGGCCTACTACGAAGCCCTGGCCGGCGTAGGGCTGGGCCGCAGTATTGTCGCATTTTTACAGCCGATTTAGAACTTTGGTGCTTGGTGCTTGGTGCTTAGTGCTTGGCACATCGCTGGCCAGTTTGCCTCCAGCGCCGCATTCTTTCACGATTAACCAAGCACCAAGCACCGCCAACCAAGCACCATCATGTCCTCCCCTATTTCCGTACTCAGCGGGGCTTCCGCGCCCGAGCAGTTGCGCCGCGAAGGCTTCGCCCAGACCCTGCGCGAGTCGCCCATTCCGAACACCGAACTGCTCAACAACCTGGGCTTGTACCTGAACCGGCAGACGTTTTCGCGCCTGCTGTTCTTCACCGAGCTCTACCAACAAATCATCCCGGTACACGGCGTGGCCATGGAATTCGGCGTGCGCTGGGGTCAGAACCTGGCCTTGATGCACGCGTTGCGCGGCATTTACGAGCCGTTTAACTACAACCGCAAAATCATTGGCTTCGACACCTTTGGCGGCTTTCCCTCCGTCGATGCCAAGGACGGCCAGCTGGTTAAGGAAGGCGACTACGGCGTGACCGAAAACTACCAGCAACACCTCGCCCAAATCCTGGCCCTGCACGAAGCCGACAGCCCCATCCCGCACAAGCGCAAGTTTGAGCTGGTGGCCGGCGATGCCTCCGAAACCGTGCCCCGCTACCTGAAGGACCACCCCGAAACCGTCATCGCCTTCGCCTATTTCGATTTCGACATTTACGCCCCCACCAAAGCCTGCCTCGAAGCCATCCGGCCCCGCCTCACCAAAGGGGCCATCGTGGCCTTCGATGAGCTGAACTGCCCCGAATTTCCCGGCGAAACGCTGGCGTTTGACGAGGTGTTCGGCATAGCGAATTATGCCCTGCGCCGCAGCCCGCTTAATCCGTTGATTTCGTATTTGGTGGTGTAACACTACTGGACGGTCATGCTGAGCGCAGTCGAAGCATCTTTACCGCTTCGTTGCAGAGGTGTTGATTAGTGCGCGGTAAAGATGCTTCGCTACGCTCTGCATGACGTTCTTTTTTGTCCCCAGCCGTGACCACCTACCGCCCCCTCCCGCAAGCCGAATTCCGCCACGAAGCCTACCGCCTCGTCCCCATCCGCTATGAGGACCGGGAGCCTATTCGGGCCTGGCGCAATGCCCAGTTAGATGTCCTTCGGCAAGCCGAGCCATTGAGCGCCGCGCAACAGGATGCTTATTTTCAAAAAGTTGTCCTGCCGCTGTTCGAGAAGGAACGGCCCGGCCAGCTGCTGTTTTCCTTACTGCACCACGATGAGCTCATTGCCTACGGCGGCTTAGTCCACATCTCCTGGCCCGATGCGCGGGCGGAAGTTTCCTTCCTGGCCGACCCCGCCCGGGCCGCCAATCCAACCACCTACCGCCAGGATTTCCGGGCACACCTGCGGCTGCTGGGGCAGGTGGCATTTGATGGACTGAAGCTCAACCGCCTGTTTACCGAAACCTACGACATCCGGCCGGCCCACGTCGCCATTCTGGAAGAAGCCGGGTTTCGTCTCGAAGGCCGCCTACGGCAGCATGTGCAGCTAAGGCCCGGTACTTTTGCCGACTCACTGATGCACGGCCAGCTGGCCGCCGACTATGCCACAGCCTTTGGAACTACCCTTTAAACGAATCTTTATCAGCGGCGGGGCCGGCGTAATCGGCCAGGAAATGACACGCCGTCTGGCGGCGTTGGACGCTGATATTCAGGTGCTGGTGGGTGACATCAAGCCGCGTCCGGCCGATTTTCCGGCGCGGTTCCAGTACCGGCAGGGCGATTTGAACTTCCTGACCGAACAGGAAATCGGCGTGTTCGCGCCCGATTTGTTCATTCACCTCGCCGCCACGTTCGAGCGCTCCACCGAAACCTACGGCTTCTGGGAGGAGAATTTCCGGCACAACGTGCAGCTCAGCCACCACCTGATGACGGTGCAGAAAGACCTGCCCTCGCTGCGCCGCGTGGTATTCGCCTCCAGCTACCTGATTTACGACCCGGCGCTCTACACCGGGGCCGAGGTGCCGGAGGAGCCCACCAGCCTGCGCGAAACCGACCCCATTCTGCCCCGCAACCTGACGGGCATGGCCAAGCTGGCCCACGAAATCGAGCTGCGCTTCCTGGATACGTTTCGGGCGGCGCAGTTTAGCACCGTGGCTCCGCGCATCTACCGCGGCTACGGCCGCAACGGGCGCGACATTACCTCGCGCTGGGTGCGGATGCTGTTGGCCGGCGAGGAAATCACCGTGTACGGGGCTGAATCCTTTTTTGACTACCTCTACGCCGCCGACACGGCCGAGGGCCTGCTCCGCCTGGCTGCCGCCGAAACGGTCACGGGCCTCATCAACCTGGGCACCGGCCGCGCCCGTCGCGTGGCCGATGTGGTCGAAGTACTGCGGCAAAACTTCCCCGACCTGCGGGCCACCTACGTGGCCTCGGCTATTCCCTTCGAAGCCTCGCAGGCCGATATGACGGCCTGGTCGCGGGTTATCGACTGGCTGCCGCCGACCACGCTGGAAGTGGCCATTCCCGAAATCATCGCCTTCGAGCGGGCGCGCCAGGCTACCATAGCCGCCGACGAAACTACCGCCGCTAGGGGCCCGGGGCACATTCTCATCAGCAGCCTGGCGGCCAAAGTACCGCTGGCCCAGGCCGTGAAGCACGCCGCCAAACGTCTGAATCCGGGTATCAAAGTCGTTGGCGGCGACCTTAACCCGCACGCGCTGGGCTTTCATTTCACCGAGGCGAGCTGGGTGATGCCCATCACTACCGATGAGCATTTGCCCGCCATCATTAGCCACTGTCAGGCGCGGGGCATCAGCCGCGTAATACCCACGCGCGATGGCGAGCTGGCGTTCTGGAGCCGGCACCGCGCGGCCCTGGCCGAGGCCGGCATCGCCGTGCTGGTGAGCGCGCCCGAAGCTGTTCACCGCTGCCTCGATAAGCTGGAATTTGCCGCATTCGGAATGAAAGCGGGCCTGCCGGTCATTGCTACCAGCCTCAGTATCGATGCGTTAATTAGTGACCAACCCAACGCTGACACCGCCTTTGTAGTGAAGGAGCGGCACGGGGCCGGCTCGCTCAGCCTCGGGCTCAACTTGCCCTACGCCGCCGCCGTGGCCCACGCCCAGACCTTGCAGGAGCCTATATTTCAACCCTTTATCCACGGCCGCGAAATCAGCGTGGACGGCTACCTGAGCCGAGCCGGGCGGGTCCATGGCCTCGTGGCCCGTACCCGCGACGTGGTGGTGCGGGGCGAGTCGCAGGTGACCACCACTATCCACGACCCGGCCCTGGTAGCCCGCCTTACGCCTATTGTGGAAAAGCTGGGCCTGTATGGGCCTTTCGTGCTGCAAGCCTTGCTCACCGATGCGGGTGGACTGCACATCATTGAGTGCAACTGCCGCTTTGGCGGGGCTTCCACGCTGGGTATCGCGGCGGGCGTCGATTCATTCTTTTGGTTTTTGCAGGAAGCAGCCGGTGCTGATTTGCGGGATTTTCCGTTTCGGCCGGCCGCCGGGCCGCTCCGCCAGGTGCGGGCAGCGACGGACGTGGTGAAAGAAGTTAAAAGTGAAAAGTTATGAGTTAAAATCCCCTTTTAAGCAGATGGTTTTAACTCATAACTTTTCACTTTTAACTCCCTTTTATGCCCGTCCTCGTTTTCGACCTTGACGACACGCTTTACCCCGAGCTGAGCTACGTCCACAGTGGCTTTCGGGCGGTGGCGGCGTTTCTGAGTCCGCTGCTGGACGTGCCGGCCGAAACTTTGGCGGCGGGTATGATTGCGGAAGAAGTCACGCAGGGCCGGGGCCAGGTGTTTGATAACGTGCTGCGCCAGCACGGCCGCTGGAGCAAAACGCTCGTGGCAGCCTGCCTGCGCGCCTACCGCCAGCATCTGCCCCAACTGGCCTTGTTTCCAGATGCGGAGCGCTGCCTGGCCCGCTTTGCCGCCTGGCCGCTCTACATCGTCACCGATGGGCACAAGGAAGTGCAGGCCCGCAAGGTGGCCGCGCTGCCGCTGGCCGGCCGGGTGCGCCACGCCTACCTCACCAACCGCTACGGCCGCCACCGGGCCAAGCCCGATCCGCACGTTTTCGAGCTGATTTGCCGGCGCGAGGGCGTGAGCGCCGCCGAGGTGATTTACGTGGGCGACAACGTGCGCAAGGACTTTGTGGGCATCAAGCCGCTGGGGTTTAAAACCGTGCGTATTCTGCGGGGAAACTATGCGCACCTGGAGGCCGACGCGGCGCACGAGGCGGATAGGAGCATTCACTCGCTGGATGAGCTGTAGCGCGGTGTAGCGCGATGTAGCGCGGTGTAGCGCGATGTAGCGCGGACTTTGTAGTCCGCGAGTGCAACGGTTCCACTCGCGGACTACAAAGTCCGCGCTACATCGCGCTACGGCCCGTGTACCTTTGCGCTTCGAAATTGCCCCAATCACCCCATGACCGAAATTACCATCGGTGGCCGTCCGGTTGGCCCCGCCCACAAGCCGTTCATCATCGCCGAGATGTCGGGCAACCACAACCAGAGCCTGGACCGGGCATTGGCCTTGGTGGATGCCGCCGCCGCGGCCGGCGTGGACGCCCTGAAGCTACAGACCTACACCGCCGATACCATCACGATGGACACCGGCTTTGCCATCGACGAAGAGGGCCAGTCGCTGTGGGAAGGCAAGAATCTGTACCAGCTCTACCAGGAAGCCCACACGCCCTGGGCGTGGCACGCCGAGCTATTTGCCCGCGCCCGGCAGCACGGCCTGCTGGCCTTTAGCTCGCCATTTGACGAGACGGCGGTGGATTTTCTGGAAACGCTGGACGTGCCGGCCTACAAAATCGCCTCGTTTGAGAATGCCCACTGGCCGCTGCTGCGCAAGGTGGCCGCCACCGGTAAGCCCGTGATTGTGAGCACCGGCGCGGCCACACTGGCCGAGATTGACGACGCCGTGCGGGTATTGCGCGAAGCCGGCTGCCGCGAGCTGGTGCTGCTGAAATGCACCAGCACCTACCCGGCCTCGCCGGCCAACACCAACCTACGCACCATCCCGGTATTGGCCGAAACCTTCGGCTGTCCCATCGGCCTGAGCGACCACACCATGGGCGTGGGCGCGAGCGTGGCCGCCGTGGCGTTGGGGGCCTGCGTCATCGAAAAGCACTTTACCCTGAGCCGCGCCGAAGGCGGCGTAGATGCCGCCTTTTCGCTGGAGCCGCACGAGCTCAAAATGCTGGTGGAAGAAACCGAGCGGGCGCACCAGGCCCTGGGCTCGGTACAGCTCTGCATCCAGACCGGCGAGGAAAAAAGCCGGCTCTACAAGCGCAGCATCTACGTGGCCAAGCCCATCGCGGCGGGCGAGGAATTCACGACCGATAACCTGAAAATCATTCGCCCCGGCGACGGCCTCTGGCCCCGCAACTGGGAAGTGGTGCTCGGCCGCAAGGCGGCGAAAGCCCTGAAACCCGGCACCCCGCTCACCTGGGAGGCAGTTTAGGGTATGAGGGTAAGTAGGTCGTGGGAATTACTTTGCAATAAAAAAGAACGTCATGCTGAGCGCAGTCGAAGCATCTCTACCGCTTCAGCAGGGCCGTTCAGCGAAGCGGTAGAGATGCTTCGACGGGCTCAGCATGACGTGCTGATAAGTCAAACTAATTCCCACGACCTACTTATGAGGGTGATACTTTGGTTTGAATTCTAGGTTTCAAAAGCATGGCTACAACGTCTCCAATTACTTCAGAACCTTCTTCAACTCCTTTTCTCATACCCTCACACCCTCCTACCCTAAGCCTCATTCCCCGCCTGCGCGACATTCTGCAGCTGCGCTTCACGGCGATATTTGCGGCCTTACCCCCGGCCGCCCTGGCCGATATTTCGCCCGCCAACCCGCTGAAGCGCCTGGCGCGGGTGCTGGGCTACGCGGGGCTGCGGCTGGTTGGCAACGTGTTTCAACCGATTAAAAACCGGGACGACCTGCACGGCAAAGTCTGGCTCTACGTGGTGAGCGCCAACAACTACGACGCCCTGGAATTTATCCGGACGGCCCGGCCCGATGCCGTGCTTGTAGCGGGCCAGGCCAAGAACATTGGGCGCTACAATGGCATGGTGAACCGGCTGTCGCTCCGCCGCAAGCTGCTGTACTACTGGCAATTACCTCTAGCGTTTTTTGGCTTATTGAAAACCGATGGCGGCCGGGCCTGGCGGTTCTTCGACTTCATTTTCTACGCCATTGGCTACTACGAAGTGTACCGGAGGGCGCTGCGGCACTACCGGCCGCGGGCCGTCATCTTCTCCAACGACCACAACGACGATACCCGCTCCCTGCTGCTGGCCTGCCGCGCCGAGGGCGTGCCCACCGCCTACGTGCAGCACGCCAGCGTGAGTGCCAATTTCCCACCCCTGGGCTTCGATTTGAACCTGCTGGAAGGCCAGGATGCCATGGATAAGTATCGGCAATGCGGCCCCGTGCATGGCCGCGTGGCGCTGGTGGGCATGCCCAAAGCTGACAGGTATCTGAGCCGGAAAAACACGGCCCCGACCGTGCGCCGCGTGGGCTTGGCCTGTAATATCCACGACCCGATGCCGGCCCTCGTCGAGACGCTGGTGTACCTGCTGCGCGAACTGCCGACCCTCACCTTCACCCTGCGGCCGCACCCCAGCGACGGGCGCGATTTTGAGCCCTTGCGCCGGCGCTTGCCCGGCCTGGAATGGTCGGACGCCCGCCAGGAAAACGTGTTCAATTTCCTGCTGCGGCAGGATGCGCTGGTAGCGGCCGACACCTCCACCCACCTCGAAGCCACGCTGCTCAACGTGGCCAGCATCTACTACCGCTTCGGCACCAACCCGCTCACCGACGACTACTACGGCTACGCCGCCCGCGGCCTGGTGGCCCGCGCCGACTCGCCGGCCGGGCTGGCCGCCATCCTCCGAAAATATGCCCAGCTCAAGCCCGCCGACCTTTACCAACGGGCCGTGTATTACAACGCCAGCCTGGGCACCGAATACGAGGGACGCAGCCAGCCCCATACCTTAGAGTTACTAAATAACTGGCTTAACCAGACAAATTCAACCAACTGATAATATTGTAGTTCTGATTCAATGCCAACCTCAACTCACTCGTCATCTTTGCCGCCCCCCGTTGCCGCGCTGGTTTCGGATGAGACGCGGCTGGCCTACGTGTTGAGGCATTTCCGGCTGGCGTTTGAGGCCGTGCCCGACGTGGCGATTGGGTACGCTCCCACCCCGCTGGGCGTGATGGTGGCCAACCACGCCAGCGGCTTTTTCCGGGTCGCCACCCCGTACCCGCCGGCGCCCAACATCCGCGAATGGGCGGGCCGGCGGGTACCGTTTTTCTTCGACTCCCGGCCACAAGCATCCCTGTTGGAGCTGGCTACGGGCCGGGCCACCATTGGCGCGGATGTTATTTCTGCCGCCTTCTACCTGCTCAGCGGCTGGCAGGAGTATTTTTCCGATGCCCGCGACCGGCACGGCCGGTTTCCCTACGCGGGCAGCGTGCAGCAGCAGTACGGTTTTGTGGCCCTACCCGTGGTGAACTACTATTTCGACGTGCTGAAAACGGCCGTGGAGCACGTCACGAGCGTGGCGTTGCGGCCCCGCCGCTGGGCCGCCGATGCGCCGTTTGCCGCCTTTATCACCCACGACATCGACAACCTGCGCAGTGCCTGGAAGGCCCCCGCCAAAGCTGCCCTGCGACAAGGGCAGCTGCTGAAATTCGGGCAGCTGGCGTGGCAGCATTTTACCCGACCCGATACCTGGGACAACCTGGAAGCCGTGGCCGCCGCCGTGGCCGGGTTTGGGGCCCGGTCCACGTTTTTCATCCTGCCCGAGCACCAGCCGGGGGCCGATGGCACCCCGAATGCCGATTATCAAATAGCTGCTTCGCTGCGGGAGCGCCTGCGGCGGCTGAAGCAAGCCGGGGCCGAAATCAGCCTGCACGGCAGCATTGGTACGGCTGCTGACGGCGGTGCCCGGCTGGGCCGTGAAATCGAAGCGTTGCGGCCCGACATTGCGGGCTTACGCTTTCACTACCTGCGCTGGGAGCCCCGCGCTACCCCGGCACTGGTAGCGGCGGCGGGCTTTCGCTACGATTCTACGCTGGGCTTTGCCGAGCATTTTGGCTTCCGCAATTCGTACTGCCAGCCCTTTTATCCCTTCAATTTTGCCACCGGCGGCGCGCACAATTTCCTGGAAATTCCGCTCAACGTGATGGATACCACGCTGCATCACCCCAACTATTTGCAGCTGCGGGCCGAGGAGATTTTGCCGGCTTTGCAACCGATGTTCGCGGAAATTGAGAAGTTTGGCGGCGTGGCTACTGTGCTCTGGCACAACGACCATTTCGACCCGGCCAACACCGTAACCGGCCCAGTGCAGTTCGCCGAAATTATGCAACACCTCCGGGCGCGCGGCGCGGCATTCCGCACCGGAAGCCAGATTGTGGCCGAACTTTGAGCTTGTAGCACATGCTTTAGCTTGTGCCTTCTCACGATGCACAAGCTAAAGCATGTGCTACACTCAGTCACTCCATCACTCAGTCACTCTTTTGGGCATTGTTCAGCGCCAGGGCATCCGCAACGCCCTGATTTCCTACGTCGGCCTCGCCATTGGCTTTGTCAACACCATTCTGATTCTGCCGCGGCTGCTCACGCCCGGCCAAATTGGCCTGACGGGCCTGCTGGTGTCCTTTGCCACCATTGGCGCGCAGCTCAGCGCCTTTGGGTTTGGGAGCGCGGGGCTGCGGTATTTTCCGTATTTCCGCAATCAGGGGCGTAATCACGCCGGGTTTCTGCCGCTGCTGCTGGGGCTGCCGTTGCTGGGCTTCGTCATCGTGGCGGGGGTGATGAGCCTGGGCCAACCCTTCGTGCTGCGCTGGTACGCGGCGGAAGATGCTACCCTGCTCTCGCAGCACTACGGCGTGGCTATCCTGCTGGCCGGGGCCATCATGCTCGGGGCCTTGCAGGATGCTTACCTGAAGTCGCTGTTTCACACGTCGTTTTCTTCCTTTTGCCAGGAGATTTTGCTACGGCTGCTCATTGTGGGCGCGGCCGTGGCATACAGCGCGCATTACATCAGTTTCGCGGGGTTTGTGCTGGCCTACGCGGGGGCCTACGCAGTAGTGGCGCTGCTGTTGGCGGGCTACCTGGCGGCCATCGGTGAGCTGCACCTGCGGCCTACGCGGGCGGCCCTGCGCATCAAGCCGCTGGGCGAAATGCTGGCCTTTGGCGGCTTCGCGCTGCTGAGTAATATCTCGGGCACGGTGCTGCTCAACATCGACAACATCATGGTGGGAGCCAAGCTCAGCCTGGCGGCGGCGGGCATCTACCTCATTGCCACCAACATCAGCACGGCCCTTACCCTGCCCTTCCGGGCGCTCAACAAAACGGCCTTCTCACTCATCGCCGAATATTGGAAGGAGAATGACCTGGCCAAAATGGGCCTGTTCTACCAGCGGGTTACGCGCGTGAACACGCTGCTGGGCTGCTACCTGGCATTGGGCATCGGCCTGAATCTGAACTTCATCTTCGGCCTCATCCACCGGCCCGAGTACGCGGCCGGCAGCTCGGCGGTGCTGCTGCTGCTGGCCGCCCGGCTCGTCGATGGCATCACGGGCGTGAATGCCACCATCGTCGTGACGTCGCCCCGCTACCGGTTCGACTTACTCTTCAACATCACCTTAGCCTCGGCCGTGGTGGGCCTCAACTGGCTGCTGATTCCCCGGTTTGGGCTGGCCGGCGCGGCCCTGTCCTACGGCATTGCGCTGGTGAGCATCAACGTGGTACGCACCTGGTTCGTGTGGCGCAGCTACGGCTTGCAGCCGTTTGATGGCCGCATTGCCCGTATCCTGGCGGTGGCGGTGGTAGCCGGCCTCGCCGCCTGGGCCCTGCCCGAAACCAGCAACGCCTGGCTCACACTGCTGCTGCGCGGCGGCGTGCTCACGGTGCTCTACACGGCTGGCGTATTGCTCACCCGCGCCGCGCCCGAAGCGGTGACGCTGTGGACGGATTTGCGGAAGCGCAAGTTTACTTCTTGATTATCAAGTAATATTTGGTTTTACCGTTGCGGCTGAATGGCGGATTTTAGGTTCAGGCGCAAAGCCCGCTGTCCAACCGGGCAGCGGGCTTTGCGCCTGAACCTAAAATCAAAATCCCTACAGCGGTTTTCAGGTTAGTGTACGCTTTTGCAGAAAGTTAAAAGTTGAGAGTTAAAAGTTAAAACTCATTGTATCTGATTTTTAACTTTTAACTCTCAACTTTTAACTCAGTACACAAAAAGCGGAACTGCGTTAGTGAACCGCTACGGGCTCCAGATAATCACGCTCGTCGGGCAGGGGAACATATTTGGTGTGCTCCGACCGGTAGAACCGCTCGAACACCAGCGGGAAGATAAAGAGGGTCAAGATGGTACCCGTTATCAAGCCGCCGATTACAACGATGGCCAGGGGCTTAGAGGTTTCGGAGCCGATGCCGGTGGAAATGGCGGCCGGCATGAGGCCAATGGTGGCCATGAGGGCCGTCATCACCACGGGCCGCACCCGTGAAATCACGCCTTCGTTAATCGAGCTGTCCAGCGTCATCTTCTTCACCAAGTTCTGTTTGAAGACCGAAATCAGAATCACGCCGTTCTGAATGCAGATGCCGAACAGGGCGATGAAACCGATACCGGCCGAAATCGAGAAGTTGGTGTGCGTAATCAGCAGCGCCGCGATGCCGCCGATGATGGCGAACGGCACGTTGAGCAGCACCAGGCCCGCATCCTTCAGGTTGCCGAACAACAGGAACAGGATGAAGAAGATGAGGGCCAGCGACACCGGCACCACCTGGCTCAGGCGTTCCTGGGCGCGGCGCTGGTTCTCAAAGTCGCCGGTCCATTTTTGCTCGTAGCCCTTGGGCAGCGCCACGCGGCGATTCACTTTTTCCTGGGCTTCCTTGATGGTCGAGCCCATGTCGCGGCCCCGGATACTGAACTTTACGGCGGCAAACCGGCGGTTATCATCGCGGTAAATCAGGCTGGGGCCAGTCACGGAGCTGATGTTGGCAACTTCCGTAAGCGGGATGGTTTTGCCATTTTGCGTAGGCACCATCAGGGCCGCGATTTGGGTGGGCGTCTGGCGGAATTGCGGCTCGTAGCGCACCCGGATGGGGAATTTGCGCTCGCCTTCGTAAAGCTGCGTGGCTTCCTTGCCGCCCACGGCCATTTCGAGCACCGAGTTGGCGTCCAGCTTATTCACGCCGTAGCTGGCCATGCGGCGCTCGTCGAGGTCGACGTGAAACTCCGGCTGGCCGATGTTGCGCAGCACGCCCAGGTCATCAATCCCGCGCACCGTTTTCAAAATTTCGTACACCTCGCGGGCCTTGGCTTCGAGCGTGGCCAGGTCGGTACCGTAAATCTTCACGGCAATCGAGCCTTTCACGCCCGAGGCGGCTTCCTCCACGTTGTCGGTGATGGGCTGCGAGAAGTTGAAGTCAACGCCCGTAAACCGGTCGAGCCTGGTCTTCATGCGCGCCACCAAATCCTCGCGGTTGGCTTTGCTCTTCATCTCCTTTTCCACTTCCGGCGTGTGCTTGATTTGGACGAGGAATTCGTTGTTGTAGAAGCCGGTCGGGTCGGTACCGTCGTTGGGGCGGCCGGTCTGGCTCACCACGTCGCTCACTTCCGGAAAGCTCAGGAATACCCGCCGCATCTGGTTGCACAGGTCGTTGCTCGATTCCAGGCTGATGCTCAGCGGCAGCTGGGCGCGCACGTAAATACTGCCCTCGTTCAACTCCGGCAGGAATTCGGAGCCGAGGAACGAGAAGGAATACAGGCCCACCGCCGTCACGGCGAAGGCAATAACCAGGCTGACCGTTTTGCGGCCGTACGTGAAGCGAAAGAACCGGTTCGCCCCGTTGTTCACGGCCCGCACGAAGAAGTTGTCCTTCTCCCGCACGTTCTTTTTCAGCAGGATGCTCACCAGCACCGGCACCAGCGTGAGCGTGAACACCAGGGCGCCCAGCAGGGCGAAGCCCAGCGTCCAGGCCAGCGGCGAGAAGACCTTGCCCTCTACTTTTTCAAAGGAGAAAATCGGCAGCAAAGCCGTGATGATAATGGCCTTGGCAAAGAAAATGGCCTTGCCCATGTCGCGCCCGCTTTTCTTGATGAGGCCCAGCTTGGAGAGCTTATTGAACTTCTCCATGCCCATTTGGTGGGCTTTATGGTCAAGCGCCACAAACAAGCCCTCGACCATTACCACAGCTCCATCGATGATGATACCGAAGTCGATGGCGCCCATGCTCAGCAGGTTAGCGCTCATACCCTTCAGCCGCAGGCAGATGAAGGCAAACAGCAGGGCCAACGGAATGATAACGGACACGATGACCGTGGTCCGCCAATCGGCCATGAACAGGAACACGATGAGCGTGACCAGCACAATACCCTCCAGGAGGTTGTGAATCACGGTTTCGGTCGAGAAGTCAATCAGCTGCTGGCGGTCGTAGAAGGTTTTCATCTTCACGTCGGGCGGCAGAATTTTCGAGTTCAACTCGTCCACTTTAGCATGCAGGCGGGCAATGACTTCCGACGGGTTTTCGCCCTTGCGCATCACCACGATACCTTCGAGCTTGTCGTCCTGAATGCCGCGGCCCACCTGGCCCAGCCGGGGCAACGCCGATTCGGTCACCCTGGCCACGTCGCGCACCAATATCGGCACGCCGTTCACGTTCTTAATCACCGTATTGGTAATGTCCGAGATGTTGTTCAGCAGGCCGATGCCGCGCACCACGTAGTTCTGCTGGCCCTTGTTAATCACGTCGCCGCCCACGTTGATGTTCGAGCGCTGCACGGCGTTGTAGAGGTCGAGCGGCGTGAGGTCGAAATCCTGCAGCTTGCCGGGGTTCACGCTGATTTCGTAGTCCTTCACCTCGCCGCCGAAGCTGTTCACGTCGGCCACGCCGGGCACGGCCTTCAGGTTGCGCTCAATCACCCAGTCCTGCAGGGTTTTCAACTCACGCACCGTTTTGGTCTTGCTTTCCAGCGTGTAGCGGTAGATTTCGCCGGTGGGGCCGTAGGGCGGCTGCACGTCGGGGGAGATGTTATCGGGCAGGTCCACCTCGCGCAGCAGGTTGTTCACCTGCGGGCGGGCGAAGGCATCGTCCACACCGTCGTCGAAAATCACCTTCACCACCGACAGGCCAAAGAGCGTGGTGCTGCGCACCGAAGCCTTTTTCTGCACCGGGTTCAGCGCGATTTCAATCGGCACGGTCACGAACTTCTCCATCTCCTCGGCCGAGCGGCCGGGCCACTGCGTGATGATGGTGATTTCCGTGTTAGTCACGTCCGGAAATGCTTCGATGGGCGTGTTGCGGTAGCTCACCACGCCCATGATTACCACGACCAGCGTCATCAGAAAGACGAAGCCTTTGTTTTTTAACGAAAAGGCGATGATGCCTTGGATGAACTTATTCATTGAATCAGTTAGCAGTTAGCAGTTAACAATGAGCAGGTTGGTGAAAAGTATCGGCAGCAGCCAGCCCGAACAGCGCCTTTCTGGCCTGTTCACTGCTCACTGCCAACTGTTCACTCCCTCTCTAGTCGTTTAGCTCGTCGTACACGAGCAGCTGGTCTCTGGCAATCACCACGTCACCAGCTTTCAGGCCGGAAGTGACGTAGCTGTAGTCGCCCACCGTTTTGCTGATGGTCACGGGCCGGGTTTCCACGTGGGTGCGGTCGCGGTACACCATCACGAAGTTGCGGTCCTTATCGAACACCACCGATTTAGCGGGTACGGCCAGGGCCTTGGCACCTTCGGTATTCTCCACGCGCACCTGGGCATACATCGCCGGCTTCAGCAGATAGCCGGGATTATCGAGGCGCACGCGCACCTTCATCACCTTACTATCCGGGTCCAGCACGTTGAATACTTTGTCAATCTTGCCCCGAAAGTGCTTGTCGGGGTACGACAGCGTGGTTACGTCGGCGGAATAGCCCACCGCCACCTTCGAAATGTCCGCTTCGAACACGTTGGCCATAATCCAGACATCATCCAGGTCGCTCACCGTGAAGAGGTTGCCCACGTTGCTGTCGTTCACGTTGAACTGCTCGTGCTCGGTGGCCTTCTTCTCGGTGATAAAGCCGGAAATGGGGGCCCGCAGCTCGTACATGCCATCCTTGCCGACGCCATACACGCTGAGCTGCTTCGCGTTTTTGTTCGCCGTGCCGCGGGCCTTGGTCACCTCGGCGCGGGCCAACACCACGTCGCGCTCCGAGTTCAGGCCGGCTTTGTACATATCCTCGGCCACAGCCAGGTTTTTCCGGGCAATGTCGAGGTCGGAAGTAGAAGCCGTGGTCTGGTTCTGCACGTCGGCAATCTCCCCCGATTTGATGACGGCCAGCAGCTGCCCCTTGGTCACCTTGTCACCCAGCTCCACGTTGAGCTGCTCGACCACCCCGCCCACCTGCGGGAATACCTGCACGGTCTTGTCGCCATCGGCGGCAATCTCGCCGGTCAGCACCAGCTCATCCTGCACCGGGCGCAGGTGCACCGTGTCCAGCACAATTTGCTGCATCATGGTGTCAGAAAGCCGGAAGCCCTCCTTCTTTTCTTCTTTTACTTCGGGTTTGGAGCAGCCGACCAGGACAACGGCGGTCAGCAATGCGAGAAAGGTGCGGTTCATATTTTTTTAGCTGTTTTCTTTAAAAGAACGTCATGCTGAGCTTGCCGAAGCATCTCGCTCGCATCGTTGCCGACGATTGAGTTACTACCCCACGCGAGATGCTTTGGCTGCGCTCAGCATGACGTTCCCTTTTCGTTCAAAAAGCCTATTCGGCCCGGAATACCGGCTTACCAACGGCAAAATTCAACTGCTCGAAAGCCCGCACCCGGTTGGCGCGCAAGGTATTGAGCTGCACCAGATTGTTCTTATAAGACTCGAAGAAGTCGAGGTATTCCACCACGCTCAGCAGGCGCTTGGCATAGCTCTGCTCGATGCCCACCATGAGGCGGGCGAAGGGCGTGGTGTCGCGGTCGGCACTCTGAAACAGGGCGTCGCTGCGCGCCGCATGGTCGTAGGCCTGGCGCACCTCGCCTCGCACGATGAGCTGCTGCTGGTCGACCAGCGCCCTACTGCCGGCAATCTGGGCCCGCGCCGTCTGAATGTTGCCCTGGTTGCGGTTGAACAGCGGCACCGCGATGCCCAGCGTCAGGGCGTTGTAGTTGTTGATGTAGGAGCCCGCCCGGTCGTAGGTGTAGCCCACGGCCAGGTCGGGCGTGGCCAGCTTCTGCTGGTACTTCAGGTTCAGGTTTTGCTGCTCCAGGGCGGCCTGACGGGCACGCAGGTCGGTGCGGGCCACCAGGGCGGTATCGGCCAGCTGCTGTTCGGTGTAGTTCAGGCGCAGGCTGCGGGTCAGGGCCAGGTTCACGGCCGGGCGGTACCGCGCCCCGGAGGCATCGCGGAGCAGCACGTGCAGGTCGGCCTGCTCCGCGGCAACGTCGTCGAGGATGGCCTGCCGCTCGCTTTGCAGCGAAAACAGGAAAGCTTTGAGACGAATGACTTCCTTCAGGGCAATGTTACCCTTATCGAATTGCGTTTGGTACAGGCCCACGGTCCGCGTCAGCGAGGTGATTTCCGTGTCGTACACCCTCAGCGTCTGCTGCTTAAAAAACAGGTCGAAGTAGGTGGTGCGCAGCTGGTAGCGCAGGTTGCGCAGCAGGTCGGCCAGGTTGAGCTGCTGCACCACGGTACCCTGCCCGGCCACGCGCCCAGCCGCTTTGCGCCGCCCGGCCAGCGATACCAGCTGCTGGAAGCTGATAATCATTTCGCTACCCTGCGTGCCCGCCGGCACCTCGCGGCGCATCACCTTGCGGCCTATCAGGTCCTGCTCCAGATACACCGTGGGGTTGTCAATCAGGCGGGCTTGCAGCGCCTGCGCCTGGGCGATAGTCACGTTGTACTGCTGGGCAATGACCAACAGGTTGTTCTGGGCAAAGCGTTGCTCGGCCTCAGCCAGCGTCAGGCGAACGGTATCGGCGGCGGCCGGCGCGGCCGGGGCCGTCTGCGCGTTGATTAGGGGAACAGCGGTGGCCAGCAGGCCGGCCAGCAGAAGCAGAAAACGAAGCATGGGTTAAGCGACAATCAGAGGATATGTCACAAAATTCCGGTGCCCGGATTAGGCTCGTATTAGAGGCGCATTAGAAACGGATTAGAATACGTTTTTTTCAGAAAAAACTTTCGCCGGGTTCCCGTCAGGCGCCAAAAACCACCTCCGCCACCGTACCCCGACCCGGCTCGGAGCTGATGGCTATCGTGCCGCCGTGCAGCTCCACGATTCGGCGCGACAACGGCAGCCCCACCCCGTGGCCCGCCACCCCGCGCGCGCTGGCCGCCCGGAAAAACGGCTGAAACACGTTGGGCAAATCATCGGCCGCGATGCCCAGCCCGGCGTCGGCTACCCGAATCCGGCACTGCCCGGCCGCGCACCGCAGGGCGACTTCCACCGGTTGCGCCGGCCCGGAGTATTTCAGCGCATTGTCGACCAGGTTGCCCAATGCGCGCGACAGCAACGCCCGGTTGCCCTTGATTTCCAGCTCGGCCGGGTCGTCGGGCAAATTGCCCAGGTCGATGCGCAGGCGGTTGCGGAGCGCGGGCGGCACCGCTTCGCGCACCTCCCACAGCAGCTCGTCGAGCCGCACGTCCTCGTCGAGCGCCACGGCCCCGTCGGCCTGGGCCATGTCCAGTAAGTTGTTGATGAGCAGTTTGAGCTGTTGCAGCTCGGCCAGCACCGAGGCCACGCCCTCGCGGTAGTCGGCGGGCTGCCGGTCGCGGGCCAGCAGCACCTGCAGCTCGCCGATGCTGGCCGTGAGTGGCGTGCGCAGCTCGTGCGAGGCGTTGCTCACGAACGTGCGCTGGCCGGCAAAGCTTTCTTCCAGCCGCCCGAGCAGGCGGTTGAAGGTGCGGGCCAGGCGGGTGAGGTCGTCGCGCTCGCTGGCGCGCAGGCGGCCTTCGTCCACGCGCCGGTGCAGGTCCTGCGCCGTGATGCGGTCCACCTGGTCGTTGAGCGCCGCGATGGGGGCCAGCGCCCGCCCCGCAAACAGCCGCCCCAGGATGTAGATAAGCAGCAGACTGCCCACGAAAATCCCCCCCATGATGATGGCCAGGTGCGCCAGGCGGCGGTGCCCGGAAGTATTTTCGGCAGCCACCAGGATGACGAAATCGCCCTGGTTATCGTGGTAAAAAATTCCCAGTGCCTGCCGCGGCCCCAGGGTAAAATACAGCTCGCCGTTAGAAATAATGCGAGCCAGCGTGGCTTCGGACAAGCGCAGACGCTCGTCTTCGGCCAGGAAGCGCACCCGCAGCTTATCGTCGTAAATCTGCAAAATCTCGTCGTTCAGCGACTCCAGGTACTTCTTCTCGAAGTCGCGGAAGGAGCCGGCGCGCATCTCATCCTTTTCCAGGTAGATATAGCCGGTCACCTGGGCCCGGTCGTGCAGCCGCTGCCGAAACTCGCGTTGCGTGTAGCCCACCTGCAGGGCAAAAATCACCGTCAGCACAACCAGCAGCAGCACCGCTACCATCGCCATAAACAGCCAGGTCAACCGGTTTCGAATGGTCATTTTTTATTCCTCCCGCAGTACGTAGCCCATGCCCACTACGGTGTGAATGAGCTTTTTATTAAACCCTTTATCCACCTTATTGCGCAGGTAGTTCACGTACACGTCAATCACGTTCGAACCCGTGTCGAAGGATGCTTCCCAGGTGTGCTCGGCAATTTCGCCCCGGCTCAGCACCCGGCCGTGGTGGCGCAGGAGCAATTCCAGCAGATTGAATTCGCGGGCCGTGAGCTTGATGGGCTGCCCCGCCCGGGTTACGGTTTTGGCGGCCGTGTCCACGGTCAGGTCCGCCAGGGTGAGCTGGCTGCCTTTGGTTTCGCCACGGCGGCGCCGCCGCGTGAGGGCACGCACGCGGGCCAGCAGCTCCACGAAGTCGAAGGGCTTCACCAGGTAGTCGTCGGCCCCGCCATCGAAGCCCAGCAGCTTGTCCTGCGTGGTGCCCAGCGCCGTGAGCATGAGCACGGGCAGCTCCTGGTCCTGGGCGCGCACGGCCTTCAGCACTTCCAGTCCGCTTTGGCCGGGCAAAATCACGTCCAGAATCACCAAATCAAACTCCTGGCTCAGCGCCAGCCGCTGCCCGAAGGAGCCGTCGTACGCTACCACTACTTCAAAGCCTTCCTCTTCCAGCCCGCGCCGGATAAAGGCCGACACCTTGGGCTCGTCTTCAACCAGCAGAATTTTCGTTGCCATGGCTGCAAAGGAACGCGCCCGCGCCTAGTCATCCTCGTAGTCCAGGCCCAGGCAGCTGTTCAGGGCTTGCAGCAATTCGCTGGCGGCGTGCTGCTGGCCGGCTTTGCGGGCCACGCGCAGACCATCGCGGTAAACTTTTTCGGCTTCATTCTTCTTATTAAACTGCTCCAACAGCTTGCCGGCGTGGTAATAAGTCCCCACGTAGTCCGGGTGTTCGGTCAGCAGTTTCTGATAATATTCCCAGGCCCGTTCGGGCTCCTGAGCGCGGTATTCGGTAGCCAGGGCGTAGATAGTGAAGGCATCGGTCGGGTCATCGGCGTAGAATGCCAGCAGCTGCTGCAAACGGGTGGACGGCGTGTTCATCAGGGAGGGAGTTTTGTTTACCTTTGGGGCAAAATTGCGGCTTTTCTACCGTTCGTCGGTTATCCCCAGTTTTGCCGCCGCGTGCCCCTGGTTCCTACAGGTTGTTATGCATGCCGCATTTCTTTTGATTTCGCCACCCAAACCCCGTTTAGATGAAGTTTCTGGTTTGCATTTCTAACGTGCCCGACACGACCACCAAAATCACCTTCACGCCCGATAACAAGGAGTTCAACAAGGCTGGGGTCCAGTTCGTGATAAATCCCTGGGATGAATACGCCCTCACCCGCGCCATCGAGCTGAAAGAAGCCGCCGGCAGCGGCACCGTGACGGTGCTCAACGTGGGCGAAGCCGATACCGAGCCCAACATTCGCAAGGCCCTGGCCATTGGGGCCGACGACGCCATCCGCGTCAACGCCGCCCCGCAGGATGCCTTCTTCGTGGCCGAGCAGATTGCGGCCGTCGCCAAAGAAGGTGCCTACGACGTGATTCTGATGGGCAAGGAAAGCATCGACTACAACGGCTTCCAGGTGCACGGCATGGTGGGCGAAATGCTCGGCATCCCCACCGTGGCCCCGGCCATGAAGCTGGATATGAGCGGCAACTCCGCCACGCTGGAGCGCGAAATCGAAGGCGGCAAAGAAATCGTGACCGTGAATACGCCCTTCGTAGCCTCGTGCCAGCAGCCCATGTGCGAGCCCCGCATCCCCAACATGCGCGGCATCATGACGGCCCGCACCAAGCCCCTGCGCGTGGTGCCCGCCGTGGGCGAGCCCGCCCGCACCACGGTAGCCGAGTTCGCGCTGCCCCCCAAGAAGCAGGGCGTGAAGCTCATCGACGCTGAGAATGCCGGCGAGCTCATCAAGCTGCTCCGCAACGAAGCCAAAGTCATCTAAACATCAATTAGTAATTAGTAATTAAGAATGAATAATTGCTTTTGCAGTCGTTTCAACCAGCAAAAGCCTCGTTTCGGAATTCTTAATTAATAATTATTAATTACTAATTATAAAAAACCATGTCTGTATTAGTTGTAGTTGAATGCGCCGACGGCGAAGTAAAAAAGTCGTCGCTGGAAGTGGCCTCCTACGGGGCCGAGGTGGCCGCCATGCTGGGCACCACCGCCACGGCCATTGCCGTAGGCGAAGCCAACGCCGCCAATCTGGCCCTCCTGGGCGAGCAGGGCATCACGAAAGTGCTGCACGACGCCGAGCCGCGCCTGAAGGACTTCGTGAACAACGCCTACACCAAGCTCATCGCCACGGCGGCCGAGCAGGAGCAGGCTAAAATCATTATTTTGGCCAATTCCAACATTGGCGCGGCCGTGGGCTCGCGCCTGTCGGTTCGCCTGAAGGCCAGCCTGGCGACCAACGTAGTGGAGCTGCCCAAAATTGAGGGTGGTCACTTCATGGTGAAGCGCGGGGCTTTCTCGGGCAAAGCGTTTTCGGACGTGGCCCTGAGCGGCGACCGCAAAATCATCGCCGTGAAGAAAAACTCGACCGAAGCCAAGCACGATGCCGGCAAAACGGCCGAAGTAAGCAGCTTCTCGGCCCAGCTGGCCGATGCTGACTTCGCCGATGCTCCTACTCAGGTTATCATGCAGGACCAGGCCGGCGGCGTGCTGCTGCCCGAAGCCGACCGCGTGGTATCCGGCGGCCGGGGCATGAAAGGCCCCGAGAACTGGGGCCTGATTGAGGAACTGGCCAAGGCGCTGGGCGCGGCCACGGCCTGCTCCAAGCCGGTGTCGGACGTGGACTGGCGCCCTCACCACGAGCACGTGGGCCAAACCGGCATCACGGTATCGCCGAACCTGTATATTGCCTGCGGCATTTCGGGGGCCATCCAGCACCTGGCTGGCGTCAATAGCTCGAAGGTGATTGTGGTTATCAACAAAGACCCGGAAGCTCCTTTCTTCAAAGCAGCCGATTATGGCATCGTGGGCGACGTTTTCGACGTATTGCCCAAGCTGACGGCGGCCGTAAAGGCGCTGGGCTAAGCCTGAATAAACGTATTTGGGGACTTAGGCCCGTGGCATTCGTGAGAAAGCCGGGACCTGAGTCCCCAAGTCTTTTTTTGCGGCAGAGGTTATTTTCGGGCATTTTCGACGGCAGATAGCCGGACTTTTCTTTATTTGCACGTACTTCATAGCTGCCTGGCCTCTTTGTGGGCCTTTCAATCCGTCCTAAGCACTCCGACACCCAGTTCACCCTATTCCCTTGAAAAAAATCCAGCTTGAAATCCTGGGCCTTTCGTCCAGCCAGTCGCAGTCTGGTTCCTTCGCGCTGATTCTGGGCGAGAAGGGCGGCAATCGCCGCCTGCCCATCATTATTGGCATGTTTGAAGCGCAAAGCATTGCCATTCAAATCGAAAAAATCAGCCCCAACCGCCCGCTCACCCACGACCTGTTCAAATCATTTGCCGAGCACGTGCACGTCGTGATTCTGGAAGTAGTGATTTCCGACCTCAAGGAGGGCGTGTTTTATTCGCGCATCGTGTGCTCCGACGGGGCTACCACGTTCGATATCGACTCCCGGCCTTCCGATGCCATTGCCATCGGCCTGCGCTTCGGGGTGCCCATTTTTACAGTTGAAACCGTACTCAGCGAAGCCGGTATCATCCTTTCCGACCTCGACGAAGCCGACACCGAAGGCGATGCCGAAGAGGACGACGACGAGGATGACGACACGCCCCGCGCCCCGCGGGCTACCCCCGAGCCGCGTGAGCCCAGCGGCCAGGTCTCGCTCGATGAGCTGACCAAAATGCTGGCCCAGGCCCTCGAAAAAGAAGATTACGAGAAAGCCGCCAAAATCCGCGACGAGCTCAACAAGCGCAACGGCTAAGGAGCAATTAAAAAAGAAGAATTAAGAATTAAAAAAGCTGATGGACTGGGAGCTTACTCTCAATCCATCAGCTTTTTTTTAAGTAGTTATGGATAAATAATCGACACGAATTTGAACGTCATGCTGAGCGAAGTCGAAGCATCTCGCGTGTAGCAGTAAACCAATCGATTGAGTTACTACCACACGCGAGATGCTTCGACTTCGCTCAGCATGACGTGCTTTTTTAGTGACGATTATTTAGGCACTACTTCTTAATTCTGGCAGCCCCAAATTTTTAATTTTTAATTCTTCATTTTTAATTCAATCGCATGGACCTCAGTTATCCCATTGGCCACGCCCACCTGCCCGACGGCCCTCTGAGTGCCACCGAACGCACCGCTCTCATTCAACAGCTGGCTGACTTGCCAGCCCAGCTCACGGCCACGGCCCGGGAAGTGGGCGGCGAGGGCCTGCAACGCCCCTACCGCCCCGGCGGCTGGACGGGCCGGCAGGTTATCCATCACCTCGCCGACTCGCACATGAACTGCTACTTCCGCTTCCGCCTGGCCCTGACGGAGGAGAACCCCACGGTGCGCCCCTACGACCAGCAAGCCTGGGCCGAGCTGCCCGACGTAGCCGCCACGCCCGTCACGGTGTCGCTCACGCTGCTGGAGGCCCTGCACACGCGCTGGGTGACGCTGCTACAGCACCTCACCGATGCGCAGTGGCAGCGCACGTTCTACCACCCCGCCACTGAGCACACCTTCACCCTCGACCAGGCCCTGGCCTTGTACGTCTGGCACGGGCAGCACCATCTGGCCCACCTCAAATCACTG
This sequence comes from Hymenobacter antarcticus, assembly GCF_039539545.1. Lineage (NCBI taxonomy): Bacteria > Pseudomonadati > Bacteroidota > Cytophagia > Cytophagales > Hymenobacteraceae > Hymenobacter > Hymenobacter antarcticus. The sequence goes on along the minus strand of NZ_BAABDI010000019.1, from coordinate 32,687 downwards.
AATCGCTGATTGCCGCTGATTAACCGTGATTTCGCTGATTTTTTTAACCAAAAAAAGCCGCTCAGTTGAACGGCTTTTTTGGTTTTATATTGACTTGTCACTTTCCTCTAGCCTGACTTGCAGTTGCACTTTGGTCTCGCCGATAATCAGCGAAATCACGGTTAATCAGCGGCAATCAGCGATTCAGTGATTTAGATACCGCCACCGGCTTCGCTTTCTTCCGCGAAGGCGGAGATGCCACCCTCCGTTTCATCGTCGACGCGCTTAGCGGCGCGCACCAGGCTGCTGCTGAAAATGAAGTCGCGCAGCTCGGGTACGGTCGCGTTCAGGATTTCATCCTTGGTGCCATCCCAGAGCTTTTTCCCCTGATGGAGGAAGATGATGTGCTCACCAATCTCAATCACGGAGTTCATGTCGTGCGTCACGATGACGGTGGTGATGTCGTATTCGTGGGTAATTTCCTTAATCAGGTTATCGATTTTGATGCTGGTGGCGGGGTCGAGGCCGGAGTTGGGCTCATCGCAGAACAGGTAGGTACACTGCGGGGCGATGGCGCGGGCAATGCCCACGCGCTTTTTCATGCCGCCCGAAATTTCGGCGGGCATCTTGTTGCCGGCATTTTCGAGGCCCACGCGCTTGAGGCAGAATTCGACCCGGTCGCGGCGCTCTTCGGGCGTCATTTCGGGGGTCAGCATCTGGAGCGGAAACTCTACGTTCTGCGCCACTGTCATCGAGTCGAACAAAGCCGAGCCCTGGAACAGCATCCCGATTTTGCGCCGGATTTCCTGCCGGATGTCAATTTTGCTGTTGGTGTACACCGTGCCATCGAAGGTGATGGAGCCGATATCGGGCTTCATGAGGCCCACAATGCACTGCAGCAGCACGCTTTTGCCCGTGCCCGAACCACCGAGCAAGAGGTTGCACTTGCCGGTTTCGAACACGCACGAAATGCCTTTGAGCACGGGCGTGCCGTCAAATGACTTTTCAATATTGGATACTTCAATCATGAAATCAATGAGTGAATGGGTGAAGGAGCGAATGGGTGAAGGATTTCAGGAGCTACATGATGGAATTATCATTCATTCATTCGCTCCTTCACCCATTCACTCATTGCCTTAAAGGAGCAGGGCGGCCAGGGCAAAGTCGGCCAGTAGAATGGCGATAATGGAATTGGTAACCGCTCCGGTGCTGGCCGCGCCCACTTCGAGGGCTCCGCCGGTGGTGTAATACCCTTTGAAGGAGGAAATGCCCGAAACCAGAAAGGCAAACACCACGGCCTTGATGAGGGCAAAGAGGATGTTGTAAGGGATAAAATCGGTCCGAATGCCTTCGATATAGTCCTGGGCCGTCATGACGCCGGTGAGGGTGCCCGCCAGGTAGCCGCCCAGAATGGAGAGCAGCATGGCCAGAATGACCAGCAGCGGGAACATGAGCAGCGCCGCCAGAATGCGCGGCAGCACGAGGTACGAAGTTGAATTGATACCCATCACCTCCAGCGCCGATACTTGCTCGGTGATGCGCATGGTACCCAGGCCGCCGGCGATGCTACTGCCCACCTTGCCCGCCAGCACGATGCTGGTGATGGTGGGGGCCAGCTCCAGAATGGTCATTTCGCGCACCATGTAGCCGATGGTGGACTGCGGAATGAGCGGGTTGGTGAGGTTGTAGGCAATCTGCACGCAGGTTACGGCCCCGATAAAGGCCGACACGATAGATACAATTACCACCGAGTCGACGCCGATGAGAATGGCTTCGTCGAGGGTGCGCGTCCACAGTACGCTGAATCGCTCGGTGCGCGTAACCATGCCGCGCAGGAAGAGGACGAACGAGCCGAAAGTTTTAAGCATGAGAAATAACTAAGAATAAAAACCGTAGGTTGGGCCAGGGTGTTGGTCTCGGCGATAAAAGAGGCAACCCGCAACCTTACGTAAAATCACGCGAACACAGTGCAAACCAACGAAAATTTAATTGTCGTGACCGGCGGCAGCAAAGGTATCGGTCAGGCCGTGGTATCGCGGTTTCTGCGTGCCGGCTACCCGGTGGCCACCTGCGCCCGGTCGGCCCCCGACCTGGCCGCCCTCACAACCGCCATGGCCGCCGATGTTCCCGGGGCCGTGCTGCACACGCTGCCCGCCGACCTCAGCCGGCCCGAAGACTGTGCCTGTTTCGCGGCCTTCGTATTGGCCCTGGGCTTACCCATTGAGGTGCTGGTGAACAACGCCGGGGCCTTCGTGCCCGGCCGCCTGCAGGACGAGCCGCTCGATGGCTCCCAGCTTCGCCAGATGCTGGCCGTGAACCTGCTCAGCGCCTACGACGTGACGTTGCCGCTGCTACCCGGCATTATTGCCCGCGGCCGGGGCCACATCTTCAATATCTGCTCCACGGCCAGCATCATGGCTTACCCCAACGGGGGCTCCTACGGCATTGCCAAACACGCGCTGCTGGGCTTCAGCAAGAACCTGCGCGAAGAGCTGAAAACCAGCGGCGTGCGCGTCACCGCCGTGTTGCCCGGCCCCACCCTCACGGCCAGCTGGGCCGGAGTCGACTTGCCCCCCGAGCGGTTTGTGCAGGCCGAAGACGTGGCGGAGGCTATATTCTCCGCCTTCTCGATGTCGCCCCACGCCGTGGTGGAGGAGCTGCTGATTCGCCCGCAGCTGGGGGACTTGGGGTAATCGGGACTGTCCGGCTGAGCGGCGCTCAGTCGGACAACCTTACTCCGCTTTTTTACCTCCTTTGCCCGTCACGCGGATATCCGTGAACGCGGGCGGGCCACCGTAGTACAGGGTGCCATTGCCGGCCACGATGCCGGCCACGGCGTCGGCGGCGCGCACGCGGGCATCACCGTTGCTGTCACGCGTCATGGTGAAGTAGCAGCGGCGCAGCATCAGGCCCGAGGCGAAAAGCCGGCCGGAGCCGCCCACCGTGAAGTTCATCTCGATGGCCGTCCCGTTCAGCTTTACATCGCCCAGCTCGTACTGGTCGATGAATAGCTGGCGGGCCTGCACGTTCAGGTCAAAGTCGCCGGCTCCCACCAGGTGGAAGAAAATAGTATCCTGTTGAAACTGACCAACGGTGCTGACATTCCCCTGACCGCGCAGAAATACGTCGGTAATGCGCGGTACGTGCAGCGTTACCTCGCGGGGCGTGTCGTAGCTGCGGGTCCAATTGCAGCTGCTGGTGTTGGCAATTTCCAGGGTATTGCCGTTGCGGGTGAGGGTGATATCGTCAATCAGGCTTTCGCCGGCGCGCACTTCGGCATAGGTCTGGGTATCCTGCACGAGGCGCAGGTCCACATTATCGTAGGCCGAAACGGTGATGAGGCCGGCGGCTACCTCCCGCCGATGCGTAACAACGGCACCGGTGCTTTTCAGGCAATCGGCCCCGTGGCCGGGGGCGCAGGCCGTCATTCCGGCCATCAGGGCCAGCACTATACCGGCGCGGGCCAGCCCGCGCAGAACCCCAAACCCTCCGGGGCCGCTAACTTGCGGCCGCAAACTCGTACAGTGCATTTGCATTCCTTACTTTTCCCAAAGATAAATGGACCTTACCGGTAAAGTTGCCATCGTGACCGGCGCCAGCAAAGGAATTGGCCGCGCCACCGTCGAAGCGCTGCTGGCGCGCGGGGCCGCCGTGGCCGGCTGGGCCCGCACCGCTCCCGAGGACCTGGCGCACGACCAGTTTCAGTTCTTCGAATGCGACGTGCAGGATGAACATTCCATAACGGAAGCTTTCACCAATACCCGGCGCGAGCTGGGGCCCGAAATTCATGTGCTGGTGAACAATGCCGGCCTGGGCATTATGGGTGATATTGATGGGTTCAGGACGGAGGACTGGAAAACGATGTTCGACACCAATGTGCTGGGCACCTTCCTCTGCACCCGCGCCGTGCTGCCGCAGATGAAACAGCAGCAGTTGGGCCACATCGTCAATGTGGCCTCGCTGGCTGGCACGGCGGGCACGGCCGGCATGGCAGGCTACTGCGCCACGAAGTTCGCGGTGCGCGGCTTTTCTGATGCGTTGTTTAAGGAAGTGCGGCCGGACGGTATTCGGGTGACGTGCGTCATGCCCGGCTCGGTCGAAACCAACTTCAACGGCAAGGAGCCCGGTGCCACGCCCGACCCGCACAAGATGCAGCCCGAAGACATTGCCGCTGCCATTGTACACGCTATTGAAGCGCCGGACACCACGATGATTTCGGAAATTCAATTGCGGCCGGCGCAGGTGAAATGAGTTGATTTTGAAAGAACGTCATGCTCATCTGGCGTCCGCGCAGCCGAAGCATCTTTACCTCAATACTAATTAATTACTTGCGCAGTAGAGATGCTTCGGCTTCGCTCAGCATGACGTTCTTTCTGATACTCAGTTCCACATGGTAGAAATCGAGCACCTGACCAAAACCTACGGCACCCAAAACGCCGTGGACAACATCAGCTTCACGGCGGGTAAGGGCGAAATCGTGGGCTTTCTCGGGCCCAACGGCGCGGGCAAAAGCACGACCATGAAGATTGCCACCGGCTACCTCCCTCCCACCGCCGGCACCGTGCGCGTGGCCGGCTACGACGTGCTCACCGACAGCCTGGAAGTGCGCCGCCACGTGGGCTACCTGCCCGAGCACAACCCGCTCTACCTCGACATGTACGTGCACGAGTACCTCGAATTTATCGGCTCAGTGCACGGGCTGCGGGGCTCCGGCTTGCGAGCCCGCGTGGCCGAGCTGGTGCGCCGCGTGGGCCTGAGCCGCGAGCAAAACAAGCAAATCGGGGCGCTCAGCAAGGGCTACCGGCAGCGCGTGGGCCTGGCCCAGGCCCTCATCCACGACCCGGACGTGCTCATTCTCGACGAGCCCACCACCGGCCTCGACCCCAACCAGATTCTGGAAATCCGTCAGCTCATCCGCGAGGTGGGCGAGGATAAAACCGTCATTTTCAGCACCCATATTCTGCCCGAAGTCACGGCCCTGTGTTCGCGCGTGCTCATCATCAGCCGGGGCAAGCTGGTGGCCGACAGCCCGGTAGCCGAGCTGGCCGCCCGCGCCGCCGGCGAAACCGTGGTTCGCGCCGAGTTTGAGGGCGCGGTTGATACCGCCAAGCTGGCCAGGCTGCCCAACGTGCGGCACGTCGAGCTGGCCCCCGATGGCGCGGTCCTGCTGCGCACCGCGCCGGGTACCGACGTGCGCGCCGCCGTATCGCGCCTGGCCGGGCAGGAAGGCTGGATTCTGCTCGGACTGCGGCAGGAGCACCAGAGCCTGGAAGAAGTTTTTGGGGAATTGACGAAGTAAGAACTAAGAATTAAGGAACGTCATGTCGAGCGCAGCCGAGACATCTCGCTCGGGTAACTAATTACTGTTGCACGCGAGATGTCTCGGCTGCGCTCGACATGACGGTCAAAACATATGCTAACAATACTCCAAAAAGAATTCAACGCCTTCCTGAACTCCCCCGTCGCCTACGTGGTGCTGGGGGTTTTTCTGATTGCCACCGGCCTGTTCGTCTGGGTTTTCCCCGATAGCAGCGTGCTCGACTACGGCTACGCCGACCTGCAGACGCTCTTCAACTTAGCTCCCTGGATATTCCTGTTCCTGATTCCGGCTATTACTATGCGCACCTTTGCGGAGGAGAAAAAAGCGGGGACAATTGAGCTGCTGCTGACTCGCCCGCTCACTGACGGACAGATAATTGGCGGCAAATATTTAGCGTGTTTATTACTGGCTTTACTGGCCTTAATTCCGACGTTGCTCTATTATTTCTCCGTGTATAAATTGAGCAGTCCGGAAGGCAATATTGACTCGGCCGCTACGGTAGGTTCTTATTTAGGCTTGGCGCTGCTGGCGGCAGTTTTCGCAGCCATCGGCGTGCTGGCCTCGGCCCTCACGCGCGACCAGATTATTGCCTTTCTGGTGGCGGTGGTTGGTTGTTTTCTGATTTATTCCGGCTTCGATTCTTTGGCTTCCGTGCTACAAGGCAGCTCGGCTTATTACGTGAGCCAATTGGGCATCGCGGCGCATTACCGCGACTTAAGCAAAGGCTTGGTTGACTCGCGGGACCTGGTTTATTTCTTTAGTGTGGTGGCGGTGGCGTTGCAGGCCACGCGCCTGGCTTTACGGAGTCGAAATTGGTAGTAGAACACGCTTTAGCTTGTTCCCATCTGCCATCAATTAGCACCTATGAATCCATCCGAAAACTCGTTCGAACCAGCGCAAGCTAAAGCATACGCTACAACCCGAAAACGCAGCGACTTGCTCACGTTTGCCGCCATTATCGGGGGGCTGCTGCTGTTCAATTTTATTGCCCAACGCTTCTTTTTCCGGCTCGATTTGACTGAGGAAAAGCGCTACACCATGTCGCCGGCCACTAAGGCGCTGCTGCGCGACCTCAAGCAGCCGGTCACGGTCACGGTGTACCTCACCGGCGATTTCCCACCCGCCTTCCGCCGTCTGGAGCAGGGCGTGCGCGAAACCCTGACCGAGTTCCAGGTCTATGGCGGGGCCAACCTGAACTACATTTTCATCGACCCCAGCGCGGCCAGCACCGAAGCCGCCCGCAATGCCTTCTACACCTCGCTGTTCAAGAAAGGCCTGAAACCCACCAACCTCGGTGCCACCGAAAACGGCAAGCGCGTCGAGAAAATCATCTTCCCCTACGCCGTGGTGAGCGTGGGCGGCAAAGACAAATCGGTGCTCCTGCTGCGCGGCAACCAGGCCGCCCCCGCCGATGTGCGCCTCAACCAAAGCATCGAAGGGCTGGAATACGAGCTGGCCAGCACCATCCGCACGCTGGTGCCGGCCCTGCGCAAGCGCATCGGCGTGGTGGAAGGCCACGGCGAGCTAACCAACGTGCAGGCCGGCGACATGCTCGGCAGCTGGCAGCAGCAGTACGACGTGTTCCGCGTGACGCTCAGCAAGGTAAAGGACCTGAGCGCGTTGGATGCCATCGTGGTGGCCCAGCCCAAAACGCCGTATTCCGAAGACGATAAGTTCAAGCTCGACCAGTTCATCACCCAGGGCGGCCGGGCCATGTTCTTCGTCGATGCCCTGCGCGTGGACCTCGACAGCGTGGCCCGCAACGGCGTGGCCCTGGCCACGCCCTACGACCTCAACCTCGACGACCTGTTCTTCAAATACGGCCTGCGCCTGAACCAGAACCTGCTGCTCGACCTGAACAGCGGCCAGATTCCGCTCGTGACCGGCATGGATGGCAACAAGCCCAAAATCGAGCCCATGCCCTGGCAGCTCTACCCGCTCATCAACAAGTTTAGCCCCCACCCCATCACCCGCAACCTCGACGCGGTGTACCTGAAATTCACCGGCAACCTCGACACGGTGAAGGCCACCGGCATCCGCAAAACCGCGCTGCTCAGCACCTCACGCTACACCCGCGTGCTGCCCGCCCCGGTGCCCATCAACTTCAACGACGCTCGTCTGGAGCCTAACCCCAAGCTCTACCAGAAAGGCTTTCAGCCGGTGGGCTACCTGCTCGAAGGCCAGTTTACCTCGCTGTTCGCCAACCGCGCCCGGCCCGGCACCTTACAGTTCCAGCCCGAGAAGCCGGCCAACGCCAAGCCCAGCAAAGTCCTGGTGCTTTCCGACGGCGACTTCATCCGCTCCGAAATCGACCCCAAAACCGGCAACCCCTACCGCCTGGGCTTCGACCGCCTCGCTAACACCGAGTTCGCCAACCGCGAGCTGGTCCTGAACGCCACCGACTACCTGCTTGATGAAACCGGCCTCATCGCCGTGCGCGGCAAACAAATCACCCTCCGCCCCCTCGACAAAGTGAAGCTGGCCGAACAGCGCCGCGGCTGGCAGCTGCTGAACCTGGGCGCGCCGCTGGGGCTGCTGGGGTTGTTTGGGGCGGTGCGGGCGTGGCGGCGCAAGCGGCGGTATGCGGGGTTTGGGGCGTAACCCAGTAGCTTCGTTTACCTACCCAGCTTTAATCCCGCACATCATGGAAGAAATATTCAGCGCAGTCTTCGGGGAGGTCATTGCCTTTTTGGTGCTCGCGCCAATCGGCGTTGCGTATTTATTTCTCCGCTACCGGAATAAGGCGCGCGTGCAAAAGGAGTTAGCGAGTGAGTATGAAAATAGCTACACCAACGTCGGCCGGGTCGTCGTATTGAATACAATAGCTGCACTACTATCCTTGGCAATGGCAGCCTTGGTGATTCTGGCAATCGTAACGCCAATTTTGAACTGGATGCGCGTTTAGTTCAGCCTTGTGAGCGGCTTCGCGTTGCTTTGAATGCGTGAGATGGTAACCGTATCGGCATCCTGAATTCGGTAAATGATGCTATAGTTGCCGCTGACTAACTCTCGCGTAAGTCCGTCCTTGAACTGTGGGGCCATGCGGCCGCTCTGAGGGAAGTTTATCAGAATATCCACTCGTGCAATCAGCTTATCAATAAGCCGGTCGGCATAGCCCTCGGAGAACTGCGAATAAAATTCGCGCAATTGGTGCAAATCCTTAATAGCAGGATTCGACCAGATTATTTGCGCCATGATTTCACTAGTTCCTTTACTTCTTCGTGTGTCTTGGACTCTCCGCGCTCAATTGCCGCGAAGCCTTCTTCAACTTTCTCAACGTAGATAAGGCGCTCGACTAAGGCATCGAGGTCAAATTTTTCGGGCAAGGTATTCATTGCCTCAATTACTTCTTCTTTGGTCATGGCGAAGGTGATTTAGTCTGTTAAATATACAGCTTAGCTTCAAAGAAACGGCATTACCAGAATAGCCGTTCACAAATCCCGGCCGCCCTTCCAAAGCCCAACCCAACCCCCTATCTTTGCCCTCCGCCAACCCCCATCCCCAGCCTCGCACCATGAAATTCATCGTATCATCCTCCGCGCTGCTCAAGCAGCTGCAAAGCATCAACGGCGTGGTTACGAACAACCCCGTGGTGCCCATTCTGGAGAACTTTCTCTTTGAGATTGAGGCCGGTAAGCTCACCATCACCGCCTCCGACCTAGAGACGAGCATGATTACCGAGCTGCCCGTGGAGGCCCGCGACACCGGCCGCATCGCCGCGCCCGCCCGCATCCTGCTCGATACGCTGAAGAACCTGCCCGACCAGCCCGTGACCTTCACGCTGGACGAGGAAACCTACACCATCGAAATCAGCTCGGCCAACGGGCGCTACAAACTGGCCGGCGAGAATGCCGCCGATTTCCCCCGCGTGCCGGTGGTGAAGGGCTCGGCCCCGATTGAGATGCCGTCGTCGTCGCTGGCCCGGGCCATCAACAAAACCATTTTCGCGGTGAGCACCGACGAGCTGCGCCCGGCCATGACCGGCATTCTCGTGCAGCTGGCCGACTCGCAGGTAACCTTCGTGGCGACCGACGGGCACCGCCTGCTGCGCTACCGCCGCCAGGACGTGGGCGCCGGCCAGACCGCCAACCTCATTATCCCGCGCAAAGCCTTCAACCTGCTGAAAGGCACGCTGCCCTCGGAGGCCACGCCGGTGAAAATCGAGTTCAACCAGAGCAACGCCTTCTTCTCCTTCAACCAGATGCGCCTCGTGTGCCGCCTGATTGACGAGCGCTACCCGGACTACGAAAACGTGATTCCGGTGAGCAACCCCAACAAGCTCATCATCAACCGCGCCGAGCTGCTGAATTCGGTGCGCCGCATCAGCATCTACTCCAACAAAACCACCCACCAAGTGCGCCTGCGCCTGGCCGGCTCCGAGCTGGTGGTATCGGCCGAGGACCTCGATTTCAGCAATGAAGCCAAGGAAACCCTCACCTGCCAGTACGACGGCGAGGACATGGAAATTGGCTTCAACGCCCGCTTCCTGCTCGAAATGCTCTCCAACATCGACTCCGAGGAAATTACCCTGGAGCTGAGCACGCCCAACCGCGCCGGTCTGCTCATGCCCACTCAGGCCGATGACAACGAGAGTATCCTGATGCTGGTGATGCCGGTGATGCTCAATAACTACGTTTAGCAGAACGTTTTACCTGAACGTCATGTCGAGCGCAGCCGAGACATCTCGCGTGTGGAAGTAATCCAATCTGCTGGTTTACTGCTGCATGCGAGATGTTTCGGCTACGCTCGACATGACGTTCTTCTTTTATCGTTTCGATATACAACCCATGAAAAAATCAGAAATCCGCTTTAGCATTGCCCTCGACGACAACAAGGTGCCGGAGGCCATCAGCTGGTCGGCCACCGATGCGGGCCCGGACATCCACTTTGCCAAGGCCATCAACATCGCGCTGTGGGACCGGGAGCAGGCGGGCACCATGAAAATTGACCTCTGGACCAAAGACATGCCGATTGACGAAATGAAGCGCTTCTGCGTCGATAACATCGGTTCGATGGCTGAGAATATCGTAACGGCCACCAACGACAAGAAAATGGCCGATATGATGCGGGAGCTTTGCAAAGAGCTGTCAGACTATCTGGACCGGCAGGAACAGAACGGCTAGTAGCACATGCTTTAGCGTGGGTTAATTGGACATGAAAAAGCCCCGTTGGATAATTCCGGCGGGGCTTTTCTTTTTTTACTTCAAGCAATGCACAAGCTAAAGCGTGTGCTACGGTTTTTATCGGGCGTTCCGGCCGAGGTTGCCGGCGGGCCGATTAACCGGCTTGGTGCGGGCCGGTGCTACCGAGGCATTGTTGGCGCGAACGGGAGCAGGATTTTGCACGGCATCGGCGAGCAGGATGCTGGACGACTGGCTGGCATAGTCCTTATCGGCTTGGTAATAAGTGGCGCGGGAGCCAAAGTAGGCGCTATACTGGTCGGTGCTTAGAAAATCCTGGAACTCCTTGTCGCGCTCTTTGCAAACGCCGTTGCACTGCTCGTCAATGAGTTTCGGATTACCTGCGTTCTTACGCTCGATGGCCGCCATCTTGGCGATTTTATCGGCGTTGATGGCCCGGAGTTTGGTGGCCTGGTAATTATTGAGGCGCAGGTCGCGCACCATCTTGTTACTCAGGCGGTCGGCGCGGGCTTCCACGGGATTGAGGCGGGGGCTGGACTGCGTTTTATCCTGCACTGCAACGGGGCCAACGGATGCTTGCTGGGCACTGGCAGTACCGGCCAAGAGGGCCAAAATAAGGGAGGCAAAAGCGGTTTTCTTCGTCATCGTCGTAGGGGTTTCGTTACGCACTTACGCAAGGACCGGGCCAGTAGCTAACCAGCCGGTTACCCAATTAAACGAAGAAAATTGGCTTCCGGTTCTGGATTATGGGGGTGATATAGTGCCCACCGAATATGTTACCAGTTGTTTTTCCACATCATCGACTCCACCGGTTTATCGGTCCGCTCGTTGTATTTGGCGTTTTCTTTCCGATTGTACAGCGTGGCTACATCGCCCTGCACGGTGAAATAAATCAGCTGGCCGATGGGCATGTGGCGGTACACCCGCACGGGCATCGATACGCTGATTTCCAGCGTCCAATAGTTGCAGAAGCCGACATCACCCTTGCCGGCCGTCGCGTGAATATCAATACCCAGACGGCCCACACTGCTCTTGCCTTCGAGGAAGGGTACGGTGGCGTGGGTTTCGGTGTACTCCTGCGTCACGCCAAGGTAGAGCCTGCCGGGCTGCAGCACGAAGCCTTCCTCCTCGGGTATTTCAAAGGTGTCGATTTCGTTGTGCTTGCGGGAATCCAGCACCTCATCGCGGTAGGTGGCCAGGTATTTACCAAGGTGCACATCGTAGGAATTGGTGCCCAGGCAGCTGCGGTCATACGGCTCAATAACGATGGCGCCTTTTTCGATTTCCGCAAGGATTTGCTGGTCAGTAAGAATCATGGGTGGGGATTGGTAAATCTTAAAAAAGCAGACCGTCATGCTGAGCCTGCCGAAGCACGACCGGTAGATAACGTTTCTGTCGCTCCTTAGAGCCTATCCGAATAGGCAAGAAAAGAACGGTCATGCCGAGCGCAGCCGAGGCATCTCGCGTGCAGCAGTAATCAGCCGCCACCTCAACAAAGCGGGCGAGATGCCTCGGCTGCGCTCGGCATGACGGCCTGTTCGGATTGCCTCTTAGTCGTCGTCGTGGCGGTAAGGCTGAGGCCGTTCCGTTTCGTCGTCGTCCTCATCGTCCTCGTACCGGTCTTCGCGCAGGCCGGGCGAGCGCGTGGGCCGCAGGCGACTGGCCAGGCTGCGGGGCTCGGGCTCCGGCTCGGGGTCAGCCGACAGGTTGTTGATGCGGCGGCTGAGACCTGGCAGCACGTTGATAATGAGGTGGGCCAGAAGCAATACGCTGGTCAGGCTGAGCAGCAGGGTGAAGTAGTCGAGCCAGTCGTGGGCTGCGGCGGGGCCGGTGCTGGCAGCGGGCGCGCTGGTCAGGGGCACTTCGTCGGCCGGAGCGGCTTCATTGTTGTCGGCATCGTGGGTGGTGAGCGGGGCCGTGACGGGTGCTTCAGGCTGGGCGTCGATGTCGGCGGGCGGAATGGCGGCCGTTTCTTCGGCCCCTGACGCATTGAACTGGGCGGTGGCCTGCTGAATGAGGCGCTGCTCGGCCCGCACCAGGGCCACCCGCTCATCGCGCGGCAGGTTGTGGATGAAGAACTCGAAATTCTTGTCCAGCAGCACCGATTTGAGCTGTTTTTCGAACTCCGCCAACGTCATGGGGCCGTTGCCGAAGCGGTTTTTATAGCGCTCGGCAATGCCGTTGTAGTTCAAAAACAGCTGCTTGAGCCCGGCATTGGTACCGAAGCCGTCGAACTGCCGGCGGGCGGCGGCGGTGCGTAGCGTGAGCGGAAACTTGCCCCGGGTGAACGACTTGTCGTACACCGTTTCCATGGTGCGGAAGTTCAGCTCATCGATGGTTTTATCGAAGAGGCGCTTGTTGGCCTGGGCCGGGGTTTCGGCGTGAGCAAGCGCCGTGAGGAGCAGAAAAAAGCTTAACAGGCGTAGTTTTAACATCGGGCAAAGGTAGAGCGCAAGGTTTGGCTCCGCCTTCCTGCGGTTCACGAAGTTGAAAAATTAAGTTTCGCAAAGGCCGGCGACTGTTCATACCTCGATAGGCCGGGATTAGGCGGCCTTTGCGAAACTTGATTTTTCAACTTCGCGCTACTTTGCGCGATGGGCCTCTACCAACGATTCGCGGCAGGCCGTCAGGTACATCTCCACCAGCTCATCGGTGATGGCCGTGGACACGAACAGGGCCTCGAACTGCGAGGGCGCGAGGTAGATGCCCCGGTTGAGCATGCCGTGGAAGTAGCGGCCGAACGCGGCGGTGTCGCACTGCTTGGCATCGTCGAGATTATGCACCGGCTTATCGGTGAAGAACAGGCTGAACATGGAGCCCACGCGGTTCACGGTGTAGTTCAGGCCGAGCTCGGCGGCAATCTGGCGGGTGCCGTCGGCGAGGCGGGCGCTGCTGGCTTCGAGGGCGGTGTAGAGTTCGGGGTGCTCGTGCAGGTAGCGCAGCTGGGCCATGCCGGCGGCTGTGGCCATCGGGTTGCCGGAGAGTGTGCCGGCCTGGTAGACTTTGCCGGCCGGAGCCACGCAGTTCATGATGTCCTCACGGCCGCCGTATGCGCCCACGGGCAGGCCGCCGCCGATGATTTTGCCCAGCGTCGTCATGTCGGGGGTGATGCCGTAGAGCTGCTGGGCCCCGCCCGGCGCGAGGCGGAAGCCGGTCATCACCTCATCAAAAATGAGCACGATGTCGTGGTTGTTGCACAGCGCGCGCAGGCCGGCCAGGAAGCCGGTGGCGGGCACCACGAGGCCCATATTACCTACTACGGGCTCCAGGATGAGGGCGGCAATCTGGCCGGGATTGGCGGCGACGAGGGCCTGCACGGCGGGCAGGTCGTTGTAGGGCGCGGTGAGGGTGTCCTGAGCCACACCTGCGGTCACGCCGGCCGAGTCGGGCTCGCCGGCGGTGAGGGCCCCGCTGCCGGCCGCAATCAGGAAAGCGTCGCCGTGGCCGTGGTAGCAGCCTTCAAACTTGATAATTTTGGCGCGGCCGGTGTAGCCCCGCGCCGCCCGCACGGCCGACATGCAGGCTTCGGTGCCGGAATTCACGAGCCGCACTTTTTCAATGCTGGGCACCATCTCCCGAATCAGCTCGGCCATCTCAACTTCGCGGTGGGTGGGTGCGCCGAAGCTGAGCGAGTTGGGCAGCGCGGCCCGCACGGCGTCGAGCACCACTTCCGGGGCGTGGCCGAGAATCATCGGACCCCAGGAGTTGATGAAGTCCATGTAGCGGTTGCCGTCCACGTCGGTGAGCCAGGCGCCGTGGGCGCTGGCCATGAACACGGGCGAGCCGCCCACCGAGCGAAAGGCCCGCACCGGCGAGTTTACCCCGCCGGGAATGAGGGTTTTAGCGCGTTCGAAGAGGGCGGTGGAAGTGGTGAGATTGAGCATGGTTATCGGAGGGGGGAGTCGTTGAGCTGACCCGTTTGGGATGTGGGGAGAGGCGAGTGAGAAGTTACCGCAGAGGTGCGCGGAGAAAAACGCGGAGGTACGCAGAGTACAACAAATTCAGGGGCCAAATGTGAATGGCTGGGCTGAATTTGCAGTTTTACCGCAACACCTGCAACTCCAGGTTGCTGAGCTTCACAATGGGCACTACCTGGTTGTCGTGGGCACCGCCGCTGTAGCTCTGGCCATCGAAAATGGCACCGGGTACCGGCTCGGCTCCGGCCAGATTGGCCTGAAAAGCCGGGCCGTACTGGAACAGTGCCGTGCCGAAATACAGGAGCATCTCGAAACCCTGGCTGGCAAACTGCGACGGCGGCAGGCGCTGGCGCTGCAGGTACAGCTGCCGGAACCGGCGGTAGCCCAGCCCCTGCTCGGCGAAATACTTGGGCTGCACAAAATACAGGCCGGGGGCGCTGAGCTGGCCCACGTCGAGGCGCGGATTGTCGAGCCAGGAGCCGGGCGCTACCAGGCCAGGGCGCGTGGCGGCGGGCTGAAGCTGAAGCTGCCGAATGGCATAGGGCCCGATACGGCGGTTATCGGAAGCGACTACTACGTGGCTGGCATTAGCCATGTCGAGGCCCGCGAAGGCGGCGGCCAGGCTCTCGTCCACATCGGGGTTGAAACGGCGCAAGGTGCTGATTTTACCACCCTCGCCCTCGTAAGTCGCTTTGTAGGCGTTGGCAAAGGCGGTTTCGTCCTTGCTGTCTTCGTGCAGAATGATGCCGGGCCGGCCCGCGCCGTAGGTGCTCAGGGCGAACTGCGCGGCAGCGCGACCCTGGGTGGCGGCGCTGGGCGCGAAGAGGTAGTGCCAGGGGTTATCGAGCACGAGGTCGCCATCCTGCGAGAGCGGGTTGACGCACACAATCTGATGCTCGCGGGCGTAGCGGGCCAGCAGCCGGGCACCCGATTTATACACCGGGCCGATGAGCAAATCCATGCCCGCCAGCTCGGGCAGAGTCAGCAGCTGCTTCAGGGCCAGGGTGTCGGCCCCGGTGTCGTAGGCGAATAGCTGGATGGGGTGGCCGGCGCGTTGCAGGCTGTCCTGGGCCAGGCGCAGGCCGGCGTAGAGGTCGGTTACGAACTGATTTTTGCGCTGGGTCTGCCAGCTGGGGTCATTGAGCTCGAAGGGCAGCAGCACGGCCACGTTGTAGCTGGACTTTTTGCCGACCCGGGGGCGCGGCGTGTAGCGGGCGCGGTCGAGGCCGAACTTGCCGATGAGCTCATCGAGCTGCGGGCGGTCGGCATCGGTGTAAGCCCCGCCAAACACGAGGCGGTCGGCGTAGGCGCGGGCC
This sequence comes from Hymenobacter antarcticus, assembly GCF_039539545.1. Lineage (NCBI taxonomy): Bacteria > Pseudomonadati > Bacteroidota > Cytophagia > Cytophagales > Hymenobacteraceae > Hymenobacter > Hymenobacter antarcticus. Next base: position 17,014 of record NZ_BAABDI010000019.1, on the reverse strand, counting down.
AGGGTGGCATCGTCGGGGTAGCGCTTGAGGTTGCGCAGCCAGGTGGTGCGCTCCTTGATGCGGGGCAGGTAGACGACTTTCAGGGCTTCGCGCTCGGGGGTGAGCTTGTCGGGCGGCAGCTGCGCCAGGGCTTTGAGGCCGGTATCGAAATCCTCCTGCTCGAAGGAAGCCTGACCCTGCAGGAACAGCACGTCGGGCAGGTTAGGGTAGGTCGGGTACTCAGTGCGGAGCAGGTTGAGGAGCTGCTCGGCCTCGGGCCACTGCTTGAGACGGGCGGCGGCCACGGCGGCCAGGTAGGCGGCATCGGCGGCACGGGCGAAGCGGGCGGTGGGCTGGGCCAGCGGTTCGAGCTGGGCCAGGGCGGCGGCGTAGTGGCCCTGGTCGAGCTGCGACTTGCCGCTGCGGTAGCGCACCGAGGCCTCGGCGGGGGGCACGGCGGTGGGCCGGGGCTTAGCGGGCGTTTGGGCCAGCGCGGGGGTACCTCCAATCAATACGAGCAAGCTCAACAGCCAACAGGAAACCAGCGGCTGGCGAAAAAAAACAATGGGCATAGGGGATGCGAAGAGAGCAGCGCAAAAGTACGCAACGCCCGGCCGCACCCGCTACGCCCACCGTTGGCGACAGCCTTAGCGCCACGCCAGCTCGCGGCTCGCCTCGGCGCTGGCCGCACCCAGCACCCGATGCGCCATGAACACGGCCGGCGGGGCCTCAACCACCAGCAGCACCTTGCGCGGCCAGTCGGTGCGCAGCAGGCGCGTCATCATATCGGGCGAGAACTGGCCCTCACTCAGCGCGCTTTCCAGGGGCCACTGCACGAATATGGTGGAGGCCCAGAATACCGCGTGGCAAGCCAGGGCCAGCAATAGCGCGGGCCGGGGCACGGCCGCAGGCCGCTGCCAGCAGAGCAGCACCAGCACGCCGCTCAGCAGCACGGCGGACACGGTGAGGAAGGGCACGATGTGCTGGGCCGTGGCCAGGTGCCAGGCCGCGAAGTCACTGGCAATCAGGTAAGGGCCAAGGTCGGCCCAGCTCTGATGCTCCATAAACTCGTTCATGACAGCCGCGCCCAGGCAGTAGAACGTGAGCACCAGGTACGCCAGAAAAATCCAGTGCGAAGAAACAGAAGTGGGTTACATGGGAATGAAAAAATAAGGTTGGGGAAAAAGACAGTTGGCGGCGGGCAGCGCCTACCCATCAGACAGCGCCCGCCCCGGCCGGCTCAGTCGCGCAGAGCTGCCGCACCCGGTTGGCCTCGGCATCGTTGACGTGGGTGACGGCCGTGGCGTAGATGCGGAAGTCGTTGCCGGGAAAATGCGTGGTCAGCAGCTCTTCGATGCGCCGGTAGAGCAGCGCCTTGGTCAGAAACAGCACCCGGTACAAGGGCTGGACGCCAACGGTGCCATCAGCCCCCAGACAATAGTTGTCAATGGCCTCGTCCACGAACACGTCCGTGGCCAGGTGTTGGGTAAGCACTAGCTGGGTGGCTTCGCGGGCATGCCGGGCGCTCATCGTGAGCAGGTTGAAGAGTATCATAAGGAGAGTTAAGAGTTGAGAGTTAAGGGTTGAGGGTTGAGGATTAAAATTCAGTTTGTCAAATATTTAACTTATAACTCTTAATTCCCAACTCAGTACACTGCTTTACAAACCGCGCTAGGGGCGCGGCGCTTGCCGCGGCTTGTAGGTAGCGAGGCTGTGCAGGATGTGCTGCACCACTGGCTCGTGGGTGGCAAAGGCACTGGGCGTGCCCGACACGCAGACGAGCAGCACGTGGCCCCGGTGCCGGGCGGCCAGGGCATCGTAGCGCAGCAGCTGGCCGTCGCGGTTGCCCGAGCCGGTGGTTTCCAGAAACTGAATGCCGTTGTAGGTGGTGGAAAACTGTTTATTGACCGTGATGCCGAACTGCTCGGCCAGGTGGTACAGGGCCTGGTCGGGCGTCATGCGGGTGGCGGCCCCACGCAGCTGTCCGATGTAAAGCATCAAGTCGCGGCCGGGGCTGAGGTGGGTCACGGACACCGTGGTATCATTCGTCTGGCGCAGCTGGTCCCAGCCGGTCGGCACCTGGTACTGGAGCTGGTACTGGGGACTACGGACGGACTCGTAGTGTATTTCGGGTTCAGATTGAGCCCACAGGCCCAACGGCAGCAGCAAAGCGAGCAGCAAAAGCATAGATTTCATGGCGATGAATGGAAAAAGGTTGATGAAAAAAGTGAAATGACCAGCCGGCCGGGGCGGCTACTTGCCCCGTTGCGGCGTGACACTGTCGAGCATCTGGTGCAGCAGCGGGGCTTGGGTTGTGAACACGGCCGGCGTAGCGTACACATACACGAGCAGCAGATGGCCCTGGTAGGTGGTCACGCGGGCATCGTAGCGCAGCTCGCGCCCCCCCACGAAGCACGTGCCGGTGCTCTCCAGAAAGTCGAGTCCGTGCGACGACATCCGGTGCTCTTCGTGGCGGGTGGCCCCCAGGTGGCGCAGCAGCCGCTGCAAGGCGCGGGCGGGCGGCAGTTTGGCGTGCCGGCCCCGCAGCTGCCCCACCCACAGCCGGGCATCGTCGTCGGGGCTGTGGTAGCGCAGCACCTCCACCGAGTCGGTGCGCTGATGCGTCAGGGCCCAGCGCGGGGGCACGGCGTAGGTCACCTGAAAGGCCCGGTTTTGTATCAGCTCCAGGTCCTGGGCCGCGGCCGGCGGGCGGGGCAGCAGCAACACGAATAGCAACAGCAGCGAGCGATACATGGCGAAGTGAACTTAGGGCGTGAAACGGAAAAACAGAAGGCGGCTCAGTGCCCGCCGGGCGGGGCATCGTCTTCGGCATCATAGCCCAGCAGGTTCAGCTCGAACACCACCCCGGCCCGGTTATGGCTGCCGGGGTTGGGCACCAGCGCCCCCAGGCACAGCTGCACTCGCCGCGTAGCAAGGTAGTTGATACCCAGCACCGAAACACTGGTAGCGTTGCGGCCCGAGATAAAATCCCCCATCAGCAGCACCTTCTTCGCCAGCGGATACTCGAACCCCAGCAGCAGGCCCGCGCCGGGTGCGGCAGCCACACCAGCAGCAGGGCCAGCACCAGCAGCCAACGGCCCGCGACCCGAGGCGGCGACCGCGACGCGGCGAGCACAAGCGCAAACCGGGTCATCGTCATTGGGCCAGCGTGTTAACCAGGGGTGTGTTGCCGTCGGTGATGATGGTCTTCGCGTTCTGCGACTTCGCCAATTCCCGGAAGGCCTCGATGGACTTGTACTTGAGCACGGCCGGGGTCAGGTCGCGGTTGATGAGCTGGTTGGTGAGGCGCACGGCCTGCGCCTCAATGCGCATAGCCTCGGCCTTGCCCTTGGCCTGAATGATGTTGGCCTCCTGCTCGCCCTGGGCCCGCACCACGGCGATGCGCTTCTGGCCCTCGGCCTCAATCACGCGGCGCTCGGCATCGCGGGTTTCGCGCTGCTTGAGGAACTCCATGCGCAGGGCCTCCTGCTCCGATTCGAGCTTGTCCTCAATGGCCTTGGCCAGGCCGCCGGGCAAGACAATGTTCTTAAGCAGCACGTTCTCAATCTCGAAGCCCCGGATGGTGAGCACTCCGTTCATCTGGGTAAGAATGGCCTTTTCAATCACCGAGCGCTCGGCGCTGTGCATGTCTTTGGCAAAGTAGCGGGCGCACACATCGGCCGCCGCCGAGCGGAACACGGGCAGAATCAGGACGTTCTCGTAGCCCAAACCGGTGGTTTGCAAAATGCCGGGCACCTGGTCGGCCTTCACCCGGTAGAGAATCGAGATATCCGACGCAATCGAAAGGCCTTCCTTCGACGGCAGACTGGAGCGAATCTCCAGGTTCTGCGTCGTGACGGGCACCTTGATGATGGTGGTCAGGAAGGGGTTGAACGCCTTGGGCCCCGACATCACCACTTGCTGGTCGAGGCGGCCCAGGGTGCGCTTCACCCCTACTTCGCCCTGGCGCACCGTGGTGCAGCCCCCGCCCAGCAGGGCAGCCCCGGCCAGCAGCAGGCCGGCCACCGTGCGCCGGCCCCGCACCAGCAGGGCGCGGTGCCAGCAATAGGACCCAAAGGTTTCGACCAACGCCCGGATGGCCTCTGAGCTCGACATCGTAGGCGTGCCTGGGGCCGCCCCGGCGGGCCGGGGGCGCGCTGCCCTGGCGCGGTGCCAAAGCAGGTGGGATGAAGAATACGGAGGGCGTATCATGACAATGGGACCTTTGTAGTCAAACTACCATTATTGATAGTCTTGCTATCATATACACAAGTGCCTATTCAAAAGTTGCAGCGAAGGCAAAATAATTTAGTGATTCTATCAGACTAAGTTATTTGACTATTTTTTTTAAAAGTAAAACTATTAATTGGAGAAGTGTGTATAACTTTGCGTGGTCATTTGGGGGCCCGCCTGGTTCGGCCTCCGCTCTACTTTTATCCTTCACGCCATTCGCTCATGTCAGCCATAATGCCCAAAGTCCCCATCACCGTTGCCATCGGCGACGGCATCGGCCCCGAAATCATGTCCCAGACCCTGCGGGTGCTGGAAGCGGCGGGGGCCGCCCTGGCCCCGGAGTTCATTGAGGTAGGCGAGGCCGTGTACCGGGCCGGCCACAGCTCCGGCATCGGCCCCGAAGCCTGGGAATCGTTGCGGCGCACGCGGGTGCTGCTCAAGGCCCCCATCACCACGCCGCTGGGCGGGGGCTACAAAAGCCTGAACGTGACCCTGCGCAAAACCCTGGGCCTATACGCCAACGTGCGGCCCTGCCGCTCGCTGTTTCCGGCCGTGGCCACCCGCCATCCCACGCTGGACGTTGTGATTATCCGCGAGAATGAGGAGGACCTCTACGCCGGCATCGAGCACCAGCAAACCCCCGACGTGGTGCAGTGCCTGAAGCTGGTGAGCCGGTCGGGCTGCGAGAAAATCGTGCGCTTTGCCTTCGAGTACGCCCGCCGCCACGGCCGCCGCCGCATTACGTGCATGACCAAGGACAACATCATGAAGCTCACCGACGGGCTGTTTCACCGGGTGTTCATGGAAATTGGACGGCAGTACCCGGACATTGAGCAGGACCACCAGATTATCGACATCGGTGCGGCGCGGCTGGCCGATACGCCCGAGCGCTACGACATGGTGGTGACGATGAACCTGTACGGCGACATTATTTCCGACATCGTGGCCCAGCTCACGGGCTCGGTGGGGCTGGCCGGCTCGGCCAATATTGGCGACCACGGCGCGCTGTTCGAAGCCATCCACGGCTCGGCCCCCGACATCGCGGGGCAGAACGTGGCCAACCCCTCGGGCCTGCTGCAAGCCGCCGTGCTGATGCTGGGCCACCTGGGCCAGCACGAAGTGGCGGCCCGCATCCACAACGCCTGGCTCTGCGCTCTGGAAGACGGCCTGCACCCGGCCGACATCTACCGGGCCGACACCAGCCGGGCCAAGGTGAGCACCACCGAATTTGCCGATGCCGTGATTGCCCGCCTGGGCCGCGAGCCCAGGCAGCTGGCGGCCATGCCCGCACTGCCCGCCGCTGCCCCGCCGCCTTCAGCTACCGAAACGCCGCTTTACGGCAAGGCCCCCGTAGCGCAGCAGCTGGTGGGCATCGACGTGTTTCTGCGCTGGGATGGAAAGCAGGCCGCCACCCTGGGCCAGCAGCTGGAAGCCCTCACCGGTAGTCAGTTGCAGCTCAAGCTCATCACCAACCGGGGGGTGAAGGTGTACCCCGATGGCCACCCCGAAACCTTTTGCACCGACCACTGGCGCTGCCGCTTCGTGGCCGCGAGTGCGCGGGTGACTGGGGCCCAACCGGATTTCACCCGCATGCCTTTTGCAGATATTCTGGCCCTGCTGCACCGCCTGGCCGACCACCAATTGTACGTCATCAAGACCGAACACCTGTACCTCATGAACGGCGTGCGGGCCTTCTCCCTGGGCCAGGGCGAATGATGGGCGCGGCCCAGCGTGTTTCTTTGTAGTTTATTTCACCGCCTTCTCTGCTTGCTTTCTCGCTCTCTTATGCACGCAACGCTTCGCATCGACCTCAACGAAAAGCTGTACCTGCGCGACCCGCAGAGCACCGACCTGGGCCGTCGCCTGGTAGCCGAGGCCATTCTCCTGATTGACGTAATCGGTTTCGAGCAGTTCACGTTCAAGAAACTGGCCCTGCGCATCGAGTCCACTGAGGCCTCCCTCTATCGCTACTTCGAGAACAAGCACAAGCTGCTGGTGTACCTGGTGAGCTGGCACTGGGCCTGGCTGGGGTACCAGATTCGGTTTCATACCCACAACGTGCCCGACGCGCGCACCCGCCTGCGCCTGGTGCTGGGCATCCTCACCCGCGCGCACTACGACGACCCCGCCACCACCCAGCTCGACGAAGCCGCCCTCTACCGCATCGTAGTGAGTGAGGCTTCGAAAGCCTACCTCACCAAGGAGGTGGACGAGGACAACGAGGCCGGTTTGTTTCGGGAATACAAGCGCCTGGCGGCCGGCATCGTGACGGTGGTACAGGAAATAAATCCGGCCTACCTGTTTCCGCACGCCCTGGTAAGCACGCTGCTGGAAACCGCCCGCAAGCAGCTTTTTTTTTCCAAGCACCTGCCCTCGCTCGCCGATGCGCCTCCCCTAAACACCGAAAGTGCCATCTGCGCTTTTCTCGAACATTTGGCATTTGCCGCGCTTAACAACCCAACCCTGGCCGACCAGACGTAACGTATGGTGTGCGTGGGGAAGCCCCGGCAACTCCCTTTTTTACCCTAACTGTATCACCAGCCCATTTATTCTCAGGTAATGTCCGACGCTTCTTCCCTGTCGCCCGTGCAACGTTTGTTCCGCCTGCTGGCGGCCGAACGGCGCGACATTGTCTACCTCTACATATACGCGGCCCTGGCGGGCGTCATCAGCCTGAGCCTGCCGCTGGGCGTGCAGTCCGTTATCGGCTTCGTGAGCAGCGGCGCGGTGAGCACCTCGCTGGTGGTGCTCATCGGGTTCATCGTTCTGGGTACGCTGCTGGTGGGCGGCCTCCAGATTATGCAGCTGCACCTGATTGAGTACATTCAGCAGCGGCTGATGGCGCGGGTGGCGCTGGACTTTGCCGTGCGCCTCCCCCGGGTACGGGCCGAGTCCCTGGAGGGCGAATACCTCCCCGAGCTCATGAACCGCCTGCTCGACGTGCCCACCCTGCAAAAGGGCCTGGCCACCATGCTGGTCGAGTTTTCGGCGGCCGGCCTGCAAATCGTCTTCGGGCTGGTGCTGCTCTCCTTCTATCATCCCATTTTCATCGTATTTGGGCTGCTGCTGGTGCTGCTGCTCTGGGGCCTGATTGCCGCCACCGGGCCGCGCGGGCTGCGCACGAGCATTGTCGAGAGCAAATACAAGTACCAGGTGGTGGCCTGGCTCGAAGACGTGGCCCGCACGGTGGGCAGCTTCCGGCTGCCGGCCCGCCAGAACCTGGCCCTGGGCCGCACCGACGAGCTGCTGAACAGCCACCTCAGCGCCCGCGACGCCCATTTTCGGGTGCTGGTGGCCCAGTCGTGGGGCTTCGTAATATTCAAAACCCTCATCACGGCGGGGCTGCTCGGCATTGGCTGCTGGCTGCTGATTGACAAGCAGATTAACATCGGGCAGTTTGTGGCGGCCGAAATCGTCATCATCGTCACGATAAACGCGGTTGAGAAAATCATTCTCAAAATTGACATCGTGTACGACGCCCTCACGGCCATCGACAAAATCGGGCACGTGCTGGACCTGGAAACGGTGGCGCCGCCCGCCGGTACCGCCGCCCTGCCCACTGGCACCGTCACTGGCACCGAGCCGGCCCCCGGGCTGACCGTGGCCGTGCGCGACCTCACCTACCGCTACCCACAGGCCACGCGCAACGTGCTGGAGGGGGTGACGTTTGCCCTGGCCGCCGGCGACCACCTTGCGCTGGTAGGAGCCGACGGCGGGGGCAAGAGCACCCTGCTGCGCCTGCTGGCCGGCCAGCTGAATGGCTACACCGGGCAGGTGGCCTATTCCGGACTGTCCCTGCCCGACCTGAGCCCCGATGCCCTGGCCGCCGCCGTGGGCGACAGCCTGGTCCACCAACATTTGTTTTCGGGCACGGTGCTCGAAAATATTACGCTCGGCCAGACCCACCTGACGGCCGCCGACGCGGCCTGGGCCGTAGACTTAGTGGGCCTGCGCGACGACCTGTATGCCCACCCCGATGGCCTCAACTCCCGCGTGGGGCCCGGCTATTCGCTGGGCTCGGGCGCTACCCAGAAGCTGCTGCTGGCCCGCGCCGTGGTGAGCCGCCCCCGGCTGCTGCTGCTCGATGCCTTGCTGCCCGCCGCCGCCCTGGCCGAGCAGGTGCGCACGCTGCGCCGCCTGGTGGCCCCCGACCTGCCCTGGACGGTTATCGTGGCCACTACGCAGCCCGAATTGCTGGCCTTACTGACCCGTGTGGCCGTAATGGACGAGGGCAAGCTGGTAGCCGAGGGTACCCTGGAGGAGCTGCGCGACTCGCCCGCCTTGCGGGGGGTGTTGGTGGCCGGCGAAAACTAACGGGTTGCCATCCCGGTCGGCCCGCAAATAGCCGACTCCTGCAAGATTTTAACCATATTAAGTAGTCAGACATAAGCATTCAGTAGTCAGCCATGTTATTAATTATTGATTGACAGCATTTTGAGGTCCGACTACTGATTACTTAATACTGGCTACTTACTTATTAGCTACTAGCTATTCGCTCGGAACAATGCCTTTTGCCGAACATCCCAACCCCGAAACTCATCCCGACGCGCACCGTTTCACGGCCTTTGCCAGGGTGCGCACGCCACGGGCCGGCCGGACCCTGGCTCGCTGGGCCGGCGGCCTGGGCCTGCTGGTGCTGGCCGCCGGGTTTTTGCCCTGGACTCAGAACATTCGCTCGACCGGCAAGCTGACCACCTTGCGCCCCCAGGACCGCCCCCAAACCGTGCCCAGCACCATTGGCGGGCGCATCAAGAGTTGGCGGGTGCAGGAAGGGCAGCTGGTGCGCAAAGGCGACACGCTGGCCGAAATCGTGGAAATCAAGGAAAAATACTTCGACCCCGAGCTGCTGACCCGCACCCGCGAGCAGCTCGAAGCCAAAATCAATGGCCTGCGCGAAAACGCGGCCAAAACCCGCGCCCTGGGCGGCCAGCAGGATGCCTTGCGCCTGGGCCTGGCGGCCAGCCTGGGCAAGGCCCGCAACAAAGTGCGCCAGGCCGACCTAAAGGTGCGCTCGGACCAGGCGGAACTGGTGGCAGCCCGGGCCGACTTTGCCATTGCCGAACGCCAGCAGGAGCGCCAGGAATTCCTGTACAAGCAGGGCCTGAAAAGCCTGACCGAGCTGGAGCAGCGCCGCCTAAAGTTTCAGGAGAGCGCCGCCAAGCTGCAGGCCGTGGAGAACAAGCTGGCCGCCTCGCGCCAGGAGTCCATCAGTGCGCGCATCGAGCTGGAGTCGCTGGATGCCGACTACGCCGATAAGCTGGCCAAGAGCGAGAGCGAACGGCGCTCGGCCACGGGCTACCAGTTCAGCACCGAGGGCGAAATTGCCAAGATGCGCAACGAGCTGGCCAACCTGAGCATCCGGGCGGGCTATTACTTCATCACGGCCCCCCAAACCGGCTACGTGGTGCGCGCCCTGAAAGAAGGCGAAGGCGAAATAGTGAAAGAAGGCGAGGACCTGGTGACACTGATGCCCTCCAACCCGCGCCTGGCCGCCGAGCTCTACGTGAAGCCCATGGACGTCCCCCTGCTGCGCGTGGGCCGGCTGGTGCGGCTGCAGTTCGATGGCTGGCCGGCGCTGGTGTTCACGGGCTGGCCGGGCAGCAGTTTCGGCACCTTCGGCGGCGTGGTGCAGGTGATTGACAATATCGACTCGCAAGGCCAATACCGTATTCTGGTAACGCACGAGCCGGGTACCGAGGCCTGGCCCGCGCCGCTGCGCGTGGGCTCCGGCGTGTATGGCTGGGCCCTGCTCGACGATGTGCCAATATGGTACGAGCTGTGGCGGCAAATCAACGGCTTCCCGCCCAACTACGTGGGCGACGCCACCGCCTACCCGGCCGGCCAGCCCGCCAAGGGCGGCAAAACGGTGAAGGCAACTAAAGACCCCGGCTATGGTGAGCAGTAACAAAGGCAGGGTTGAATTAGAAATTAAAGAAGAAGAGCTAAAAGTGAGTCGCTTAGCACACCGTCGTCGGGCATTTTTAATTTTTGATTTCTCGCTTTTAATTCCAGGACCTGCTGCATGGCTCTCGCGTTTTGGCGTAGCGCTGCTACTGCTGCTGTGGCAGCCGATGCTAACCAGTGCCCAAACTCCGGCCGCCGATTCGGTGGTGCTGCGGCTGTCTGAGTTTCTGGACCTGGTGGCGCAGTACCACCCCGTGGCCCGGCAAGCGGCGCTGAACCCCGAGCGGGCGCGCCAGGAAATCCGCCAGGCCCGCGGGGCGTTCGACCCTGCGCTCAACGGCAAATACTACGGCAAGCAGCTCAAGGGAACCGAATATTTTCACGACTGGGAAACCTACCTGCGCGTGCCCACCTGGTTTGGCGTGGATGTGAAAGCGGGCTGGGACCGCGGCGTGGGCCCCTTCGTGAACCCGCAGGACTACACCGCCACCGACGGCCTGAGCTACGTGGGCCTGAGCGTGCCCCTGGGCCAGGGCCTGCTGATAGACGAGCGCCGCACCGCCCTGCGCGTGGCTCAGGCCCTCACCGGCCTGGCCGAAGCCGAGCGCCGCGCCATCCGCAACAAGCTGCTGCTGAGCGCGGCCAAGGACTACTGGGACTGGGCCCTGGCTGATGAGCGCCTGCGCCTGCTGACCGCCAACGAGCGGGTGGCCGCCGTGCGCTTTGCCGCCACCCGGCTGCGCGCGCTGGCCGGCGACCTGGCCGCCATCGACTCGGTGGAGGCCCAGGCCGAACTGCAAAGCCGCCAGGGCCAGCGCGCCGCTGCCCGCGTGCAGGCCCAAAATGCCGCGCTGGTAGCATCCAGCTACCTCTGGGACGGCGAGAGCCGCCCCCGCGAGCTGCCGCCTGCCGCCCGCGCCCAACCCCTGCCGCCCGCCCCCGCCTGGCGTGCCCTACCCCCCGATACGCTGGCCGCCCTGGCCGCCCAGGCCCAGCAGCTGCACCCCGACTTGCTGAAAACCCGCGTGAAGCAGGTGCAGCTGAGGCTGGAAAGCCGCCTGCTGCTCAACAAGCTATTGCCTAAAATTAACGTCGATTACAACCTGCTCCTGCCCGGCCGGCCGTTCGAAGGCAATCCGCAACCGTTTCAGGGCGGCTATTCGACCAACAACTACAAGCTGGGGCTGAGTGTGGCCTACCCGCTCCTGCTCCGTGCCGAGCGGGCCAAGCGCCAGCTCAACCAGCTCAAGCTGCGCGATGCCGGCCTGCAGCTCGACCAGGACCAGCGCCAGATTGGTAACGCCCTGCAAACCGCCGCCAACGACTGGCAGGCCCTGGTGGAGCAGCTGCGCCTCCAGCAGCAGGCCACGGCCAACTACCAACGCCTGCGCGACGGCGAGCTGATTCGCTTCGATAACGGCGAAAGCACCGTATTTTTCATTAACTCCCGCGAGTCCAGCCTGCTTGCGGCCCGCCAGAAGCTGGCCGAGCTGCAAGCCAAATATGCCCAAACCCAGGCCCAGCTGCGCTTCGCGGCGGGGGTAGATGTACCGGCGAGGGAGTAGCCGGCCCGGACTTGCCGCGAGTGGACTCAAAATAAAGGCCGGAATTTCGGCGTTATCTTTAGGTATATGCGAGTCCCTGCTGCTGCCAGTCTGCCGTTTTCCCGCGCCCGCCTCACCCTGGTTTTCGTGCTGGCCGCCTCCCTTGGCCTGAGCCTGTTGCTGGTGGTAGGCCGCGTGCTGATGACCGGGCGCGGGCTGTTCCTGTTTCTGGTCTGGAACCTGTTTCTGGCCGTCATTCCCTTCGCGCTCAGCACCATGCTGGGCACGGCTAAGGGGCCGCTGCGGGCGCGGCTGCTGGTACCGGTGGGCGCGGCGTGGCTCCTGTTCTTCCCCAACGCACCCTACATCCTCACCGACCTGTTTCACCTCGAACGCCGGGCCGGCGTGCCACTGTGGTACGACCTGGCCCTGATTCTGAGCTGCGCCTGGAACGGGCTGATGCTGGCCTACGCCTCCCTGGCCGACATGCAGCGGCTGGTGCAGCTGCGGCTGGGCACGGCCGCCGGCTGGGCCTTTGCCACGCTGGCGCTGCTGCTCAGCAGCTTCGGCATCTACCTGGGCCGCTACCTGCGGTTTAATTCCTGGGATGTGCTGGCCAACCCGCTCACGCTGTTTTTCGACATCGTGAACCGGATTCTGCATCCGTTCAGCTTCCCCGGCACCTGGGGCGTCACGCTGGTATTCGGGCTGTTTTTGCTGGTGGGCTACGGCACGGTACGGCTGCTGGGGCGGGCGCACGAGGAGTAGCCCGCCCGCCCCGGCAGCCGCTACATTTGCCCCATGCCTTCCGAAGAAACCATGCACTGGCCGCGCCTGCTCTCGCAGCGCCGCTTCCCCGACCAACAACTTTCCGCCGCCAGTGCCGCCCCCGTGCGCGGGGCCTTCGTGCAGGACTACGACCGGGTGGTGTTCAGCTCGGCCTTCCGCCGCCTGCAGCGCAAAACCCAGGTGATGCCCCTGCCCGAAACCGACTTCGTGCACACCCGCCTCACCCACTCGCTCGAAACCGCCGTGGTGGGCCGCTCCCTGGGCCGCCTCGCCGCCCGCCATCTGCTGGAGAATGACGCCGAACTGGCCCAGCTCCTGCCCAACCTCGACCAGGACTGCGGCGACATCGTGGCCGCCGCCTGCCTGGCCCACGACATCGGCAACCCGCCCTTCGGCCACTCCGGCGAGGATGCTATCAGCAGCTATTTTCTCAGTGCCGCCGCTGCCCCGTATCTGGAGAAGCTGAGCGCCGCCGAAGTCGCCGATTTGCAGCATTTTGAGGGCAACGCGGCCGGCTTTCGCATCCTCACGCACACCTACGCGGCGCACAGTACCGGCACTGCCGGCCTGGGCCTCACCTACGCCACGCTGGGCGCATTCACCAAATACCCCAAGCCCAGCCTGGTGGCCGATACAGCGAAAAAAGGCGGCGCTTCGGAGAAGAAATACGGCCATTTCCAGACCGAAAGTGCCCGCTTCCAGCACGTCGCCGCCGAGCTGGGGCTGTTGCCGAAAGACGCGGCCGCCGGCTTCTACCACCGCCACCCGCTGGCCTTCCTGGTCGAAGCGGCCGACGACCTCTGCTACCGCATCATCGACTTTGAGGACGGCCTGAAGCTGGGCCTCATCACGCCCGAAACCGGCCTGCCGCTGCTCAAAAAGATGCTCAACGACCCCGCCGACCGCATCGGCAGCGTGCAGTGGCACGACTGGCGCGAGGAGCTAGGCTATGTCCGCGCCCGCCTCATCGGCAAGCTGGTAACGGAGCTGGCGGAGCTATTTTCCCACCACGCCCCCGCCATTCTGCGCGGCGAGTACGACCAGCCCCTCATCAAAGAGCTAAGCTGCTGGACCGATTTGCAGGAAGTGCAGCGCCTGAGCATCAACCAGCTCTACCGCAGCCGCCCGGTGCTCGAGATAGAAGCCGCTGGTTTCGAGGTCCTCGGTGGCCTGCTCGATGCTTTCCTCTGCGCCGTATTCGACGCCAGCCAGGGCCACCGCAGCCGCAAGTTGCTGCTCCTGCTGCCCGAGCAGTTCCGCGCCGAAGGCCAGCAGGCAAGCGTATCGCCCTATGAGAAAATCCTGCTGCTCACCGATTTCGTGGCTGGTATGACGGACCAGAACGCGCTGAGCCTATACAAGACGATTAAGGGAATTGAGCTGCCGAAGGGTTTCTAGACCACGAATTAGCACGGATTTAAGCGGATTTCACGGATTTTGTGGACGGAAACCCATAATCAAATTTTGCAGGGGACCAATCTCGCGATTGGCTTGGGCACATGCCCCCATGTAAGTGAAAAATATCGCCAAGTCCAATCGTCCACAAAATCCGTGAAATCCGCTTAAATCCGTGCTAATCCGTGGTCTCGGCTTCATGCAGCGCCACCATATTCGCCAGCAGCGCCTCCAGTAGCTTTCGCCCCTTCCACACCGATTTCATCTTGGCCCGAATCTGCTCGGCGGTTTGCACGAATTCCTGCTCCCCGGCCGTTTCGTGCCCTTCAGAGTGCATCAGCTTTTCCACCATCGGCACCGTCATTTCGGGGTGAAACTGGAGGCCGATGACCCCATCGCCCCACACGAAGCCCTGCGTAGCACACGCCGCCGACATGCCCACCCGCATGGCCCCCGGCGGCACCGTAAACGTATCGAGGTGCCAGTGCAGCACGGCCGCTTTCTCGGGCCACCCGCGCAGCAGCGGGTGTTCCAGCGACTTGGCCGAAAACCGCACCGTCCAGAACCCGATTTCCGGGTCCGGGTTGGGCCGCACCTCGCCGCCCAGCGCCTCGGCTACCAGCTGCGCGCCCAGGCAAATAGCCAGCGTTACCTTCCCCGCCCGCAATACTTCGTGGATGAAGTCCTTTTCGGCGCGGAGCCACGGCAGGGTCTCCTCGTCATGCACGCTCATGGCTCCACCCAGAATTAGCAGGCCATCGAAGTCGCCCATGGCCGGAAATTGCGGGTTGGGCTCGAACAAACGCGTGAAGGTGAGCGAATGACCGTGCGCGGCCAGCCAGTCGGCGGCGTGGCCGGGGCCTTCATCGGGCATGTGTTGGAGGCACCAGAAGCGCATTTTCGCTGGTTGTTCTTGGTTAAAGAAAAACGTCATGCTGAGCGTAGCCGAAGCATCTCGCGTGCTCGAGTAATTCAATCGACTGGATTTACCATTGCACGTGAGATGCTTCGGCTGCGCTCAGCATGACGTTCTTTTGTTCATTCGGCCTTGCCTTATTCCCACTCAATCGTCGCCGGGGGCTTGCTCGAAATATCGTACACCACGCGGTTGATGCCCCGCACCTGGTTGATGATTTTGTTGCTCACATCGGCCAGGAATTCGTAGGGCAGGTGCGCCCAGTCGGCGGTCATGCCGTCCACGCTGGTCACGGCGCGCAGGGCTACCACGCGCTCGTAGGTGCGTTCGTCGCCCATCACGCCCACGCTTTGCACGGGCAGGAGCATGGCCCCGGCCTGCCACACTTTATCGTAGAGGTCGTATTCTTTCAGCAGGTTGATGAACACGCTGTCGGCGCGTTGCAGCAGGTCCACTTTCTCGGGCGTAACGTCGCCGAGGATGCGGATGCCCAGGCCGGGGCCGGGGAACGGATGGCGGTTGAGAATCTCGGCGGGCAGCTCCAGGGCCGCGCCCACTTCGCGCACCTCATCTTTGAAGAGCATGCGCAGCGGCTCCACCACTTTCAGGTTCATATCATCGGGCAGGCCGCCCACGTTGTGGTGGCTCTTGATGGTGACCGACGAGCCATGCACCGAAACCGACTCAATTACATCGGGATAAATAGTGCCCTGCGCGAGCCACGCGGCCCCTTCCACCTTGTGCGCCTCGCGGTCGAACACTTCAATAAAGGTGCGGCCAATGGCCTTGCGCTTGGCTTCCGGGTCGGTCAGTCCTTCGAGCGCGGCGTAGAACTCGGGCGCGGCGTTCACGCCGGTCACGTTCAGGCCCAGGCCTTCGTAGGCTTTCAATACGGTGGCAAACTCGTCCTGCCGCAGCAGGCCATTATCCACGAAAATGCCGTGCAGGCGCGGGCCGATGGCGCGGTGCAGCAGCAAGGCCGCCACGCTGCTATCTACCCCGCCCGAGAGGCCCAGAATCACCTGCTCATCGGGGCCAATGGTGTTTTGCAGGGCCAGTACGGCCGAATCCACGAAGTGGTCGGGGGTCCAGCTCTGCTCGCAGCGGCAGATGTCGACCACGAAATTGCGCAGCAGCTGCTTGCCTTCGGTCGAGTGCGTCACTTCGGGGTGAAACTGGATGCCGTAGGTGTCCTGACCGGCAATGTGGAAGGCGGCTACCGCCACTTCGGGCGTGCTGGCGATAATATCGTAGCCGGCCGGCAGCGTCTGGATGGTATCGCCGTGCGACATCCACACCTGCGAATCGGCGTGCATATTGGCCAGTAGCGGCGAGGCCTCGTTCAGCTCCGCCAGTCGGGCCCGGCCGTATTCCCGGATGGTGGCGGGCAGCACCGAGCCGCCGCCCTGCTGGGCCAGCAGCTGCGCCCCGTAACACACGCCCAGCACCGGCACGTGGCCCAGCAAGTGGCTCAGGTCGGGGTTGGGGGCTCCTTCTTCCCGCACCGAGCACGGCGAACCGGAAAGAATGACGCCCCGAATATCCTCAGTTAAAGCGAGGGTCGGGGCGTGCGTGTAGGGATGAATTTCGCAGAATACGTGCAGTTCGCGAATGCGTCGGGCTATCAATTGCGTGTATTGCGAGCCGAAATCAAGAATGATGAGTCGTTCCATGCCACAAAGCTACTCACGGAAGCAGCCGGGTCGGGAGCGTTTTTTGCGCTAGTCTTTAATGAATGATACTTTCTTACTTTGTAAGCTGAATTTTTCAACCCCAACTTCCCTTTCCCATGACCCAACCCTTACATTCCCTTATCGTTAGTGCTTTGGCCTTGCTTGGCACGGCGGGCACGGCAGCCGCGCAGGTCGTTACCGTCACCGCCGGCAACCAGATTTCGGCTCTCTCGCCCATCAACCACGGCAGCTCCGAAGGCGCTTTCGAAACCGTGTACCTGCAAACCGATATCAACCAGGCCGGCTCCATTACACGGCTGGCTTTCGATAAATGGGATGGCACCGAAGTAGTGCCGCTCACGGGCGTGGTCATTTACCTAAAAACAACGACAGCCACTGGCTTTGTAACCGGCCCCCTCGACACCCTGGGCTACCAACGGGTATACGCCGGCACCACTCTACCCTACTAAAATTGGGGCATAAAAACGGGGCGTTCCGACCTTTGTAGTTCCTACACTCCAAAGTCCATCGCGCCCCGTGAAGCAGTGCCTCATCGCCAAAACTACGACCCTTTTACAGCA
>NZ_BAABDI010000018.1:0-100911 GCF_039539545.1 Hymenobacter antarcticus | reverse complement strand
GTGCTCTCCTTCAACGAGGATTCGGTGCTGGTGGACCAGCGCACGGTGCAGCTGAGCGCCGCCGCGCTCAACAACTACGAGCCGCTGCAAACCGGGCCGCTGGTGGTGCAGCAGAACGGCTACGTGAGCGTGTACGTGGGCAACGAGAGCGCCGTGGACGTGTACTTCGACGACGTGCGCGTCGAGCACCGCCAGGGCCTGCAGGTGCAGGAAAACCAGTACGACCCCTTCGGCCAGGACCTGGCCGGGGTGAGCGGGGCCGCCCCCGGCCTGCGCCTGAAAAACTTCTACCAGTTCAACGGCAAGGAAAACCAACTTGACCTGGGACTGAACTGGAACCATCAGGATTGGCGCTTCTACGACTACCAGATTGGAAGATGGCACGTCGTGGACCCGGAGATTGAGAACGCACAAGAAAGTTGGACGCCCTATTCATTTGGATTCGACAATGCCGTGCGGTATGCCGACGCGGATGGCCGGTGGCCAGGACCGGGAGGGGTAACAAAAGAGCAAGTAAGCACGGGTGTCCACACGGCCCTTGACGTGGTTGGGTTGGTTCCCGGCTTGGGCGAAGTTGCGGACGGACTCAATGCAGTCGGTTATTTGCTAGAGGGCAACAAAACCGACGCCGCTCTTAGCGCGGCGGCAATGATTCCTTTTGCGGGCATGGCCGCCACCGGGGCCAAATTTCTACGTACCGCCGATAAGATTGCCACTGCTGCAAATCATGCTGATGAGGCAGTTGCTCTTGCAAAAAAAGGAGAGGATTTGTTTGTCGGAAGTTATAGCCAATCTTCCAAAGCAAATAGAGTTTCAGGATTAAATAAAACGCACACTCCTCATCACGCTGTCCAAAACGCAGTTAGTCCGTCTAGTCGTGGTAGTGGTCCTACTATCAACCTGAAACATGACATTCACGCCAAAACTGCGACTAATGGTAAGCCAAGAAGGGATGTTAGTGGTGCACTGAAGCAAAATTCAAACAACACAAATAGTCTTCGTGTGCACTTAGCCGCCGACGTTCGGGAATTACGCGGGCTGCTGAAAGAAGCGGGGTATGAAACTAAAACCGTAAATGCTCAATTAACAGAACTGATTAGACAAAATAAAGCAACTGGTAATTTTGCTAAGTGACATGACCAATGCAGTAGCTCTTGATTTTCTACGGCAACATCAACCAATGCCGGACGACGATAGTTTAGAAAAAAATCCTCAGTTGATGAAGGATTTTGAAGAGGTTAGGAGGTATTTTCTTGATTACCCTGACCCTCGTTGTGTCAAACTGTTCTTAAATGCATTTGGTGGCTGGAATGGTTTTGGTATGTACCAAACAGTAGAACAAGTCTTTTATAAGATGAATGAACAGTTCGTTATAGACGAGCTACAAAAAAATTTAAGAAATGTATCGAGATTGAAAGACTGCACGTTGTATTGGAATATTCAACAATGCATAGTCTTTCCTGACCGTGCTCTTTTTGACCCTTTGACACAATTTATTAAACATCCACTTCCTGAAATTCGTCATGCGTTGGTTTACGCACTTAGTCAAATTGAAGGAGACGATGTTACCAAACACCTCAAAGAGTGGTTGGCAATTGAGGACGACGATGGCGTCACAGAGGCTTTGGAAGAAGTGATAAACGAGCTTTAACTTCTGTTTATAGATATTATCGCTCTGAAAGGCCATTCCCCGCAAACAAGTGCTCAGTGGTTCCTTGATTTCTTACCACCCCCCGGCAGACCTGGCGCGGGCGCGACGGGGTGCAGCGGGCCTACGGCTACGCCTACGACCCGCTCAACCGCCTGCTGCAGGGCGACTTCGTGGCCCGGGCCGGCGGGGCGCCGAGCACCACGGGCGCGTGGACGGCCGAGCTGGACAACTACCGGATGGCGTTCGTTTCCTACGACGACAACGGCAATATCACTACCCTGCGCCGCCGGGGCCTGCTGGCTAATGCCACCCACGCCACGGCCAAGCAGTTCGGGCCGGTCGACCAGCTCACGTATGCCTACGCCGGCAACCGGCTGCAAGCCGTGGACGACGCGGTGCGCACCAACCAGCTGCCGCGCCCGTTGAATTACAACGGCGCGCCGGCCTCGCTGGCGGGCGACTTCCAGGAAGGCGGCACGCACCTCAACCAGGAATACCTGTACGACGCCAACGGCAACCTGACCCAGGACCGCAACAAGGGCATCACGGGCATCGCCTACAACCACCTGAACCTGCCCCGGCTCATTCACTTCGGCATCGGGGCGGACTCGCTGGTGTTCCGCTACACGGCCGGCGGGCAGAAAGTGGCCAAGCTGGTGTACCAGACCGGCAAGCCGACGCAGCGCACCGACTACCTCGGGCCGTTCCAGTACGAGGGCGACTCGCTGCGCTTCTTCCCCCACGCCGAGGGCCGGGTGCTGCGCTTCGTCAGCTACGACGGGGCGCGGCAGCCGACCACGCGCTACGAGCGCGAGTTCACCTTCAAGGACCATTTGGGTAACCTGCGCCTGGCCTACCGCCTGGGGCAGGTGCGCACCTACCGGGCCGGCCTCGAACCGGCCGATGCGCCGCGCGAAACCCAGCAGTTTGATTCGCTGAGCGTGAGCGCGCCCATTGCCTTTGCCACGGCCCGGGCGCACACGAGCGGCTACGTGGCCCGGCTCACGGCCGGCGGGGCGGCCCCGCAGCCGCTGGGGCCGCTCACGCAGTTTGCCGTGCAGAAGGGCGACACGGTGCGCGCCACGGCCTTCGGGCTCTACCCGCAGGCGACCAGCAACCAGTCGTTCGCCTTCTCGCTGGCCGGCTTCATCGCCTCGCTGCTCCAACCGGCCCCGGCCGGCACGCCCCCGGGCCGGGACGGCGCGCGGCGCGGCGGGCTGCCGCTGCTGCAGGTGGGGCTGAGCTCGGCCACGCTGCTGGCGCTGAACCAGCTGCCGGGCGGGGTGCCCAAGGGCTACCTGCGGGTGCTCTCCTTCAACGAGGATTCGGTGCTGGTGGACCAGCGCACGGTGCAGCTGAGCGCCGCCGCGCTCAACAACTACGAGCCGCTGCAAACCGGGCCGCTGGTGGTGCAGCAGAACGGCTACGTGACGGCCTACGTGGGCAACGAGAGCAACGCCGACGTCTTCTTCGACGACGTGAGCATCGAGCACCGCCAGGGCCTGCAGGTGCAGGAAAACCAGTACGACCCCTTCGGCCTGGACCTGGCCGGGGTGAGCGGGGCTGCGCCCGGCCTGCGGCTGAAGAACTTCTACCAGTTCAACGGCAAGGAAAACCAAAGTGATTTAGGACTTAATTGGAACGACCACGGCTGGCGTAATTATGACCCAGCCTTAGGAAGATGGCACGTTGTAGACTGGTTGGCTGAAAAAGCTACTAACCTCACTCCCTATCGTTTCGGTTTTAATAATCCTGTGCGATTCTTCGACCCCCTAGGTCTATGGGAAACCACCGAAGGAGGATATACAACCAATGACAGAAAAGATATTGAGCGGTTTACGACTTATTTACAAGCCGAAAATGCTATTGGGGGAAAGCCGACTATTGACCAAACTAACGGTTTTGTGGAAGAAGAAATGGGAGGTGGCACGGGCCGGCTTAGTAACGGCAGTGTGCTCGCTGGCGGCTTCGGCATGGTGAGCTACCGTTCCGGGTACAAGCACGGAGAGTGGATGGCAGACGGGAAATCTCTGTTTAAATCGTGGAAGGGCATCCAAAACGAGTTGACTCCGGCTGCAAAAGAGGGTGAAGCGTTGAACAATTGGAGCGCAGGTCTTAATGCTGCCGGAATGTCGGTGGACGTGCACGAGGGCTTGTGGAAAAGCGCAGCCAACGCGGGCGGGTTGGCCAGTCAAACCGAGCAGGCCCTGCGCCTAGTCAAATGGGCTGGGTACGTAGGCAAAGGATTAGGTGGATTAAGTGCCACTATCTCAGGAACAAAGTACCTAAGGAAGCGCACTGTTGGTAACTTTCTTATTTTCGCAGTTGATATGGCATTGATAGGTGCTGGGCCAATTGGTGGAATAGCGAGTGGTCTACTTGAAGCCTCAGGTGCAAAGGATGCTGTAGGCGCTGCTTTGGATGAGCGGTTAGAATATGACAGCTTCATGTCTCAAATCAGTCAAAATAAGGCAAAGCCATGACCGTCAAAAACTACATAGAGTTGATATTGTCGGCTTCTTATTGGCGATACCGCCGGCAACATGAAGACCACACGATAAGTATTTTTTGGGTTAAACTGGTATTTGCTTTTCTTTTTCCAATGTGGGGCCTGTTACTCACCAGCTTACTTTTTCAAAAAGTAGATGTTATGCAATCTTTCCGGGAAGAGATGTCGCAGATACAGACTGCTTTTTTTATTATATTATGGCTGGCAGGGTGGTGGGTTTTACATAGATTTATACAAGCTAACCCATCCATTTACACCTTAGAACTAGAACCAGAAAACTATCGCACGGGTAACATATACGCGATTCTGCTGCTGACCTCCAGCGTTGGGATGTTCGGCTATACCCTTACGACTTTAGGCAATATGTGACGAACGAGAGATAATGAGAGAACTTCTGGTACTCAGACTCTCGGCCTCGTATTGGTGCTTTCGCCGATACAACCACACCGGGCACCTGCTGAGCACCCACCAGCAGCTGCCGGGCGAGGCCCAGCTCGCCCCCATTGCCGCGCTCGCCTACAACGAGCTGGGGCAGCTCACGCGCAAGACTCTGGGGGCGGGCGCCCTGGCCCAGCAGGTGGACTACGGCTACAACGTGCGCGGCTGGCTCACGCACCTAAACGACGCGGCCCTGAGCCAAGCCGGGGACCTGTTCGGGCTGGAGCTGTGCTACGAGCAGGGCTTCACCGGCGGCTACGGGCAGCACAACGGCAACCTGACGGGGCAGCGGTGGCGCAGCCGGCGCGACGGCACGGAGCGGGACTACGGCTACGCCTACGACCCGTTGAGCCGGTTGTTGCAGGGCGACTACGTGGCCCGCGCCGGCACGGGCCCGGGCGGGGCGTGGACGGCAGAGGGCGGCAACTACCGCCTCCGGCTCCATCCCGGAAAGCCTCAAAAAGGATGGAACAGTCGGTCACCCGGTTCTTGACGACTGTTGGCAGAACGCCTGCCGCCAGTAAAGTAATCCGACTGCCACACATTTAGTAATGACTTCCTGATTTCATCTGACCATGATTGACTTTCGCAAACGCCTCGATGCCAAGCAGCTCGAAAAGAAGCTGCACCCGGTTGAAATCTACGAGTCGCTGGACCGCAAGAGCGACAAAGGCCCGTTGCGGCCGGCCCAGCACGCGGTGCTTAGCACGTGGTTTGAGACGTTGCGCGAGCAGCGCGACCTTATCGTGAAGTTGCACACGGGGCAGGGCAAGACCTTGGTGGGTCTGTTGCTGCTGCAATCGCGCCTGAACGAAGGCAAGGGCCCGGCCCTCTACCTGTGCCCCAATAGTTAACCTGGCCGAGCAGACCCGGGAGCAAGCCGGCGAATTTGGTTTCAAGCACTGCGACATTGGGCCGGACAACGTCATCCCCGCCGATTTCTGGGACGGCAAGGCCGTCCTGATTACCCACGTGCAGCGCCTCTTCAACGGCCGCTCCCTCTTCGGGCTGGGCCGGCAGGCCGCCGCCATCGGGGCCATCGTGCTCGACGATTCCCACGCCTGCATCGAAACCATCCGGCAAGCCTTCACCGTGCTGGTGAAGCGGGACAAAGCGGAAAAGCTCTACCAGGAACTGTTTGCTCTGTTTGAGGAGGATTTGCAGGACCAGGGCCTGGCGCGGGTGGCCGAAATCCGCAACGGCGATGCCGAGGTGCTGCTGGCCGTGCCCTACTGGGCCTGGCAAGACCGACTGGAGCAGGTGGCCACGCTGCTGGCCGGCCACAAAGACGACGCCGAGCTCAGGTTCACCTGGAGCCTGCTGCGCGACGCCCTCCGGGACTGCCAGTGCCTGGTGTCGGGCACGGCCATCGAAATCGTGCCCCACCACCCGCCCATGGATGTATTCGGCTCGTTCGACCGCGCCAAGCTGCGCGTATTCATGTCGGCCACGACCAACGACGACTCCTTCTTCATCAAGGGGCTGGGTCTGGCCATCGGCACGGTCACCCACCCGCTGCTGTACGCCAAGGAGAAATGGTCGGGCGAGAAGATGTTACTCGACCCCTACCAACTCGACGACCGGCTAAGCCGCGCTAACCTGGTGGCTGCCTTTGCCGCCCCCCGGCCGGGGCGTACCTACGGCGTGGTGGCCCTGGTGCCCAGCTTTACCTACGCCGAAACCTGGAAAACCCACGGAGCCGACGTCCTCACGGCCGCCACCCTCGACCCGCAGCTCAAGGCCCTGAAAGCCGGCCAGGGCGAAAAGACCTTCGTCATTACCAACCGCTACGACGGCATCGACCTGCCCGACAACGCCTGCCGCATCCTCGTGCTCGATTCCAAGCCGTTTGCCTAAACCCTGAGCGACCGGTACCAGGAAGAATGCCGGGCCGAAAGCGACCTGATTGCCATCAAGACGGCCCAGAAAATCGAGCAGGGCCTCGGGCGCGGGGTGCGCGGCGAGAAAGACTACTGCGTCATCGTCATCACCGGCCCCGACCTTATCAACACGCTGCGCAACCCCCGGTTCCGGCGTTTCTTCTCGGCCCAGACCCAGCAGCAAATCAACATCGGGCTCACCATCACCAAAATGGCCGCCGAAGATGCCACGTCGGGCGATGGCTTTCAGGTCATCAACGAAGTCATCAAGCAGTGCCTGGGCCGGGACGAAGGCTGGAAATCGTATTACGCCGACCAAATGGACGAAGCCCCGGCCGACCACCCCGACGAGCGGGTGCTCTACGTCCTGGAGCTGGAACGCAAAGCCGAAGAAAGCTACCGCCGCGGCGACGTGGCCAAAGCCGTCGCCTGCCTGCAAACCATTCTCAACAAGCACCTGACCGGGGCCGATGCCAGCGAGCGGGGCTGGTACCTCCAGGAAATGGCCCGGCTGCGGTACGCCTCCGACAAAGCCGAATCCAACGCCATGCAGGTGGCGGCCCACCGGCAAAACCAGCTGCTGCTCAAGCCCCGACACGGCATGGTCGTCACCAAGCTGGCCATCAATCAAAGCCAGGCCGAAGCCGCCCGCCGCTGGCTCGCCGCCTTCGCCCACCACACCGATTGCCGCATCCGCGTCGATGAGCTGCTCAACAACCTCACCTTCGGCACCAAGGCCGACAAGTTCGAAAAAGCCCTCCACGACCTTGGCGAACTGCTCGGCTTCAGCAGCGCCCGCCCCGACAAGCAGTGGGGGGCCGGCCCCGATAACCTTTGGGGCGTGGGCGAAAACGAGTACGTGCTCATCGAGTGCAAAAACGAGGTGAAGGAAGACCGCAACGAAATTCACAAAGCCGAAACCGGCCAGATGAACAACGCCCTGGCCTGGTTCGACCGCGAGTACCACACCATGCAGGTCACGCCCCTGATGGTCATCCCCACCAAAAACGTAGCCAAGGAAGCCGGCTTCAGCAAAGAAGTGGGCGTGGTGCGCAAAGGCAGCTTGAAAAAGCTGCGCGAAAACGTGCGCAGCTACCTCAACTCGTTCAAAGAACACGACTTGCAGAGCCTGACGGACCGGCAGGTATTTGCAGCTTTGGAAACTCACAAGCTGACAAAGGAGGCCGTGAAGGCAGAGTACCGGGAGGCGGTATACCAACGCTAATGCACCCCTTGTCCGCAAATCGAATCGCTCGTTTTGCTGGACAAGCTGGCGCGGAGGGTTAGTTGGTGGAAACGCGGGGCAAATCCAGGGGAAACGGTTCAGAAAACGTGTTCAGCAATCAAAGTACAGCAACGGGTATCTTCGTAATGAGCAACCTGTACTTGTACCATGCATATCAGTGACTCCTGCCTCTCGGCCCGCGACTAGAAATTGCATCCCGATGCCTCGTTGAAGACAGTCGGGTACTGGTCCGCCAAGAGAAATATTGTGCATGGACATCTGGTTGTTCCTAATGCAGCAGAAGCAAGTGCCCTGATAACGAAAATACCCGTTCCTCAATGGCGAGTATTTTACTTTTCTGTATGTTGCCTTTTAACTTATGATAATCTTTACTTATCATAACTTATATTTGC
Source organism: Hymenobacter antarcticus (assembly GCF_039539545.1). Classification (NCBI taxonomy): domain Bacteria; kingdom Pseudomonadati; phylum Bacteroidota; class Cytophagia; order Cytophagales; family Hymenobacteraceae; genus Hymenobacter; species Hymenobacter antarcticus. The sequence goes on along the minus strand of NZ_BAABDI010000018.1, from coordinate 92,795 downwards.
AAGCCAGGAGGGAAGCTTTTCGACCGTTTTTGACACCTATTATATAGGTGTACAGAACCGGTCCGGTTGGGCTCCCGAATCCAGGCGTTCCAAAAGCCCGCTGCACGTACTCCATGAGCGAAGACCTTTCCATCGTTCCGGCAGCAACCGCCAACCAGTCGGTCAGCGCTCAACTGGCCCGGGCCTCCGCCAAAGTCGCGGGCTTTCTGGAAACCGGCTTGCAGGGCGCCGCGAATACCGAACGGGCCTACACGTCCGACCTGAAAAGCTACATGGCCTTTTGTGCGCAGCACGACTTGCAGGCGTTGCCGGCCGACGTGGAGACGCTGACCGAGTATGTGGCCTTCCTGGCTTCCGAGAAACCCGAACCAGAGCCGGGGGGCGGTCGGGGAAAAAAGAAGGGTCAACAACCGCTCACCCGGCCGCACGCCCTGGCCACCATCAAGCGCCACCTGGCCGCCATCCGCAAAGCCCATCAGCTCGCCGGCCACCGGCTGCCGGCGACGCTCGATGCGCTCAACATCGTGATGGAAGGCATTGCCCGCACCCTGGGCAAGCGGCAGGACCAGGCTCCCGCGTTTACCGTCGAGGAGCTGAAACAGGCTATCCGCCGCATCGACCTGGAAACGGCGGCCGGGCTGCGCGACCGGGCGCTGCTGCTGCTCGGCTTCGCCGGGGCCTTCCGGCGCTCGGAGCTGGTGGACCTCAACATCGAGCAGCTGGAATTTACCGAGCGGGCCTTGCTCGTGCACCTGGCCAAAAGCAAAACCAACCAGTACGGCGCGGTCGAGGATAAAGCCATTTTCTACGCGCCCACGCTGGACTTCTGCCCCGTGCGCGGCCTGCGGGCCTGGCTCACCCTGCTGGGCCGGACGACCGGGCCGCTGTTTGTGAAAATTCCGCGGGCTGCTCCGGGCCAGTTGGCTGTTCCGTCGGAGAAGCGGCTCTCCGACATCTCCATCAATAAGCTGGTGCAAAAACGCCTCGGGCCGGGCTATTCGGCGCACTCCTTGCGCGTCTCCTTCGTGACCGTGGCCGTGCTCAACGGGCAATCCCACAAGGCGATTAAGAACCAAACCAAGCAGAAAACGGACGCTATGATTGAGCGCTATACGCAGCTTAATAATGTGGTTTCTTATAATGCTGCGCAGGCGTTGGGGTTGTAACGGCAAATAATGGTCTTGCTACGGTTTCTCCTTTTTTCCATGCAGACACCCCCCGACATCCTAAACCCTAAACAGGTTCCTTGTCGGAATAGCTCAGGAGCCCCGCCGAACTTGCCGCCCTCTTTGGTGAGGTCGGGTTTCAATCCGTCTTCTTGTCGGAATAGCTCAGGAGCCCACCCCGGCCGCCGCCGAGAGCGCCTTTAAAATCCGGTTTCAATCCGTCTTCTTGTCGGAATAGCTCAGGAGCAGGTCGGCTAGCGTCTTTTCGCGGGTTAATTCAATGGGTTTCAATCCGTCTTCTTGTCGGAATAGCTCAGGAGCCCTACTGGCTGCGGGCCGCCTACGTGCGCTTTCTGGTTTCAATCCGTCTTCTTGTCGGAATAGCTCAGGAGCCTCCCCGATGGCTATTCCCGCATCCGCAGCGGCAAGTTTCAATCCGTCTTCTTGTCGGAATAGCTCAGGAGCAGAATACGGGGCTGAGCGGCGGCTATCTGTCGTCTTTTGTTTCAATCCGTCTTCTTGTCGGAATAGCTCAGGAGCATTTCGGGCATGATTGTGTGGGCTGAAATGGTTAATGTTTCAATCCGTCTTCTTGTCGGAATAGCTCAGGAGCCCCGACGATGCGTTCTGGGACCTGCTGGCCGGCTGGTTTCAATCCGTCTTCTTGTCGGAATAGCTCAGGAGCACCACTTTGGGCCGGTGGCTTGCGCGGCGTAAGAAAGTTTCAATCCGTCTTCTTGTCGGAATAGCTCAGGAGCGCTGCATTCGCCTACGCTTGCGCCTCTGGATGCCTCGGTTTCAATCCGTCTTCTTGTCGGAATAGCTCAGGAGCGGATGGCTGGGCCTTCACCCGCAGGGCCAGGGCCGTGTTTCAATCCGTCTTCTTGTCGGAATAGCTCAGGAGCGTTGGTTACGCTGTTGCTGTAGCCGGCCGCTAGCTGGTTTCAATCCGTCTTCTTGTCGGAATAGCTCAGGAGCATTCACTTAGCCAGCATCTACGAACGTAGCGACCATACGTTTCAATCCGTCTTCTTGTCGGAATAGCTCAGGAGCTTTATAGTATATTCGCATTGCGAGTGGACAAAATGGGTTTCAATCCGTCTTCTTGTCGGAATAGCTCAGGAGCTGCTCTCCTCAAGCACTCATGTAATGGCCTGCGCCAGTTTCAATCCGTCTTCTTGTCGGAATAGCTCAGGAGCGCTGGACCGCAGCAGCTACAACGACGAAGCCGCGCTAGTTTCAATCCGTCTTCTTGTCGGAATAGCTCAGGAGCTGCAACCGTGAAAACCAGGCCCACAAGCGCGAATTGGTTTCAATCCGTCTTCTTGTCGGAATAGCTCAGGAGCGCTATGCTGCCGACCCGAATTATTTCAAAAAAGTAGGTTTCAATCCGTCTTCTTGTCGGAATAGCTCAGGAGCAATGTCAAACGTATGGGACCGCTCATTCGGTCCAGATTGTTTCAATCCGTCTTCTTGTCGGAATAGCTCAGGAGCAGGAAGCCGACCCGTATCCGCTCGGGCTTGTTGACAAGTTTCAATCCGTCTTCTTGTCGGAATAGCTCAGGAGCACATGTTCCCGGCGAATGGCGCGGCGGCGTTCAGCATGTTTCAATCCGTCTTCTTGTCGGAATAGCTCAGGAGCGATGGTGCTTGCTATTCGCGCCTATTCGATGCGTGGGTTTCAATCCGTCTTCTTGTCGGAATAGCTCAGGAGCATGGCCAGGTAGGCCCCCGGCGGCTGCCAAATGCTGTTTCAATCCGTCTTCTTGTCGGAATAGCTCAGGAGCAATAGGCACCCGCAGGCCGACCCTGTAACCCCTCAAGTTTCAATCCGTCTTCTTGTCGGAATAGCTCAGGAGCATGAATGGGTTTGCCCTTGCGGGGTGCGAAGCTCGAGTTTCAATCCGTCTTCTTGTCGGAATAGCTCAGGAGCCAGGTTCTTTTTGCCCTTCACGTTCTGGTCCAGCGTGTTTCAATCCGTCTTCTTGTCGGAATAGCTCAGGAGCGCCGGCCGCCGTCCAGGCCGCGTCAAAGCGGGCCGCGTTTCAATCCGTCTTCTTGTCGGAATAGCTCAGGAGCGAGCCCGGCCTTGGTCACGTTTACGCCGTGGTTTTGGTTTCAATCCGTCTTCTTGTCGGAATAGCTCAGGAGCACTCGTACACTTCGCGGCCGGGGGTCAGCAGCTCCTGGTTTCAATCCGTCTTCTTGTCGGAATAGCTCAGGAGCATCGTCATCGACTCCGGCACCATCTCCCGCTTTGTTGTTTCAATCCGTCTTCTTGTCGGAATAGCTCAGGAGCGCAATGCTAGAGCAATGCTACCCGAAATCCTAGCAAGTTTCAATCCGTCTTCTTGTCGGAATAGCTCAGGAGCCTTTTGGGCGAACTATTTTTTTGGCCCTTTGTATCAGTTTCAATCCGTCTTCTTGTCGGAATAGCTCAGGAGCGATGAGCTGGATTTGCTGGCTCAGCACCGCCCGCTAGTTTCAATCCGTCTTCTTGTCGGAATAGCTCAGGAGCAGAAGTAGAGCATAGGTCAGGGGATGGGGGATGGGGTTTCAATCCGTCTTCTTGTCGGAATAGCTCAGGAGCACTATCGGCACCGTTGCCGGGGTTGTAGCGGCTCAGTTTCAATCCGTCTTCTTGTCGGAATAGCTCAGGAGCTCAGTAGCCGGGAAGGACAGGTGCGCCGCCGTCGCGGTTTCAATCCGTCTTCTTGTCGGAATAGCTCAGGAGCGTGATGCCGCGCACGGCCGCCGCGCCCTCCGTGCTGAGTTTCAATCCGTCTTCTTGTCGGAATAGCTCAGGAGCTGTTACAGAGAACAATACAAATGTAATGCATCATCTGGTTTCAATCCGTCTTCTTGTCGGAATAGCTCAGGAGCGATGGCGGCCACGATTGAGGCGCTGAAGCAGGAAGAGTTTCAATCCGTCTTCTTGTCGGAATAGCTCAGGAGCCCTTCCGCTATGCCACCGCAACACAATGGCTGATTGAGTTTCAATCCGTCTTCTTGTCGGAATAGCTCAGGAGCGCGCTCGCTCGTCGGACCGTCACGGCCGGATGTACAAGTTTCAATCCGTCTTCTTGTCGGAATAGCTCAGGAGCGAGGCGCGGGCGGCATTGCGTCAGGCCCTAATTGGAGTTTCAATCCGTCTTCTTGTCGGAATAGCTCAGGAGCAATTACGGCCCATTGCCGGTACTATGCGCCTGCTAGTTTCAATCCGTCTTCTTGTCGGAATAGCTCAGGAGCTCGAGGTAGATTTCGCCGCCCGCCGTGTACACGTCAGTTTCAATCCGTCTTCTTGTCGGAATAGCTCAGGAGCCTGGCGCGGGGGTTATCACCTTGGCCGTACTGGCCTTGTTTCAATCCGTCTTCTTGTCGGAATAGCTCAGGAGCTGAGGCCAACCCCGAGCTGGCCCAAACACTGTACAGGTTTCAATCCGTCTTCTTGTCGGAATAGCTCAGGAGCACGTCAGCGCCAGCACCGCCAAAAGCATCTACTTCGAGTTTCAATCCGTCTTCTTGTCGGAATAGCTCAGGAGCAATGATAGCGCGCTGATATATCATGTTGAACTGGTAGTTTCAATCCGTCTTCTTGTCGGAATAGCTCAGGAGCACCGATTGGATAACCGAAGCCGGAGCCGGTATTTTGTTTCAATCCGTCTTCTTGTCGGAATAGCTCAGGAGCTCCGGTGACGGTGGCAAGCGCGGCCAATAGTGTTTTGTTTCAATCCGTCTTCTTGTCGGAATAGCTCAGGAGCACAGCAGCGAGCGCGCCACGAAGGGCGAAATAAGCCGTTTCAATCCGTCTTCTTGTCGGAATAGCTCAGGAGCGTTCGATATTGCCGGGCCAAGACCCCCAAAAGCCCGGTTTCAATCCGTCTTCTTGTCGGAATAGCTCAGGAGCCGCTCCCCTATGCACCGGGTCATTACTGCATCCTGTGTTTCAATCCGTCTTCTTGTCGGAATAGCTCAGGAGCCCAAGGATAGCTTCGGGTGTAGCCCACGTATTTAAGTTTCAATCCGTCTTCTTGTCGGAATAGCTCAGGAGCAATGGACAACGAGGGTGTCGATAAGGCGCATGACGTGTTTCAATCCGTCTTCTTGTCGGAATAGCTCAGGAGCCTCGCCGGGGCTAACTCGTATTCTGCTTTCGATTAGTTTCAATCCGTCTTCTTGTCGGAATAGCTCAGGAGCTTGGGCTGTTGGTTGGCTGCCTCGCCGTTTATGTCGGTTTCAATCCGTCTTCTTGTCGGAATAGCTCAGGAGCGTTACAGCCCGGCCGCGATGGCGGCCCGCAACGTGACGTTTCAATCCGTCTTCTTGTCGGAATAGCTCAGGAGCATTATGGACAAGCCAATCCGGATTCAGCGCAAGCGCAGTTTCAATCCGTCTTCTTGTCGGAATAGCTCAGGAGCTGGCGATAGGTGGCCAGCGGGCGCTGGATTCACTAAGTTTCAATCCGTCTTCTTGTCGGAATAGCTCAGGAGCTGTATGAGCTGGTGAAGGACAAGCCGGTGAAGCTCGAGTTTCAATCCGTCTTCTTGTCGGAATAGCTCAGGAGCCTGCCTCTGGACCGGGGGCGGCTTTACGATGCCGGGTTTCAATCCGTCTTCTTGTCGGAATAGCTCAGGAGCTGCGCGCCCCGATGGTGGTCTCCATACTCGTACTTATGTTTCAATCCGTCTTCTTGTCGGAATAGCTCAGGAGCGGCGGCTGCGCGGCTGCCGGGCCATTGCTCACGCTACGTTTCAATCCGTCTTCTTGTCGGAATAGCTCAGGAGCTTAAATAAGAGGGTGAAGGCGTTCGGTGCGGGTTTGTTTCAATCCGTCTTCTTGTCGGAATAGCTCAGGAGCCGAAAGGGCAATTCGGATGACCGTGCGCTCTGGCCTGTTTCAATCCGTCTTCTTGTCGGAATAGCTCAGGAGCTGAGCAGTAGGGGCATGGTTACCAGGAAGGAATTTCGTTTCAATCCGTCTTCTTGTCGGAATAGCTCAGGAGCGCTCCGAATATCCATCGAGCCGGAAAAGACCTATACCAAATCCGTTTCAATCCGTCTTCTTGTCGGAATAGCTCAGGAGCATGTACAATAAAACCGCGCTCCTTCGCTCGGATAAGTTTCAATCCGTCTTCTTGTCGGAATAGCTCAGGAGCAGGGCCGCAACCAGGGGCGTATATAGGGGGCGATAAGGTTTCAATCCGTCTTCTTGTCGGAATAGCTCAGGAGCGCCTTTTACGCCCGGCGAGGAGCGGGTGGCAGGCCGGTTTCAATCCGTCTTCTTGTCGGAATAGCTCAGGAGCGCGTGGGCGTAAGAGATTCCTTGCGTTGGCATGAATGTTTCAATCCGTCTTCTTGTCGGAATAGCTCAGGAGCATCAATCCACGGCGCGAAGTCCACCAACCAGTATTGGTTTCAATCCGTCTTCTTGTCGGAATAGCTCAGGAGCACTGAACGCCAACGCCAAGCTCAGCACATCCGACAAGGTTTCAATCCGTCTTCTTGTCGGAATAGCTCAGGAGCAGGGCCTGACGGACGCGCAAAAGCGGGAGTTCGTGAGTTTCAATCCGTCTTCTTGTCGGAATAGCTCAGGAGCACAATAGCCCCGGCGCTACCAACGCCGGGGCTACATGTTTCAATCCGTCTTCTTGTCGGAATAGCTCAGGAGCTTCGGAGAAGGAGCGCAAGCGCCGGATGGGCATCGCGTTTCAATCCGTCTTCTTGTCGGAATAGCTCAGGAGCGTGTTCACCGACGACGCTGCACTTTACTCGGCTATGTTTCAATCCGTCTTCTTGTCGGAATAGCTCAGGAGCGAGGACGAAGCGACCTGCGTGGCTTCGGGCAACTTGTTTCAATCCGTCTTCTTGTCGGAATAGCTCAGGAGCGCAGCAGGCAGGCGGGCAGTCGCCAGCAGAGGCCGAGTTTCAATCCGTCTTCTTGTCGGAATAGCTCAGGAGCCTGATAGCAAGAATGTTGGTCGGATAGTAGTCATTATGTTTCAATCCGTCTTCTTGTCGGAATAGCTCAGGAGCTCGCCCGTGGGCTCAAGCTCACGGCCAAAGAATTGGTTTCAATCCGTCTTCTTGTCGGAATAGCTCAGGAGCACCATGCCCACCCTAACGACGAGCTTTACGGCGTCCTGTTTCAATCCGTCTTCTTGTCGGAATAGCTCAGGAGCGGGTATGAGCCGGTGAACAAGACCTGCTCGTTGGCAGTTTCAATCCGTCTTCTTGTCGGAATAGCTCAGGAGCACGGCCCGCAGGCGGATATCGCCCTGAATGGCTTCGGGTTTCAATCCGTCTTCTTGTCGGAATAGCTCAGGAGCGCCGGTTCGGGCGCGGGTTCGGCCGCTTGCTGCTTCAGTTTCAATCCGTCTTCTTGTCGGAATAGCTCAGGAGCCCGTCTCTAGACATAAGAGACTGATTTTTTGCAATTTGCTTGTAATCCTCATTTGCTCAAATTCATTGTTACGATAAGTCAAAGAACGTATATTCATCTTGCAAAGCGGAACATTCCGTAAAACCAGCTGACTGTTTACAAAGCAATTAAGCCCAAAATCAGCTGCTTGAGTCATAAATTACCACCCGGAGAACGCCTTAACGCGTACATATTTTCCGGTAAGTGCAAGTTACACAACGGCTTTTGTACTTCGTGGCTTTCGGATATAGGTTCTGTTCAATGATGTCCTGAACAGCGGCGGCGATGCGTTTCACGTCGTCCACGTTGGCGGGCGTAATCGGGACTTCCACCACCTTGTAGTTGCTACGGGTATAGACCAGGAAGCCCCGCGTCACCGGCTGGTCAAACGTGGCTTCAATAAGCCACGCGTAGCAGTATAACTGGGTTTGGTAAGTGCTGTATACCGTGTCCTTCCACTCGGCAAACTTATAATCCAGCGGGGCCAGCGTCCCATCGGCTAGTTGCAATACCTCATCGACACGGCCGCGCAGCATGTCATTGGTCAGGTATTGGTCGAGATGCTTACCCATCACGCCCAGCCGGCGGCGCAGGTAGTCCTTGTTCTGCTCCAACCGCTGGTCATGCAGGTGGCGCCCGCGCATGACTTTATAATCTTTGTCCTCCTGTTGGGGCACTCGTAGCACGTATTCGAAGTACGTGAACCGCGGGCAGTACAGATACTCAATCAGGTGCGAGGGCGTGAGCGACATGGCAAGTGAACCAGGAAAAGGGAAACTCAAAAAAACAGCGCCTGTATCTCGTCTGACACCAACGCCTTATCAAAAGCCTGGCCCAAGAGTACGGTTTGTTGCAGTTCGCTCTTATTCATGGGAAAGAGATAGACCTTGTCCACCTGCTCGTCTATCAACGCTTCGAGTTGCAGGGTGAGGGTGTCCTTTTGATTCGGTGTTAGCGTGCCCAGGAAACAGGAAAACTGCACCCGGTACAGCCCCGCCAGCAGGCAAGCCTTTGCCGCCTTGGTGCGGGCGCGGTCATTTTTAATATCGTAGAGGACCCAGGCAAGCATGGTTCAGGTTGTTTCGGGCAGCGGCGCACGACCGATGAGGGCATTTGCAAACTGATGGGCATCGGCCTGCAGGGTTACCCCGCGCAACAGGTTGCGGCCCCGATGACGAATGCTATCAGCGTCAAGAAAGCGACCAAATGACTCCACCAGCAGCGCCTTGCCCTCGGCATTGAGCGTCACGCCCTGGGCCAGCGGAGTGGTATGCGCCTGGTTCACCTTCTTGCCCGAAAACAGCCGAAACACCGTCTCGTCGGCCCAGGCGCGGTAGGGCTCGATGAAGTCGAACACCATGCTGAGCTGGTTGTAATCGTCGCGGTGCAGAAAGCCCAGGTACGGGTCCACGCCAGCTACCATCAGGGCCTTTTCCACCCGGCTGTATAGGATGCCGTAGGCATAGTTGAGGAAGGCGTTGAAGGCATCGGCCGCCGGCCGGCGGCTGCGCCCGGAAAACCGATAGTCGGGCGGCAGCACATAGCTCAGTGTCTCGAAGTAGAGGCGGCCGGCCGTGCCTTCCAGCCCCCGCAAGGTATCGGCCACGGCCGCCACCGTTGACGCTTCCTGGCGCTGAATTGATACAGCCAAGGCTTCAATACGGGTGATTTTATCGTTGAGAAAATCGGCATGCTGTGGCCGGTGCTTTTTCAGGTCTTTGATGAAGTCAACTTGGTTGCCCAGCTTCGCCAGCAACCAGCTTTTCACCCAGCGCAGTCCCTCCGCCGACAAGCTGGCTTCGAGCTGCGCCTTGCGGATTTTGGTGGTACTGCCCAGCTTGCTGTGCCAGATGCGGGCAATGGGGTCGCCATCGTGCTCCACGAACAGCAGGTCTACGTTGTGTTGCATCGCCAGCCGGATGGCATCGGTGCTTAGCGCCGAGCCAGTCGTCATCACAATTCCCGTCACCTTATGAGCTGCGAACTGCTTTTTCTCCACCACGCCCTGCTCATTCTTCTGACGAATCTCAAACGTCTCGTCCTTGACGTGCACGTAAGTGCCGTAGGTGTTGATGTGCAGGTGCATAGACAAACAAGAAGAAGGCACAAAATCAGCAGTGACGCGCTTCCAAGCGCAAGTGTCAATCCACCCGCTGCACGGCCCCGAAGCCCCTTGCGACGGATTTACCCAGCCCCAGGCCATCGGGCACGAGGACGTTGGCAATGAATTCGCCCCCGAAGCCCAGCATGGGTTGGTTTTTGAACTGTGTGACCACCGGCTCCCCCAGGGCCAGGTGCACGAGCAAGCGCGGCAAATCCGGGGCGTAAGCCCCGGCAGCCTTAAGCAGGGCCACCAGGTTGTTGGTGAGAATGCGGGTGAGCTGCGCGCGCTGCCCGGCCGGGTCCAGCTGCTGGTATTCGCGGTGGTTTTCCTGGTTCAGCGGCATCCAGCGCGTGGCGAAACGGTAGCGGTGCAGCTCAGCGCAGAACCCAATGGGGGCCGGCTGATGCACGATATGCTTAGCCTGCACTGCATAGTGCCGCCCGTCAATATCCAGCTCCCGGATGTGCAGAAACAGCTGCACCAGCAAATTAGCCCCGTCGCCCAATCCGACCAGCGTCGGCGTGCCGTCCAGCACCTTGTACTGCACCAGTGGGTACTGCTGCCGGTAAGTGCCATCCTCGTAGTGGTTGTGCAGCAAGGGCGAATGCGCTCGAAACAACTCCCCAAAGTAGCCCCGTAGCTTGTGCGCGTCGCGCGGCTGCAGATGGATTTCGGGGAAGGTAATGGTAGTCAGCGCCAAGGTATCAGAGCGCAAGGTGCTGGTTTTGGGGCTCGGCGTCACGCCGGAAGCCGGTGACGGGATGGTAGTACTCGGATAGCTCATGATGATTGACAACGTAAAGCCCCTCGCAGAGGCGATTGGATTCTCCCGCTTGCTCCAGCTCCTGCACTTTCAGTAAGTAGCCCGGCACGGAGACAATACGCTGATTGAAATCGCGCTTGTAAGGTTCAAATTCGGCCGGCGTGATTTGTTTGTACAGCAGTCGTTTAAACTGCACGCGCACTTCTTTTGCTTTCTCGTCCAACTCGATAAAGACGGACCGCGCCAACCCGTTATCGTTGATAATGCGAAACGACGAAACGGGACGTTTCTGGTCCTCGCGGTTATCATAGTTCAAGGCCTTCATGCTGGCAAAAATTGCTCTCGACTCGGCAAACCCGGTATTGGCGGCGGTAGCTTCGAAATAGCGACTGACCAGGGCCAGGTACTCCGGCTCAGGAATGGGCCGCTGCCCGTTGGCTGAAAACTCTTCCAAGGCACGGCGGGATTGCTGCGTGGTGATTTTATCGTAAATCTTCTCACAGTCTTCAAAATCCACGATATAAAGCGGTGATAAGGCGCGGGATACGTCATTTTCGCGGTTGATACGGCCCGCCACCTGTACGAGAGAGGCAATCGGGCCCAGGTCCCGGAAGCCCATGTCAAAATCCAGGTCTACCCCGGCTTCCACCACTTGCGTGGCCACGAGTAAGGGCTTTTTACCCGCCCGTAGGTCTGCCTTGATTTGGTGAATGATGCCCATCCGGCTGACCGGCACGACGTTGGTCGACAGATAATACAGCGGGTTGTCCAATTCTTGGTCAAGCAGGTATTCCTGCACCGCCTCGTATACCTGCACGGAACGCCGTACCAGATTACAAACCAGCAGGCCGGATTGGGTAGGCTGCCAATGCACCGAAAAAGCGTCCTCAATAAAGGCTGCCTCATCGGCTAGCGGCTGCGCAAGCAAGGACACCAGCTGCGTGCGCTGGAAAGTGGCAAAGACCCGCTCATAGTCCGGCAGCAGCTCCTGAACGACGGGCTCCAGCTCTTTTTCTGCCTTTAACAATACCTTGAAAGCCAACTGAAATGTGAGCGGCTTGGTAGCAGTCATCAGCAGCACGCGAGCGTTCAGGTACTTAGTCAGGTAATAGAATGCCGCGCCCACCAGCGGCAGTTGGCCTAGCTGCAAGGTCTGTACCTCGTCAAGAATGATAATGCTGCCGGCAAAGTGATTAAACTTAAGCAGCAGCTTATTGCGGTTGCCGATAAGCGTTTGCAACAGCTGCACGAACGAGGTAATAACCACGTCGCCCTGCCAGGTATCAACCAACATCCGTTGCTGATTGTAGGCAGCATTTTCTTCCGGTCCACCGGGGGTGCGCCGGTCCTTTAGTTGCTCTAGCGCATCGGCGTATTGGTAGTGCGCCAGTACGCGGGTCCCAAGCGTTTTCTCATATTCCGCAATGGCCTGCTCAATGATGTTGATAAAGGGCAGCCCGTAGATAATCTGCGGCAAGTAGCCCTCGCTGACCTGAATCTGGTCGCGCAGCCGAAGCGCAAAATCCAGTGCCGTCAATGTTTTGCCAATGCCCGTAGGGGCCGTCAGAGTAAAGAGCCGCTGCTGCTGAATTTCGGGTTGGTCGAGGGCCTGAAGCACCTGGCCGCGGACCCAGCCCCGTAGCTCATTCTGGGAAAGGGTGGCCAGGTCTGTTTCCGGTTGATAATGCGCCTTACCTAGCCGGTTTTCCACCGACTGCGTCAGCAATGACTGGCGCACATAGGGCACCGTATTGGAAGCATCCAGCTTATCGGCTTCAGTCAGCAGTGAAAAGGCGTAGTTCAACAGAAAATACCAGCGCGGACTCTGCGGCGCTTCATCTTCGCCTAAATAGCGGCTGATGAGCCGCTGAAAAGGCTTTTTATCCGGAAAAAAGAGGAAAGGGTGTACCTGGTCCAAACCTCCATCTGCCAGCGCCATCATCAGCTCCGCCTGTAAACTACTCAGTTGGCGAGTGAAAACGTCGGCATGCCCTTCTGTTGCCGTTACCAACTGGCGAAACTCGCTAAGGTCTGACAGGCTTTTGTGGTGATGCACCACCAGGTAACAGGCCAGCAGGCCAAGCCAGTCGCGGCCTTCACTGCGGTACCAGTTATACAGGGCGTAGGCCCCGAATTTGGCATGTTGCTTCAGCTCCGTTTCAAATGGCCCATCATCCAGTAGATAATGCTGGAAGTGGGGGGTGTATTTACCCAGGTCGTGGAGCTGGCAAATGCGCTCGACCAACTCGGCAACGGCCGCCGCTTCAGGGAAAGTATGCCCGGCAAAGAAGGCTTTTTTGGCCTTATCACCCACGCCGGCTACGTGGTGCCGCAGCATCTTAGACCCGTTGCGCTGACCGTTGTGCGTCGTGCTGTGCGAATAGTAGGTTTTCATTCCAGAAACAGCAGCCGCTGCGTTTCGCCGTATTCGTGAAGCTCCAGGTATTCACCTGTGACTTGTGCCCGGAGCGGCTGGCCATCGGTGCTGAACAGCACCCGATTCATCGCGACGAGCTCGCGCTGGTAATCGCCCATAAAATCAGCGGGCAGTAATTCTTCTTCCAGCGACAAGGCCACCCCGCCAGTCAGGGTAGATGGCAAGTGCTGGATGCGGTCGGTGGGCACGGTGGAATGAAATTCCTGCACTTCCTGGCTGGTAGTCGGGCGGGCTTGCTGGTGCAGCTGCACGTTTTCGAGCGTGGCCGAAAAGTTGGCGGTGCCGAGCGATAAGGCAAAATGAGGCCCTTTACCGGCCATCAACTGCCCAACCAGCTGGTCGAATACCGGCTGACCACTCACCGTAGGAGCCACATATACCCGGTAGCGCACCATATCACGGGTCAGGTCGTAGCCCGTGATGATTTCGAAGGGGAGTTGAATGTGGCCTTTCGAGCCATCCAGGTCACGGCTGGCCTCCACCTTTAAAAAATTGAGTCGGTGAAAGCTCTTCTTGAGAGGTGACCGCACCCCTACGCCCAAGCGCAGGTGCTGGCCCCCCAGCGCTTCGTAGTAGCTATCGCGAGGCAGGCCCAACATAGCCGCCAGCACACCCATGAGCGTAGTGCGCGGCGGTACGCTAAAGCTCATGGCAGTGTTGTTGGCGTAGTATTTTCGGAAGTGTGCCATCTTCCCCACCAGGTCAAACACCAGGACCTGCATCAGGCGCGGGGTTTGGGGTTGTCAAACGTCAGGCCCGCCCCGGTGCGCACGATGGCGTAATCCACTGCGTCGTTTTCGGCAATGGCGCGCGCCAGGGCTGACAGGTCGACCGTCAGGTCATCGAGACGGCGCACGGCTTTTTCATCGTCGGTTTTGGCCGTCGTTTGCACGTAGCCGCGTAGGTCGCCCAGCTGGCCATTAGCCACGCCGTCCTTATACACTACCTCCACATACAGCTTGGGATACTGATTGAGCTTTGAGCGGGTGGGCAGCGCGGGAATGCTGTCCCACAATGCCTGGCGGAATAGCGCAACGTCCTCGTCCGTCAGGCCAGAGGTCTGAGCAGCGTAGCGGTTAATGCTGCCATTAAATGCCAGTAGGCTGTAATGCACCCGGTAGTCCTTGCCGAAAGTGCCGTTATCATCATTCATTGTGGAAGCGATGGTACTCGAATCGACCAGCTTCACGCGGTTGAGGGAGTAGCCCCAGTTGAGCTGCACCGGCCCGGTGTAGGCCCGGTTAAACCCTTCGACGGCAAAGGCACTACCAAAGAGACGGATATCGACGAACTGTAGCTTCACCAGCTGCGCCAGTAGGTAGAGGCTTAAAGTCCGGTTCTCCTTGCTTTGCAGCTTTTTGAATACTTTATCCGGGGCCTTCTCGGCGTCTATCAGCTGCTGTAGTTGCGCCCGCAGCTCCGGTTTTTCCGCAAACATGCTGTCCATCTCGGCAGCATCCACCACCAATCGGCCCACCACTGCCTGCAACTTTGACGCAGGGCTGACCTTCGCCCCATCTTCGCCGTCCACGAAAATAGCGTGACCGGTGGCCTTCAGGTAGTCGCGGATATAGCGCTTTACCCGCGTGTCGGTCACCAGATTGGTGTCGGTGTCATAATCCATCCGAGGCTTGTTCTCCTGGTCGGGGTCGCCGTTGGGATTGCACTGCGTAGCGTCGTAAAGAAACAGAAAATCGGAGTTGCGTTGAAGTAAAGACATGAGGTGAAATTGGAAAAGTAGGAAAGATTATTTCGTGGCGAAAGTGTAGCCCGACAAGATGAAAAACAGGGCCTCCTCTGGTACCATCTTCCAATCATTCACCTCTTCAAAATAGCGGTGAAAGTTGGCCAGCAGGGGTTCCAGGAACCGATGCAGATTGAACTGCCGGGACTTATCGGCCAGGTCATTGCGCAGCCGTACGATGGCTTGCTTATCCATGCCCGAATAGTTCAGCTTGTTAAGCACTGGCTTAGATTCGTAGCCTTTGCGGAATTGCTCGTAAGCTACCGTATTCAGAGCCCGACCCAAATAAAACAGGGCTTTCTGTGCCGGCGTGTAGTTCGTGAGCTGGAAAAAGCCTTCTACTTTTTGCTGGTATTCTGAAAGGTCTTTTACTGGCTCTGCGTCCTCCGTTTCCGGCAGGGTTATTTGGGGTTCGTCCATGTCAGCTAGCAGGTGAAATTGGGTGAGAATAGAAAAGAGAGCGAGGTACTGGTATACCGAATTCCGAACCGCAAAATCAAATGCCTGCGCGGCCGTCAGCTTATCATTGGGATTGTTGTCGTATATGTTGCCGTAGGCCGCGTAGCGCCGGTAACGATGGCAAAGCACCAAGTCCCGGAAGTGCTCAAATAACGCCCGGCGGGCAATGGGCCGGCGCTCCAGAATTTGCTTGAACAATAGCAGCGCGGCGTTACGCTTTTCCTTGTCCTTCCGCACGGGTACTAGGCTGTACACCGTGAATAAGTTGAAGCGTAACGGACCCATTAAGTGCTCCCACGGTAGTTCAGGAGCCTGTCGCCATTCCGAATCCAGTTGCTGAAACGCGGCCAGTAACTGAGAAAAATAGGTTTGGCTGACATCCTCAATCAAGTTGATGGTCTTAAAGAAATTCCCATCCGATTCAAAGCCCAGGAAAGTAATCCAGTACACGTCCGGGTCTTCTTCCTCCAATTGGTCAATGGTGGCCGTCAGCTTCTTTTGAAACTGAAAAAGCATATCGGCTTTACGATTCAGGCGCGGCAACTTGCTTTCCACAGGGGTGTGGTCAGTGCTGAGCAACTTAGGTAGCAACAGGTGGTCGATGCCAGCGATGCGCACTTTGTAGCCATCAAGCAGCATCTTGGAGCCGCGTTCCAGCAGCACCTGAGCAGCATCACTCACCTGGTAGTTTTGGGCAAAATCGTTTTTGGCGAATAATGGCGCGTAGTGCAAGGTCGTTTTCACGAACATGCTGTTAAGGCTGTATCCTCTAGGAATGGCTAGTTGACTTACATCGTCATGATACTGGCCCGTGGCATGGCACAAACGGGCCGCGCCGCCCGCCGCCCGCAAGGGCTTGAAGCGCGCCCGGACAAATTCCGTATAGCCCGCTATGGCCCGCATTTCGCCGTCGACCAACTGAACAATAGGTGTGAAGTCCAGGATGCCCAACGCAGTTGCCTTAACCTGAGCATAGACCAGCACGACCTGTTGAGTTGCTGTCAGCTTCCGACCTTCAAGAAGTTGCCGCAGGGTGATTTCTCCCTTTTCATTTGCTACTAGCGGCAGGTATGCTTCACGCAGATGGAATAGCTGCCGCAGTACTTCGGCCAAGTCCGTATCCTGGAGGCCGGGGTACTTCGCCAACTCCGCCAGTAATTCTCCTTTATCGGCGGAGGCGTTCTTTCCAAAGAACGTTTTGGTGAACTGAACCAGGTTTTTACGCCCGTCTACACACACGTAAATAGATGGATTATTCCCCCCGGCTACTGCCAGATTGAACCAGTGCCGCACACTATCCGGCTCGTACTCTGAGAAGTCGCCAAGGCTCACCTCCCCGGCATCCAGGTCGAAGCAAACGGGCAGGCAGTAGCTGGTAATGGAATCACCTTTTTTATTTTCCGTCTCAACGGTGGGTATTCTGAGTAAGTCGTCCCACTCGCCCAAGTTGCGTTCGCCCTGCTGGCCCAGCTTTAATAAGGTTTGTAGCATAGAAGTTGTCCTTTGGTCAAATGTATATTGGTAGATGTGACAACTTGTGTCCACTCAAAACTCACCACCTTGCCCGCCCCACCTTCTCCCGCAAAAATTCCCGAAACTCCGTCGGCTCCACGACTTCCACTTCCGTCGGCAGGCCTAGCACAAAGCGGCCGATTCCCAGGTAACTGCGGACTTCGCCCCGAAACAGATAGCCCAGGTCCGACGCGGGCACCGGGTCGGGTAGCACATAGGAGCGGGCTGCGGCGTGTTCTTCTACCAGCAGGCGGTAAGCGCGGGCGGTGAGGCGTAGCGTCACCGTGAGCCAGGCCGGACCGGTCATGCCAAATACATCCAGATGCTCTTCCGAGGCGGGATGGTCGCATGGCGTAGCCAATACCTCAATGGCTTCGATGCGCCGGATTTTGTAAGTGCGCAGCTGGCCGCTCTCAACTTCCACCGCGTTTAGCTGGGCATAGTTATCCGTTAGGGCCAGGGGTTCCACTTCACGGTCGCGTACCGTGCCTGAGTTCGGCGATTGGTAGCGCAGCAGGCGCACCCGGCACCGGTCTTTTATAGCCGCGACCAGCTGCTGTACCACGCGCCCCTGGTGCATGTCCAGTAGTTCATCCGCCAGCGGAATCAGCTCAGACGTCAGATAGAGCTTGCGGCGCAGGCTTTCCCCCAGCGGGCTTTCCAAGTCAAGCGCCGCTAGTGCCTGGCGCATCACCCCAATTTCTTCCGGTGAAAAGTAGGACGGCTTATCGGGTTCAGCTTCGAAAATAAACTTGCGGCGTTGCCCATCCTCGTCAATGAAGTACCCGATTTCTTCCAGCAGGGCCAGATAGCGGGTAATGGTGCGCGGATGGCAGTCGAAAGCCTGTGCCAGCTCTGGTAAGGTGCGGCCCGGCTGCTGCTTGAGCAGGCGAATCAAGGTGAATACGCGCAGTAGCTTCGCTTGCTCAATCATATGCTGGTAGAATAAGACCCAATGATAAGCTAGCAGCACCCAATTGGCTTGCCCTGTTTCTTTGGAGTGGTATTAAAGACCGCAGCCAGCCGGTTTTTTGTTGTAGCCGTTACACAAAGGCAACGCCTTTTTAAAACAGAGTTGGAAGAAGGAATATATCGAAGCGGTGTTACCGGCTTTGACTGACTTTTTCGGCAAAAAGCCGTATCTTTGCCCTACAAAAAAAGTATCCGCCACATCGGTTCTGCCGGTGCTGTTTGGTTGGTACCGTAAAATTCTTCGGTCACAAGCTTCGGCTTGCTGTTTGACCGGAAGCCCACCCCACTGAGGGTGGGTTTTTTTTTGCCTACCGCTCTGCTCCATGCCGCCCCGCCCCATCCGCCACTTTACCAAGCCCGCTATTGACTTCACGCAGCAGCTGCAAAAGCTGCAGGCCCGGGGCCTGGTGGTAGCGGACGAGCCGCGGGCCCTGCGCTACCTGGCCAACATCAGCTACTACCGGCTCAGCGGCTATTGGGGTAGCTTCCTGGTGCCCGGTACCAGCCACTTTCAACCGGGCACCACGCTGGATGACATTCTGCACCGCTATCAGTTCGATAAGCAGCTGCGCCTACTGTGTCTGGAGGCTATTGAGCGGCTGGAAATTTCCTTCCGTACCCAACTCATCTATCACATCACCCGCTACACGGGCGATAACAACTGGTACGAGCAGGCCCGCTTTTTCAAGCGCGGGACGCCCGCCGAGCAAGCGGCGTCGGCCCGGCTACTCTCAACCATTCGGGGCGAGCTGGACCGGGCCAAAAGCAAAACCTTCATCGCCGACTACTACCGCTTCTACGACCAGCCCCGCAACCCGCCCGCCTGGATGGTGCTGGAGCTGCTTTCCTTCGGCACGCTCTACAACCTCTTCAATCAGTTCGTGGACACCATGCCCAAACTGGCCATTGCCAACCACTTCCATTTGGCCCTGACGGTGTTCAATTCCTGGATGCAGAGCATTAACGGCGTTCGCAACAAATGCGCGCACCACGACCGGCTGTGGGACATCTCCATGAAACCCATGCTCTCCAACCAGCGGGGGCATGCCGGGTACTGGCTCACGGAGCCCAATGTAACAGCCATCAATACCAAAATCTACTACACGCTTTCCATCTTCAACTTCCTAATGGTGCAGGTCAGCCAGACTTCCAGCTTTGGGCGGCGCATCGTGGCCCTGCTGCGCGAATACGACATCATTGCTTTGGGCCTGCACCAGCAGCACATGGGGTTCCCGGCCAGATGGGACCGGGAAATCATGTGGCTGGAGCCGTAAACACTCGCAAAATCAGCGTTACCTCCTCCTTCTATCTTTGCCATCATTTTAGTACTGCCCTGGTCTATATGATGTTTGATGGTGATTCCGCCGAACGATTTGAAGCCGATTTTCCCGCTTTCGATGCCACGCTGGGCGTGCCCTACGAGGATGCGCTACGCTTGGTGCGGGGCCATCTTCGCTCTTACGAGCCGACCGCTCTGCCGGGGCTGCTGGGCTGTTGCACGGACCTGAACGTGGCCATTGATGCGGAGCAGTTGCACCGGGTGTACTATGGCCCCTTGGTCAAGCAGGAACTAAAATTGATTCAGAACCTGCTGCGCGTATTTGGTTACCAGGCCAGCCTGCTGGGTTTCGATGTTGGACCAATACGAGGCAAGACGCGGTACATGCTCTTCCTGGCTACGCAGGGTCGACTGGACCGTTTCCAACGGGAGTTGGCCGACTTCGACGCGGAGGCACAGTAGAGTAAACTGGTTGAGTGGCCCTTCTTCCAATCGGGCGGATTTACACGGTAAGCCTTTCCCTGGTTACCCGGTGGCCACAAGAGTTGGAACAGAATTTCCCGTTAAGCACGGAGCGTACGGGAGTACTTGTCCACCGAGTAGCCAAACGAGTAGGCTTCGGTTCCCTGCTAATTTTAGGCTTCCCCTTCAGAATATACCCCCCAAGCATGGACCAGCTTCGCATGATAGAGTACCAGCCGCGCCACTGGCGCGTGGTGTATCCGGCGGTCGTGTTGCAGCATGAGACGCTGTTTCAGCAGGGCAAAGCGCTGCACACGGCCGCGCCCTTGGAAGCGGAACGCATTTACCGGCAAATCATGGCGGCCTGCGGGGAGCTGCACCTGGATGCGGTGTCGCATCTGGGGATGCTGCTCAACAACCGCACACCCGGCCTGGGCCTCACGTACCTGATGCAGGCATTTATGCAGGCCCGGCTATTGTTTCCCAAGGCCTTCGAGGAAGGCCGGGACATGCTGCTCTACGAATCTACGGGCAACGGCTTCGTGCTGACCGCCTACTATGCCATGGGTGTGGAGCTGCAAAAAGCAAAGAAATGGACCGAAGCGCTGGCCCTGTTCGAGTTTCTGGTGTTGATTAATCCAAAGGATAACCACGGGGCCGGGCGGTGGATTGCGGGCCTGAAGGAGCGGATAGCGGCTGCGGGCGGAAACCCGGACCCGGAAGCTATTTCGCTGGTCAGGCCCTAGGCGACCAGTAAACAAATAGGGGGAAATCGCCGACTCCGCAAGATTAGCTGAGAGCCAGTTAAGGTTCCGTTCGGTTAACTTTTGGACCAGACTTTTAATCAGGGAGCCGGCAAACCAAGAATATAAGCTTGCGGCTCGTGCTCTGCTACTTCGCTTGGACGCAATTCGGTTTGTGCTCTGTAGCCCTCGAAGCAGCAGTAACTGAGGCGTAACCTTCGTCAAATGTATCATTGTAGCACACTTCCGCTTCGCTGCACTCAGTGACGGGGCCGGTGCGAAGCACTGGTCAGTCGTTGGGATGGAAAGTTGTTGGCTGTTTAGTGTGGGCGGGCTAAAAGAAAGGTTTTGTCCGTTAAAATCGTTTTCGCAAGCCCTATAGTAGCCCTACTGGCCAGGGGTGCAACCTTGCAACCGGGTGCGACCGGTTAACGGACAAAACCTGTTAATTAGCGTGTTTTCTGTTAATAGTAGTAATAAATAGTAGAAAAATGCAATCACTGTTTTTTGCTATTTTATGCCTCCCTTTTTGTTGTTTTTCCTGATTTCCCTAGCGGCAGTGGTACAAAACCACCACCCTAAAAGCTACTTTTTTTTCGGAACAACAAATTTGTGGGTCTTTTTAGTATTTACTCTATTTGCAGGGTGCCGTAAGTATTTAATAGATAGATTCTTGTACCGATTTAGAAACAGGTTTTGTCCGTTAGCTAACAGGTTTTGTCTGCCAACTAACAGGTTTTGTACGCTGGCTAACAGGTTTTGTCCGTCCAACTAACAGGTTTTGTACGTCAATTAACAGGTGCTGATTTTTTACAGTTAATTTGGTCTTTCGTCTCTATCTTTGGTCTCCTACCCCACCCCACTTTATGCCTACCATTCCACAGTCTAATCAGAAGGCGGCCCCTGCTTCCCAGGCTACTGCCGTGGTAATTGTACCACCGGGCAATCCTGTTGAAATCCGGCAAAGCAATGCCATCACTACGGCCCGGTATGACATGACGGCGTTGGAGATGGACATCATCTTTGCCCTGCTCTCGCGGCTCAACAAAGATGATAAGCCGGGGACCATGTACCGCCTGCGGGTGCAGGAACTGGAGCAGCTTACCGGGCGGGAATGGAATTACCATCGGCTTGGGCCCGCGGTCGAGGCGCTGGTGGGCCGGTGCTACCATATCGAGGACGGTAACTCGTGGCTGAAGGTGACCATGCTGGCTTCGGCCGAATACATCAAAGGACACGGCGTTATCGAACTGGAAATATCGGAGAAGCTGCGGCCTTACCTCATTGACTTAAAAAACAACTTCACCAGCTACCGTCTGCAGTCCGTGCTCAGCCTGACCAGCAAGTACGCCAAGCGCGTCTACGAGCTGGCGTCGCAGTGGAAGGACATTGGGGCCACCAAAACCTATTCCCTGGACGAGTTCAAGTACATGCTCAGCCTGAAAGACCCAACGGGCAAGGAACCGGAACAGTACGTGCAGATTTCCAACCTGAAAAAGTTCGTGCTGGACATTGCCGTAGAGCAAATCAATGAGCATACTGATTTAACCATTTCCTATAAGCTGAACAAAGTTGGCCGCTCCTTCCAGAGTGTTTGCTTTTACGTCGTTCGGCAACAGCCGCAGCAGCTCCCGATTCCCTTTGAGCTCAGCGACGAGGATGCCCGCAAACAGACTGCACGTAAAAACCTTGAAGACCTGGGAATCAAGGACCCGGCGCTGGTCAAGCACATCCTCACCACGGAGACGGTACTGGTGGAACTATTTGCATTTATGTACAAGTACAAGACCGGCAAAATAAAGGCCACCAGCAATGCAGGAGGCCTTTTTCTCAAAATGTGCGGATTGGCGGGCAAAAGAACTATAACCTAATTGGAGCGCATCAAAAAGTGTGGGGCAATCGGGTTAAGCGGCCATCGGTAGGAGGGCACCAGCAGTAGTCAAGAGCCCAGTGGCCGCGACTGCCCCACACTTTTTGATGCGCTCCTTACACGACCATTTCCTTGTTTCACAAAGGGCTTACTGCAACGCATGCTGGCAAGAAGCCCGCAAGGATGTAAGTTCCCAAAGTCGACCCGCAGAAAGACACCGTTTGGAGATACCCGCTCCCGCGCCGTACTTTCGCAGAGTAAACTTTAGGGGTGTCCTGCTTGCCAGGACTGAGATGATACCCTTGGAACCTGAACAGGCTAGCACCTGCGGAGGGAAAAGTAACAGCGACTTCAATGGACCGTACGCGGCCCTGTTGTTGCGCCGACTATTGTTTACGGTTTGATTTTCTACCGCCTAATCCCTGGCTGTATGGTCTGCTATGTAAACGATTCGCCGCAACCGGTGCCGCCGGCCGGTACCCTGCTCCAGGTGCTCGCCGCCCTGGCGCTGGCCGAAACCCGCGGCATTGCCGTGGCCCTCAACGACCACGTAGTGCCCCGCGGGGCCTGGCCCGACCAACCCATCCAAGCACACGACCGGATTACGGTCATTCGCGCCACTCAGGGCGGTTGAGCTCCATTTATTCCCTCGTTCGATGAAGAAAAAAGACCAGGCCCCGCACCAGACGCTGGTGGAGCGCCAGCCCCTCACCGGCTCCCGCAAGATATACGTACCCGGCACGCTGCACGACATTCGGGTGGCCATGCGCGAAATCGTGCTCGCCGACACCGAGCGCAAGTTCGATTTCGTGAACCCCACCGAGACGAACGCGCCCGTGACGGTGTACGATACCAGCGGCCCCTACACCGACCCGAACGTGGCAATCGACCTGAAAAAAGGCCTGCCGCGCCTGCGCGAAAGCTGGATTCTGGAGCGCGGCGACGTGGAACGCCTGACCGGCACCACGTCCGACTACGGCCAGCAGCGCGCCGCCGACACCAGCCTCGACCACCTGCGCTTCGAGCACATCGCGGCCCCGCTGCGCGCCAGGCCCGGCTCCAACGTGAGCCAGATGCACTACGCCCGGCAGGGCCTCATCACGCCGGAGATGGAGTACATCGCCATTCGCGAAAACCAGCGCATCGACGAGCTGGCGGCCGACGACCCGCTGCGGGCCCAGCACCGCGGCCACAGCTTCGGGGCCAACACGCCGCAGGGCCACATCACGCCCGAATTTGTGCGGCAGGAAGTGGCCGCCGGCCGGGCCGTGATTCCCTCCAACATCAACCACCCCGAGAGCGAGCCGATGATTATCGGGCGCAACTTTTTGGTGAAAATCAATACCAACATCGGCAATTCGGCCGTGACTTCTTCAATTGAGGAAGAGGTGGATAAGGCCGTATGGAGCTGCCGCTGGGGCGGCGATACGCTGATGGATTTGAGCACCGGCAAAAACATCCACGAAACCCGCGAGTGGATTATCCGCAACTGCCCGGTGCCGGTGGGCACGGTGCCCATCTACCAGGCCCTGGAAAAGGTGAACGG
Organism: Hymenobacter antarcticus; assembly: GCF_039539545.1. Classification (NCBI taxonomy): domain Bacteria; kingdom Pseudomonadati; phylum Bacteroidota; class Cytophagia; order Cytophagales; family Hymenobacteraceae; genus Hymenobacter; species Hymenobacter antarcticus. The sequence goes on along the minus strand of NZ_BAABDI010000018.1, from coordinate 69,321 downwards.
CAAGGCCGAGGACCTGACCTGGGAGCTGTTCCGCGACACGCTGATTGAACAGGCCGAGCAGGGTGTGGACTACTTCACCATTCACGCGGGTGTGCTGCTGCGCTACGTGCCGATGACCGCCAAGCGCGTGACCGGCATCGTGTCGCGCGGGGGCTCGATTATGGCCAAATGGTGCCTGGCGCACCACCAGGAGAGCTTTCTGTACACGCACTTTGAGGAAATCTGCGAAATTATGAAGGCCTACGACGTGGCCTTCTCGCTGGGCGACGGCCTGCGCCCCGGCTCCATCGCCGATGCCAACGACGAAGCCCAGTTCGCGGAGCTGGAAACCCTGGGCGAGCTCACCAAAATTGCCTGGCAGCACGACGTGCAGGTGATGATTGAGGGCCCCGGCCACGTGCCCATGCACCTCATCAAGGAGAACATGGACAAGCAGCTGAAGGAGTGCCACGAGGCACCGTTTTACACGCTGGGGCCGCTGACCACGGACATCGCGCCCGGCTACGACCATATCACCTCGGCCATCGGCGCGGCCATGATTGGCTGGTTTGGCACCGCCATGCTCTGCTACGTGACGCCCAAGGAGCACCTGGGCCTGCCCAACAAGCAGGACGTGAAAGACGGCGTCATCGCCTACAAAATCGCGGCCCACGCCGCCGATTTGGCCAAGGGCCACCCGGGAGCGCAGTATCGCGACAACGCCCTGAGCAAAGCTCGCTTCGAGTTCCGCTGGGAAGACCAGTTCAACCTGGCCCTCGACCCCGACACGGCCCGCGCGTACCACGACGAAACCCTGCCGGCCGAAGGGGCCAAAGTGGCCCACTTCTGCTCGATGTGCGGCCCGCACTTCTGCTCGATGAAAATCACGCAGGAGGTGCGTGACTACGCGGCCAAGCAGGATATGACCGCCAGCGAAGTGCTGGCCAGCGGCATGGCGGAGAAGGCGCGCGAGTTTGTAAACAAGGGCAGCGAGATTTATCTATAAACTGTCGAAAAAGACCGTCATGCTGAGCGCAGCCGAAGCATCTCTACCGCGCAACTAATCAGTGCCGCTGCAACGAAGCGGTAGAGATGCTTCACTGCGTTCAGCATGACGGTCTAAAGTCCTAATTAATGCCCCAGCCCCCGCGTCCCTACGCCCTCAGCATTGCCGGTTTCGACCCAAGCGCGGGAGCGGGCCTGCTGGCGGATGTAAAAACGCTGGAAGCCAGCGGCGTGTACGGGCTGGGCGTCTGCACGGCGCTCACGGTGCAGAACGACGTGGCCTTTGAGCGCGTGGACTGGGTGCCGGCGGGGGTAATCCGGGACCAGATTCGCATCCTGTTGGCGCGGTTTCGAGTTGATTTTATCAAAATCGGGCTGGTCGAAAGCCTACCGGAACTGCTGGAGCTGGTGAGCTGGCTGCAGGGGCAGAATCCACGCCTGCAAATCGTGTGGGACCCCGTGCTGCAGGCCACGGCCGGCTACGAATTCCACCGCGAAACCGACCGCGAATTGGTTCAGGCATTGTGCGCCAAAATGGCCCTGATTACGCCTAACCGGCTCGAAATGCAACGATTGTGGCCCCACGAGTCGGCCGATACGGCGGCGGCACTCGTGAGTGCTTTTTGTCCGGTGCTGCTCAAAGGCGGGCACGCCGAAGGAACACACGCCACCGACCTGCTGCTGGCCGGCGGCGAGCGGCACGAATTCAGCGCCCCCCGGCTGCCCCAGGGCGAGAAGCACGGCAGCGGCTGCGTGCTGTCGGCGGCGGTGTTGGCCGGGCTGGCCAACGGGCAAAACCTGGTGGAAGCCTGCCGTGCGGGCAAGGCCTACACCACCGCTTTTCTGGCCAGCAACGACACGCGCCTGGGCTATCATTCAATATAATAATCCGACCATGAAAATCAACACGCTCCACTACATCACCACCAATCCCGCCGCGGCCGAGCTGGCCTGCCAGGGGGGCGTGCGCTGGGTGCAGCTCCGGGTGAAAAACCAGCCCTACGCTACGTGGAAGCAGTTGGCGCTGGACACCCAGGCCGTAGCCCGCCGCTACGGGGCCACGCTGCTCATCAACGACAACCCCCGCCTGGCCCAGGAAATCGGGGCCGACGGCGTGCACGTGGGCGCGGCCGACATGCCGCCCGCCGAGGCCCGCGAAATGCTGGGGGCGAAGTTTATCATCGGCGGCACGGCTAACACCTTTGCCGACGTGCAGCGGCTGGTCGCCGCCGGGGTCGATTACGTGGGGCTCGGCCCGTTTCGCTTCACTCGCACCAAGGAAAAACTCAGCCCGATTCTGGGCCTGGCGGGCTACGCCGAAATTCTCCACCAGTGCCGGGCCGCGGGCCTGACGGTGCCGATTATCGGCATTGGGGGCATCGTATTGGCCGATGTAGGGGCGCTGCGGGCTACTGGCCTGCATGGCATCGCCGTGTCAGGCAGCATCGGGCAGGCTGAAAATCCAGTGGCGGCGGCTCGGTTTTTTATGAACGAATTGGCGGCCGGGACCGCCGTTTAAGCAGACACTATGGCAACTCAACCACTGGTCATTGCGGACCGCACGTTCTCCTCACGCTTGTTCACCGGCACGGGTAAATTCAGCTCGTCATCGTTGATGGAAGAGGCCCTGCTGGCCTCCGGCTCCGAGCTGGTGACGGTGGCCCTGAAGCGGGTGAACGTGGCCGATGCCGGGGACGACATTTTGCGGCACCTGGCTCATCCGCAGTTTCAGCTGCTGCCCAATACCTCCGGCGTGCGCACGGCGAAGGAGGCCGTTTTTGCCGCCCAATTGGCCCGCGAGGCGCTCGAAACCAACTGGCTCAAGCTCGAAATTCACCCCGACCCTAAGTACCTGCTGCCCGACCCCATCGAAACCCTGAAAGCCGCCGAGGAACTGGTGAGGCTGGGTTTCGTGGTGCTGCCCTACATCCACGCCGACCCGGTGCTGTGCAAGCGCCTGGAAGAAGTGGGCGTGGCGGCCGTGATGCCCCTGGGCGCACCCATCGGCTCGAACAAAGGCTTGCTGACGCGGGAATTTCTGGAAATCATCATCGCTCAGAGCAAAGTGCCGGTGGTGGTCGATGCCGGTATTGGCGCGCCCTCGCACGCGGCGGCGGCCCTGGAAATGGGGGCCGCCGCCGTGTTGGTGAACACGGCCATTGCCGTAGCGGGCAATCCGGTGGCAATGGGCACCGCTTTCAAAATGGCGGTGGAAGCTGGGCGCATGGCCTACGAAGCCCGGCTGGCCGGGCCGGTGCTACACCGCGAAGCAGTGGCCAGCTCACCGCTCACCGCATTTCTGGATAGGTAGGTAATGATTAATGGTCAGCGGTTAATAAATAGAACTCGCTCATTAATCATCAATCATTGACCATTAATCACTAAAAAAAATGAGCTTCCAACCCGTTTTTGAAGCCCTCCCCTGGGACGCCGTGAAGGCCAGCATCTACGCCAAAACGGCGGCCGACGTGGAGCAGGCGCTGGCCGCGCCGCGCCGCACCCTGGAGGATTTCAAGGCCCTGATTTCACCCGCCGCCGGGCCGTACCTGGAGCAGATGGCCCAACGCAGCCACCAGCTCACGCGCCAGCGGTTCGGCAACACGGTGCAGCTGTACGTGCCGCTTTATTTATCGAACGAGTGCCAGAATATCTGCACCTACTGCGGCTTTAGCTTAGACAATAAAATTGCCCGCCGCACCCTGAGCAGCGTCGAGATGCTGCAGGAAGCCGCCGTGCTCAAGGAGTGGGGCTACGACCACGTGCTGCTGGTGACCGGTGAGGCCAACCAAACGGTGGGCGTGGAGTACCTGGAAAAAGCGCTGCGTACGCTGCGGCCGCACTTCGCGCACCTCTCCATTGAAGTACAGCCGCTGGACCAGGCCGACTACGAACGCCTCATTCCCGAGGGCCTGAATACCGTGCTGGTGTACCAGGAAACGTACCACCAGGACGACTACAAAAAGCACCATCCGAAGGGCAAGAAATCGAATTTCCACTACCGCCTGGATACGCCGGACCGGCTGGGCCGGGCCGGCATCCACAAAATGGGCCTCGGCGTGCTCATCGGGCTGGAGGACTGGCGCACCGATTCCTTTTACACCGCGCTGCACCTTGACTACCTGGAACGCACCTACTGGCAGACCAAGTTCAGCCTGTCCTTCCCGCGGCTGCGGCCCGCCGAAGGGCTTTTGCAACCCAAAGTGGAGATGAGCGACCGGGAGCTGGTGCAACTGATTTGCGCCTATCGCCTGCTGAACGAAGAAGTCGAGCTGTCAATTTCAACCCGCGAAAGCCCCGCCTTTCGCGACCACGTGGTGAAGCTGGGCATCACCAGCCTCAGCGCGGGCTCCAAAACCAACCCCGGCGGCTACGCGGTGGCGCCGGAGTCGCTGGAGCAGTTCGAAATTTCGGACGAGCGCAGTCCGGCCGAGGTGGCGGCCATGCTGCGCCGCCAGGGCTACGAACCCGTGTGGAAAGATTGGGACGCCACCCTCACCGCCCTGGCCCGGTGAGCGCCGCGCCGCTTTCGGCCGCCGAAACCACGCGCTACAGTCGCCACCTGCGGCTGCCTGAAATTGGCACGGCCGGCCAGCAAAAGCTGAAAGCCGCCCGGGTGCTGGTCGTGGGCTGTGGCGGCCTGGGTTGCCCGGTCCTGCAATACCTGGCCGCCGCGGGCGTGGGCACCCTCGGCTTGCTCGATTTTGATACCGTGGACGACAGCAACCTGCAGCGTCAGGTGCTCTACGCCACCGCCGACGTGGGCCGGCCCAAAGCCGTGGTGGCCGGCGAGAAGCTGGCCGCGCAAAATCCATTCATTGCCTTGAACATCCACCAGGCGCTGCTTTCCGCCGCCAATGCGCTGGTGCTGTTCGCCGGCTACGACCTCGTCGTGGATTGCTCCGATAATTTCGCCACCCGTTACCTCGTGAACGACGCCTGCCTACTCCTGGGCAAGCCGTTGGTGTTCGGGGCTATTTTTAAATTCGAGGGCCAGGTATCGGTGTTCCATTACCAACACGGCCCCACCTACCGCTGCCTGTACCCGACGCCGCCCGGGCCCGGCGACGCGCCGAGCTGTGCCGAGATAGGCGTATTGGGGGTGTTGCCGGGCCTGGTGGGCACCTTGCAAGCAGCGGAGGCCCTAAAAATTATTCTGGGACTGGGCGACGTGTTGGCCGGGCGCTTGCTGTTGGTCGATGCCCTGAGCATGCGCTTCCAGACCATTCACTTCCGGGCCGTGGCGGCCAACCAGCAGCTCACCGCGCTGGCCCCCGACTACCCTGCTTTCTGCGGCGCACCGCCGCTGCCAGCTGCCCCGGTGCGCGCGCCCGAAATCAGCGCCGGGGAGCTGAAAAAATGGCAATCGGACAACCGCCCGTTTGTGCTGCTCGATGTGCGCGAGCCGCACGAACACGCCCGGCGCAACATCGGGGGCCTTCCGATACCCTTGGGCCAACTGGCCGACCAACACCATCTCCTCCCCACCGACTTGCCGGTGGTGGTGCACTGCGCCAGCGGCGGGCGTAGCCAGCGGGCCGCTCAGCTGCTGCTCGCGCAGGGGTTTGACGAAGTGTATTCGCTCCGCAATGGGTTAGCCGACTATTGATTGCAGCCGGCCAACTGCCGCCACCGGGTCGGCACTTTGCCACACGGAACCCAGCACGGCGGCCCCCGCAAAACCAGCTTGGCGCACGGCCGCCAGCCGGTGCTCATCGATGCCCCCCAGGGCCATTACCTGCGGCCCGTACCCGGCACGGCCACGCAGGGCCGCCAGCGCTTTTGTCAGGGCTTCTATAGTGAAAGCAGCGGGATAATTCAGCTTGCTCAGACTGTCGAAAATAGGGCTCAGAAAGACGTAGTCGTAGTGCCGCCGGTGTTCCCGCAGCTCGGCCAGGTGGTGAAAAGAGGTAGACAAGGTTTGGCCGGGTAGCAGCAGGGGGCGCCGGCGGCAAGCCGCGCGGGCTGCGGCGGTTAAGTGCAGCCCACCCAACCGAAATTCCCGGACCAGCGAGGGCTGCCCGTGAACCACCACGCGCGTGAGGTGCCGGACTGGTAGACGGGCCAGGTAGTCGGCTATTGCCGCCGGCTCCCACGCCGGCTTGCGCAGGTGGAACCGGGCCAGCCCCGCAGCCAGCATTTCCCCGACCAATTCCGTCTCGTCAGCCACGGCCGCGGGTGGTGAAATAAGGAACAGTTTCATAGCAAACCCAAAGTACTGGCCTTGGTTAAAAGTTTGGTCCAAAAGTAAAACGGCGGGCTGGAAATCAGCTTCCATTGGACGATGGATAAGCCCTCTGCGTCAAATTAGCGGGGGTTTCCATGGTTTATCGGAGAAGTCGAACTTTCCTTGACAATGACGCAACGGCCAACTCTTCAGCGTGCCGTCATCTATTCAACGTAGGTCGAAGTGTTAGTAGTTGGCCCTGCTATATGCAGAATCGACGAGGGTACCGAACGGGTCAACAAGGTGGGGCCAGCAGGATACGTCGAGGCTCCACTTTCTGGTCCCATTCAAAACTAGTCAACCGCCACCTGCTGGCTGGGGCCGGCAAGGTGTACCTTTCTGGTCCCGCCATTGCGTCACCAACTGGTGGTATGCCCACCGAGATAGGCTATCAGGCGTTTAAGGCCGTAGTCCAACCGGGGATAGCATCAGTTCGCCTATGTACTTCACAGGGGCGCTGCCGTAGCTCAAAAACTGCTCGTGAAAACCTTTGAGGCCGAAAGCAGAACCCTGTTTGCGCATTATGGCTTCCCGCAAGGCCACAATTTCCATATATCCCGCGAAGTATGCGCTAAGCTGCCCGGAGGTGAGCGTGGCGCGCAGCCACTTGTTGCGGGCTTCCACTTCTTCTTGAAACCCTTCGCGGCGCAGCATGGCCACCCCGTCGGCTTCGTTCAAGTTGTTCGCCTGAATGCCGCGGTCGAGCAAGGTGTTTAAGGTCACGCGTAGGTTCCACTTGTCCCACATTAACCAGATTTCGTCGGAGTTGCTACCATAGCCGTTTTCCAACATCATGCGCTCGGCGTACACCCCCCAGCCCTCTACCATGGCGACGTTGCCAAAAAGGCTTTTCACCAGCGACGGCGCGCGGTTGGCGTACATGCGCTGGGTATAGTGGCCCGGAATGGCTTCGTGGATGTTGAGGATTTGCAGGGTGTAGTCGTTGTATTCGCGCAGGTAGCTTTCGGCCTGGCCCGGCGTCCACTCGGCTGGAATAGGCTCCACGTTGTAGTAGGTGTCGGCGCTGCGGTCGTAGGGGCCGGGCGACTCCACGCTCGCGGCCGTCCCTCTGCCGCGCATGTACGGCGGCGTTTCGCGCACCACCAGCGGCTTGCTGGGGTCCTGGGTCAGCAGGTTTTTCTCGTTCACAAAGGCTACCAGCGCCGGAATCTGGGCCCGTACGGCGTCGGCTACGCCCTCGCGGGTGGCGTGCTTCCGACTGAGCTGGTCGATGACCGCCGCAATCAGGGTCAGCGTGTCGGCCGGTGCGGGCTGGCCGGGCAGGTATTTGGGGTGAAGCCGGGCAGCCCGGCGGCCCATGTCGTGCAGCAGCGCCGTCTTGTGCTTCAGGGCCTGCTGGTACACCTCGTCGGCGGTAAACCGCGACTGCATGGTGTAGGCAAACTTCTGGTCGAACAGGGCCTTGCCAATGCGGAACGAGCGAAACTTGCCCGCCGCCAGCACGTCGGTTTTCAAAAAGTCCACGTAGCCCTGCATGGCTTGGCGAGTGGCAGCAATGCGGGCCGTGAACGTCTGCTTTTCGGCCGCGCTCAGGCCCGACTTGCGCACCGAGTCGGCCAGAGCCGGGCCCAGCACCGCCAGCCCGCCGGCCAGCTGTTTTATGGCCAGCTCAGTGTGCTCTTTGGTGGGCGTACTGATGTTGGCGCGGGCCGCGGCGTAGTACGCGGCCGCATGACTGATTTTATCGGAAATGTTGCGCAGGCGGCGGTCCAGGCGGTAGTAGCGGCCGTTGAGTAGGGGGGCCACGGCGGCGCCCAGGTTGTAGCTGGCCGGGTTCCACTGCCACTCGCGCAGCGTGTCGGCGGCCCATCGCCGGGCGCGCAGCTCGTTGCGCAGCAGGCGCAGGTCGAGCTGGTTGGCCGGCGAGAGACTACCGACCCGAAAGGAACCCAGTGTGGCCAGGTTGGCTTGGGCAAACTTATCGTCGCGCAGCCGCTGGGCCGCATCGGGAATCACCAGCAGCGAGTCGTACTTGTGGTAGCCTTTTCGAGCCGCCAATTCGGGCTCCAGGCGCCACAGGGCCAGCAGGAACTGATTCTTATAGGCGTCGAACCGGGCATCGGGACTAGGCGCGGCAGTCGCCAGTGCATGGCCGGTGGCCGACAGGGCCAGCAGCCCGCACACGACGGTGCTCAGGCCGTAGCGGAGAAGACGGAAGGGGATTCGCATCCGGAAAGGTAGGCTGATGGCGTTTGTATTCGACCACGTCACACCAATACGGTCTTCCATTCTCGTTTAACTTTTGTACCAAACTTTTAACCAAGGCCGAAGCTGCGAGAGCATCAAAAAGTGTGGGGCAGTGGTGGTCAACCGTCAATCAGCTTACCTTCCGGAGTTAAACTTTTTGGTAAAAGCGATGAGCAAATTGGCCGCCCCTCTCCCTCCTGCCTTGAATATTGCCCGACTGCCCCACACTTTTTGATGCTCTCCATAATTGAAGCCCTGGTAGGTCGGCGCGGAAAGCAGCTTGTAATGGGCCGCGTCGTCGCTGTGGCGGTTGTTTACCTGGATGGCATAGAAGTAGCCGGCCCAAATGATGGCGGTTACGAGGCCCGGCACGGGGTAGCGGGTGCTTTTCACTTCGGCACCGATGGCAATACGGCCGGCGCGGGTTTCAATGGCGGGGAGGTTGGGTAACATGGGGTACTGATTAAGGGGTGGGGCAAAAGCGGCCGGTCTGGTCAGGCCCGGCCGGTGGGCTTAGTCCTCGAACTGGCTATTATGGAGGTCGCCTAGCGCCTCGGCTTCGGCGTCCTGGTAGTCGTCCTCCGGGTAGTCGTGCTGCTCGTCGCCGGGGTGCTCCGGGTATTCCTCGTGGTCCTGGTTATCGTCGGCGTATTCGGGTATCCAGTCGTCCGGCCGATTGATAGCCGGGTTGTTGCCGTTGGCCTCGTGCGCGGCGTCGAGTTGGTCCGACCAGCGGCCCAACTCGTTCTCCTCCGGCACCGCTGCTGCGGCGGCTGGTGCCGGCGTGGGCTTGCGCGGCTCCAACTCGCGGCCGAAGAAATAGCCTAGCGTAATACCTGGGGCCTGTTTTTTGTACCAGTCCGGCATTTCGTCGGGCTGGCAGATAACGCCCAAATACCCGTCCGCGTGGAAATAGGCTTTCACCTCGGCCGGGCCAAAGCCGTTCATGTAGATATGAACGCGAGAACCAATTTCGGGCACCGCAAAATCAGCCGACCAAATCAGGTCGATGGGCAAGCTAAGCCGGGTGGGGTAGCCTATCCACTGCGGGCAAGGGGTCACGGAATTGAGCCACTGCGAGGGGCAAATTTCGGGCTGCTTCGGGGCGGGGGCGGGGGTAATCATCATGGCGGGGGCGGGTAAGTGAGTAGTGGAATAAAGCGGCTCCTGGTACCGGCGCTAAGCGGCCTGGGCTAACTGATGGGAGAAGACACAATGAGCGCGGGGGTGAACCTTGCGGCCGGTGCGCTTGGCGGGCTGCTCCGGCTCGGTCACCAGTCCTAGAAAACCGTCCGCGTGGCAATAGGCCAGCACCTTTACTGCGCCGGGGTGCTCGTCGCGCCGCTGCACCGTGGCCCCAATCGCGGGCACCGGCTGCTTGCCCGACCAATAGAGGCCACCGGGCAAAGCTGTAAGCCGGGGCGCTGCGGTAAAGGCCGGGGTGGGGGTAAGAAGCTGCTGCGCTTTGTCCTCGCGGGCCTGCTGCTGGGCGGCTTTCTTGGCGGCGTGGGCGGCGCGAACGATTACCAGACGGGCGGCGGGGATGCGGCGGGCGGGGCGGGTGGTGCGGATAGCTTTCATAATCGGGGCGGTTGGGGAGGAAATGAGAAGGGAGAAATAGTTGCCTAAAACCAGGGGTTCAAGTCCCACTCGGTCAGCTCGGCGGCGGCGGGGCTGGGGGACTGCTGCGGCTGGTCGTCGGCGGGGTCGTAACGGTCGGCGGCAACTTCTCCGGGGGCAAGTTCAAAAGCGTCGTAAAACATGGCTAAGGGGCTGGTTTTTTGTTCGTTGCTTATACTTCTTAAACGTAGAACGGCCCTACTTAGTTGCACTTTATACAATTATTGTTAGTTATTTATACAAAAATAATCTGTCCGCTTTGTTGTTGGTTGGCCCTTTTTTTCCCTACTGCCCCCTTTTCAGAATAGGAGGCCGGATTGGGCCGATGCGTAGGCTTTGCCCTGGCTCAGCACCACCGCTGCGGCGTGGTGTATGGGTTCGTGGTCCTGCACCCGGAAGAAGTGGCCGGCGTGGTACGGGTCGTAGCAAATCAGCTCGGTGGCCGTGGGCTGCGCGGCCGTGGTAAAGGTGCCGATGGCGTAGGCGTGGACGTTCTTCTGACGCTGGGTAAGCACCCGCTGCCGGCCGCTCTCAGACACTTTGAAGCTGACGCCGCGAAGCTGCACCGTGGCAAGGTGGGCCAGTACTAGCCCGCCGTACTGCACCGAAAACAGGCCGTTTTTCAGGTTGCGGTACACCTTCACCTGATGGCCTTCTAAGTCGATGGTGAGGGGGCGGGGGGCGGGCATGGCGGGACGGTTTGAGGCCTAAGCGTAGGCAAGGGCGCGGCGGCTTAGCTGCTGCTGCTGGCGGGCCTCGCTCACCTGACGGCGGGCCTCGCCTACCTGGCGTATCAGCGCGTCGATGGCATCCTGGGCACTCGCGGCCGTGGCGCTCAGCGGGTCGGGACCAATGGCCGGGCCGGCAACCTTCACGCGGTAGTAAGTCACTTCCCCGCCTCGGCCGCTGCCCTTCTCGAACATCAAAACCGAAACGATAAGAGTAGAAAATGCCTCGCGGGCCTTATTGCGGAAGTTGACAAAATCGCACATAAAACGCTGTTATTCTTGTTGTTTCTTATACTTGTTAAACGTATTTCGACCCCATTTGTTGCATTTTATACAATTATTTTATGTATTTTATGTATATGTAAACAACCAAAAAAGGCCCGTCCTGGATGGGATGGGCCTTGCGGTTGATGGGCGTGATGGTGGCTGCTGGCTTTTTTTCCCCTACTGCCCCTTCCTGTCTGAGTCGTCGGGGGCGGGTAGTATTGCTGTAGTAGAAGCAACCAGCAGGCGCGAATTCAGCAGTAATGCGCTACGCCGCCTCGGGAAGTAATCAGCCGGGGCTACGTGCGGGCGTTTTTTCGCGTGAAGGATAGAAAGGGTTCAGTCCGTAGGACCGGAGGCGCGGCCGTAGCCCTGAATAGCCTGGCCCAAAGGGACACGCCCACGTCGGGCTACAAGTAGCTTCATGCCTTCCCGAATTTTTTATCTGACGGCTGGCCCGGTTGTTTTGGGGCTGGAGCTTTTTTTTCTGCGGGTGCGGCCGGGACTGGTTCGGATGGCGCAGGGCGGTTCATCACCTCGTCCCGAATGAGTTTTACTAACTGGTCCTCGCTCACCCTCAACAACGCCGATAACCCCCAAAGCTCCGAAAGGGTCATGGTTTCCGGCTCTTTGATGCGGCGCTGGGCCGTGCGGTAGTTAATGCCCAACGCCTCGGTAAACTGCAACGTGTTAGTGCCCGTCTGTTTCAGCAGCTCCGCTAGGGTGCTGGCCGTGACGGTTGAGGGCTGGGGCTGAATGGAAATGGCGTGTTCGGTCATGGGGAGGGGTTATTTTTTGCTGCGGTGGGGGAGAACGGGTGTCTGCACGGCCCGGAACGTGGCGCGGGGTTCCTCGCCGGCCGTGAGCTGGGCCATCAGCTCGGCTGCCTAGTCGGGGTCGAGCGGTTCGCGGCTGGGGCCAAAGAAGGTGAAACCATTGAACAAATCCCGGTCGCCCTGGATGAAGTGCACCACAAAATAACTGTCGGCGTCGGGGTACGCATAACGCACCAGCAGAACCAGCGCGGCCGGGTCAACGTCGTACTCGCCGCAAATCTTGGCCGCTAGGGTGTGGGGGCACTGGTTGATGCCGGCGTGGCCGGACTGCGGTAGCTCGGTGGCAATGGCCCACCCGTGGGCCAGGTGTACGACCAGGTCGCACCGGGTGGGATGGTGCTGGGCATCGAAAAAGTGAAACGGCCGGACCTGCTGGGTGCCGGGCATGTCAAGCGGGGTTTCCATAGAAAAAGGGATTGGCAGCAGGAAAGAAAGGGCGCGGGCGTTAGTGAGGGTAGGCAGGATGCGCGGGCGGGCCGGGCTGGGCCTCTTCGCGGGCCAGCGTGGCATTTTCCCACTGTTCGCTTTCGCGCAGGGCCAGTGCCGCCCAACGGCTCACCTGCTGCGGGTCGGTGGCAGTGCCCATCAGCTCCCCGGCCTTGTGCCGGCGCTCGGCGGCAAAGGCGGGATGATTCAGCACGTCGGCAAGCCTGGCCCTGGCGGCGCTCAGCGTCGGCCGGCCGGCAACAAGGGGGGCGGTTGGAAAGGAAAGGGCCATATCCTTACTTTGCAAAATATGCAAAACGTGTTTGTGCTTACTACAATAATACTGCGCGGGTTGTGCGTATGCCAAACGTCCCGGCTGGCGCTGGGCCAACCGGGACGTTGCGGGCATTACTTCATCATCCGGGACTTCATCAGCAGCACCGGCCCGGCTACCACATCGACGGGGAAATACTGGTCGAGCGGGTAGCTCTCGTACCAAAGGGCCGTAGCCAGCGGGTTGATGGGCCGTTCCTTGAACTTGCCTTCGTCATCAAAAACCAAAATCCATTCCTGGTACGGGCCGTGCTGGGGGCGGTGAACGTCGATGAAATCACAATTCAGCGCCTCGTACATCTGGTCGAGCTTAAAGCGCTTGCCCTTGCTGGGCCGGATTTCCTGGGTGCTCCCATCAACGCCTAGCAGCATCGCCCCGCCCTCGGCCGGGAACATCGCCCGGTGCTGGCCGGCGAAGTAGTCAGCGAGTGCGCCCACGCTGGCCACCTGCTGCCCGTTCTCCAACTTGAAAGGGCCGTGCTCATAGGCATGAGTAACAAACCGCTTGCCCGTGGTCCCGCACAAGGCCACAATGCGCGGCGGCTGCTCGGGCTGCACCTGCACAAACAGACGAGGGGGCAATGCCTTCCAAGCGGGCTGGGGGCCAACTTGAATTTGGCTGCTGTGTAAGCTGAACAACAACGGCGCGGCGGCCGTCAGTGTCGAGGAGGGGATTTGCGTGGCGTTTTCCATTACTAAAAAGCTATTAGAGTGTTGGTTGCTTCTTCTTAGTAAACGACTTTGGACTTTCTTTAGTTGCATTTTATACAATTATATTATGTATTAATTACTGTTATACGGGTATAAAAAATCCCTGCCGTTGTGGGTAGGGCGGGGCTGGAATAGACAAGGGAGGGCAGTTCTTTCACGCTGCCCTCCCTCTAACTTCTACCCGTAAGTCGGCGCTGGCCTCTTTCAAGGACGCCCACCGCGTAGCTGCTGGGTTAAAGGTAGCGCCGGCACCGGCCCCACTTTTCCCCGACCGCCCATTTTGGAGTCCTCTCAGAAAACGGAAAATATAGCACGTTAGAGCAGTTTCGGATTTAGTGTACATGATTTAGTTGTAACTTCGGAGATGCAAGCGTATTCACAGGATTTACGGGAGCGCGTAGCCGCCGCCTGCGCCGAACCAGGTGCCAAAATCTGCCAGGTAGCCGCGCGTTTCGCCGTTTCGTTGTCGTTTACTGACAAGCTGTTGCGCCGCCAACGCACGAGCGGCTCGGTGGCCGAGCTGCCCCGCCACCCCGGCCCCGCGCCGCGCCTGGACGCGGCGGGCGACGCGTTGCTGCGCGCCTGTCTCCAGGCGCAGCCCGATGCTACGCTGGCCGAACTGGGCACGGCCCTGGTGGCGGCCGGTGGCCCCGCGTTGCAACGCACGGCCGTCTGGCAGGCGGTGGAACGCCTGGGTTGGGGCCGCAAAAAAAAGGCACGCACGCCACCGAACGCGACACCGAACGCGTCCTAGCCTTGCGCCGCTTGTTTGTGGAAGATGTTCAGGAAGAAGATTTTACCCGGTTCGTCTTCGTGGACGAGACCAGCACCAACCTGACGTATTGCCGCCGCTACGGCCGCGCCCCGGCCGGTCAGCGCCTGGACCAAGCCGTGCCGCTGCACGGCGGCCCAAACGTGACGCTTATCGCCGCCCTGACCCCGGACGGGCTTGGGGCCTTGCTCAGCGTGAATGGGGCCGTCAACGGCGACGTGTTTGCCGTCTACCTCGACCAAGTGCTGGGCCCCACCCTGCGGCCGGGCGATGTCGTGGTCCTCGACAACTTGTCGGTGCACAAGGTGGAGGGCCTGCAAGACATCGTGCGAAAATATGGAGCCCGCCTGCGCTACCTGCCGCCTTATTCGCCGGATTTCAACCCCATTGAGTTGGCTTTCAGCAAACTCAAGACGTGGCTGCGCACGGCCCAGGCACGCACCCCCGACTTGCTGGAGCAGGCCATTGAAGCAGCTGCCGCGTGGATAACCGAACAGGATGCGAAAAACTGGTTTGACCATTGCGGATATCATGTACAGTAACCCCGAAAACGCCCTAAGGCTCAGGAAACGACCTTTGAAGCCGTGATTTTACGTGTTGCAGCCGACGACCAGTTACAGTATATAAAAGGGCCTTCTCGGCTTATTCAAATCACCGTTTGAGTGAACTTGATGGTTTTTTTAGCCAGGATATTCCACACTTGGCTTTTCCACTTTCTTTGCGGCGTGAATACCTGTTACTGCCCTTTTTCCTCTACCATGAAAGTTATTTGGTTTCCGGCTTTGGTGTTGCTTCTGGGTGCGGGGCTCCCGTCTTGTCAGGGCGACTTACCCCCCCCAATCCCTCCCCAAACCGGGGGTAGACCCCTGCACACTGCCGGCGAGTGCCAAGTATTACTTCACGGTAGCCAATGAAGTGGACACCCGGTACTTTTCCAGCGACACCATCTTCGCCGGCGGCCTCATGGGCACCGTGCGCCTGCTGGCCCCGCCCGTATACCGCTCGGTGGTGTGGCAAGTAGGCAGCGACCCGCGGACGTACACCACCAACCCCTTCAAGCTGAATTTTCCCACCGCCGTGGGCACCGTGCGCATCCGCTTAGTGGGCACGCGTCCCGTCGACGCCTGCCGCCCGGGGGACCGGGGGGTAGACACCCTAACGCAGCTCCTGACGGTAGTGCCGTTTAACTACCGGCACCCCCACGCGGCCGTGGAGGGGCGCTTTGCCGGCGCTACGACGGCCGCGCCGCTCGATACGTTCACCGTGCGCATCTTCACTCGGTTGGTCCCGCTCACGCCGAGCGACACGAGCAATTACGTGCTGAACGTCTACAACCTGAACAAAGGGTGCCCGGGCTTGGACATGAACGTCATTCCGGGCTACCGCGCCCTGGTGTTCAACCAAACCCGGGGCGACGCGCAGTGCCACGGCGTTTACGGCGCGGCGGCGGTCGATTCGACCGACCGCAACATTCTGCGCATCCGCTACCGCGAACAGGTCACCCCCGGCCAACCGGCATACGTCGACCGCGAATTTATTGGGCGTCGGGTACGGTAAGCACCCTTTTTTATTCGCTCGTAATTCTGAACCGAGCGCGTTTACGGGCCCACCGTTTGGCTAAACTGATTGGACCAGTAGCAGAGACTGCTCTGCTGCCGTGCGGTAAGACGTGGTCTAGTACCATGTTTCCTTTCGTTCCACTTGCTAATTCTTGCCGAGTTGGCTGCCATCAGTTGGATAAGAGTCGACACGTCACCCTCCTGCAAATAGAGAATAGTTTGTAGCTTGGAGGCTCACTTTTTAACCAATACCCATGGCGCAACGAGTAATTACCGAAGTCATCAGCCTGGCTTCTACCAGCCTGACTACTGAAGCGGCCTATACTACTTCTTTCGAGAACAAACCAACGGGCGATACAGCCAATGCGCTGAAAGAGGGATGGATAATCAAGCAGATTTCTACGTGCATTGAAAGCGGCTATCACTGCTCAACCTTTGTTTTGGAGAAGCCAGACTAGAAAACGGCTACGGCTTGCAAACGGCCACGGCTTGCTCTGCTTGGAATAGCGACCGTTTTCGTGAACGGCTAGTCATTAGCACTGCTGTGGCGGAGTCTGCCTTGCCAGTTTCGCCTGCGCCGTGCTGCTGGCTGGTTAGACGCCGTCGGCAAACTCCATCAGGTTGAATAGCTGCTCGGCCAGCGCGCGATTGCGCTTCGCTTTCACGCCAAGTGGGCTCGTGTCCAAGTCCAGCGTGGAAAAATACTGATACCACGGGGACGCATCCAGCCGCTCACGCTCCCCTTTCCGTTCGGCCGGCGACAAGCCCCTAACCCATCGGCTATAAGCTGGCTTCACTTGCCTTGCTCTGGCCTGCAACGCGGGGCCTTTCCGCCGCAGCAAGGCCACCGCCTGGGCGTCGGAGAGGGCCGTGGCCTGCTGCAGCAAGTGGGCAATATCGGTAGCCACTTGCGAATAAGCCAAGGAAGGGGAGGCCGGTTGAATGATGACTGCCGGGGCGGCCTGCTGCCCCTGAACAGGGGGCTGGATGACCGCGACGCCGAGCAGCGCGCAAAGGAGAAACGAAAACTTCATGGGCCAATAATAGGGAGGAGCGTCGGCATACGTACCCCGGCCCCTCACTTCGGCTATCGGCGTTCGCATGAACTGCTTTATCGGATGAACGGCGCGCGTTTATCTTCCGACCGTTTCAGTGAACCGAAGCGGGCAAGCCCATCTGCACGGCACTAGGCCGTAATTCATCCGTGTCTTCTTAGCGCGGACTGGCTAGGTTGCCCTTTTGTTTTTTGTGCACAACAGAGGCGAAGATGAGCAAGACCGCGCCCCCAACGCCCAGCCCCAGCCCCAGCTTCGCCAAGGAGTCGTTGCGGCCGGAATAGTAGCCCATCATGAAGATTCCGGCCAAGGCCAAGAGCATGCTTAAGGTGGCAACAAAGTAGAAGGAGCGGGATGGGTTTTTCATAGGGATTCGCAGTCGGTGGTATCGTGGGAACAAAAAGGTGCCGAGGCCATGGGTTTCTTCTGGCAAATCTGGCATTCGGACGAGCCTTACAAGATACCTGGTTTCGGGTATTTTTTGAAGCGCTGTCGGCCAGCCAAAGGTCAAATAAACACTCCTTATGGTAAACGGCAGAACTCAGCCCTGCACCTGGTGGCCAACTTGGGGTGGTCTAGTTAAGCAGGAGAGAATTGGGTGATATTGTTAAGTTGTTGTTGGTGAAATTGATAAGGCTTCATATAGCCAATGCTGGAGTGACGGCGCTCATGGTTATAGTAGTCAAAATAGTCGGCCACGCTGGCTTGCGCATCGGCCAGGTCCGTAAAAACGGGCCAGTCCCGGGCTTCGAGCTCCTCGGTTTTGAGGCGCGACCACAGGCTTTCGGCTTGGGCATTGTCGTAACACTCGCCGCGTCGGCTGTGGGAGAGCTGGGCCTGGGCATCGCGCAGCAGGGCCTTGTAGGCGTTGGCCACGTATTGCCCGCCCCGGTCGGAATGGACAATCAGGCCGGGGGTGGGCCGCTGAGCCAGTAGAGCCCGCTGCAAGGCGCTGGTAACCAGCACTTCGCTCATATCGGCCCGCACCTGCCAACCCACCACGTGCTTGGTGCACACGTCCTGAAAGGCGCACAGGTAGGCCCAGGTCCCGTTGGCCAGCGGCAGGTAGGTGATGTCGCTCACCCACACCCGGTTGGCTTGCGTGGGACGGGGCTGATTAAGCAGCAAATTGGGGGCGCAGCGCTGCCCGTGGGTCGAATCGGTCGTGCGCGGGACGAACGACTTGGGCTGCAAGGCTTTCCGCCCGTGGCGGCGCAGTCCCGTGCGCAGGGCCTGGCGGCCCACCCGGTGGCCTTTTTCCCGCAACTCGACCTGCAAGCGGCGCGTGCCGTAGCGGCGTTTATGGAGGTCAAAAACCGCCACCATTTCCGTTTCCCAGGCGGGCTCTTGCTTCCCCACTGCCCCATTCGCCTGCGCCACCCGCCAGGCGTAGTAGCGGCTGGAAACGACCCCGAGCACCTGACAGAGCTGCTGGACAGGATAACAAGTGCGTTGCTGGTCAATGAATTGCAGCATACTCATTGGGCCGGGGAATGTGAAAAGATGGCGATGGCTTTTTTTAAAATATCGAGCTCCTGCGTCAGCCGTTTATTGGCCGTGCGCAGCGCCCGTACTTCGGCGGCCTCGGCCGGGTCGGCGGGCAAGGGCGCCTGGGCCGCTTTCTGCCAGGCATAAATCCGCTTGGCATCAATATTCAGGGCGCGGGCGGCGGCCAGCGTGGAGCGGCTTTCGCTGGCCAACCGCAGCGCTTCGGCGCGAAAGGCCGCATCATAACGCGGCCGTTTTGTAGGAGGGGCTTTTTCCATGGGTTTGGGAAGTTACCACCTAATTCTCTCCTATTTTACCCGACCACCCCAAACTGGCCCTAATTAAGCTGGACTAGTTTAAGAAACTCGTCTACGATTCCTCGTTTACGAAACGCGCCGAGGAGATGAGTTTCGTAGACTGCTCCAAAGTAGCGGAATGGGGCCTTCCGTCTCCTCGGGGAATGGCGCCGGGGAGGGCGAGCAACGCCGATACGCGAACAGGGGCGTTCCTCCATCGTTGCCGGCCCCGCCAACCCCGTGGACGCCGGGATTTTGCCGGCAGACAACTGCTCCGGCTCTTTGGTTAGCGGGTAGGACGGGTCGTATATTTGTTGGAATTATTCAATTTCAACTATATACTGGACATCGGCAGCAACTGCTTGCGTCTTGGCCTTCTCCCCCGGACCTGGCCCGTCTGCAAGCTGCATGATGCACCCTTACGTTTTGGCCGCCCGTGCGGCCCACGTTACCCGGCTGGCCCTGCTGGGCGGTTTCCTCACGCTGCTAGCGTGGCTGCTGCCGGGCACGGCCGGGGCGCAGGTGTACGATTTCACGGCGGCCATCAGTTTCAACCCCGACGGTATCTACGGCACCTCGACCGGCCGTGCCACGGCCACTGACGCGGCGGGCAACCAGTACGTGACGGGGGAATTTACGGGCACCATCGTGCTGGGAAGCGCCACGTTGGTTTCGGCGGGGGGCACCGACGTGTTTGTGGCCAAGCGCAGCGCCAGTACCGGCGCCTGGCTCTGGGCCGTGAAGGCCGGCGGCACCAGCGGCGACATTGGCCAAGGCATTGCGGTGGACGCCAGCGGCAACGCCCTGGTCACGGGCTACTTCCAGGGCACGGCCAGCTTCGCCACCAGCCCGACGGCCACCGGTCTGACCTCGGCGGGCAACACCGACGTGTTCGTGGCCCGGTTTGGGGCCGCCGACGGGGCCTGCGCCTGGGCCGTGCGCGCCGGCGGCACCAGCGGCGACGTTGGCCAAGGCATCGCGGCCGACGGCAGCGGCAACGCCTTGGTCACGGGCTACTTCCAGGGCACGGCCAGCTTCGCCACCAGCCCGACGGCCACCAGCCTGGCCGCGGCCGGCGGCCAGGACGTGTTCGTGGCCCGGTTTGGGGCCGCCGACGGGGCCTGCGCCTGGGCCGTGCGCGCCGGCGGCACCAGCGGCGACGTTGGCCAAGGCATCGCGGTGGACGCCAGCGGCAACGCCCTGGTCACGGGCTACTTCCAGGGCACGGCCAGCTTCGCCACCAGCCCGACGGTCACCAGCCTGGCCGCGGCCGGCAGCCCCGACGTGTTCGTGGCCCGGTTTGGGGCCGCCGACGGGGCCTGCGCCTGGGCCGTGAAGGCCGGCGGCACCAGCAACGACGTTGGCCAAGGCATCGCGGTGGACGCCGGCGGCAACGCCCTGGTCACGGGCTCCTTCTTCGGCACGGCCAGCTTCGCCACCAGCCCGACGGCCACCAGCCTGGCCGCGGCCGGCGTCCAGGACGTGTTCGTGGCCCGGTTTGGGGCCGCCGACGGGGCCTGCGCCTGGGCCGTGCGCGCCGGCGGCACCAGCGGCGACGTTGGCCAAGGCATCGCGGTGGACGCCAGCGGCAACGCCCTGGTCACGGGCTCCTTCCAGGGCACGGCCAGCTTCGCCACCAGCCCGACGGCCACCAGCCTGGCCACGGCCGGCGGCCAGGACGTGTTCGTGGCCCGGTTTGGGGCCGCCGACGGGGCCTGCGCCTGGGCCGTGAAAGCCGGCGGCACCGGCATTGACGTTGGCTACGGCATCGCGGCCGACGCCAGCGGCAACGCCCTGGTCACGGGCTCCTACACCGGCACGGCCAGCTTCGCCGGGGTAGGCGATGCTATTGCCCCCAGCACAGGGCTGTTTGCCGCCCGGCTGGCCGGTAGCACGGGCGCCTGGCAACCCCCGGCGCTGGCCAACAATGGCAGCACCTCGACCGGCCGTGCCACGGCCACCGACGCGGCGGGCAACCAGTACGTGACGGGGGAATTTACGGGCACCATCGTGCTGGGAAGCGCCACGTTGGTTTCGGCGGGGGGCACCGACGTGTTTGTGGCCAAGCGCAGCGCCAGCACCGGCGCCTGGCTCTGGGCCGTGCGCGCCGGCGGCACCAGCAACGACGTTGGCCAAGGCATCGCGGTGGACGCCAGCGGCAACGCCCTGGTCACGGGCTCCTTCTTCGGCACGGCCAGCTTCGCCACCAGCCCGACGGCTACCGGTCTGACCTCGGCGGGCAACACCGACGTGTTCGTGGCCAAGTTTGGAGCCGCCGACGGGGCCTGCGCCTGGGCCGTACGGGCCGGCGGCACCTTAAATGACGTAGGGTATGGCATCGCGGCCGACGGCAGCGGCAACGCCCTGGTCACGGGCTCCTTCACGGGCACGGTCAGCTTCGCTACCAGCCCCACGGCCACCAGTTTGGTGTCGGCAGGCGGCATCGACGTGTTCGTGGCCAAGTTCGGGGCCAGCACCGGGGCCTGCGCCTGGGCCGTGCAGGCCGGTGGCGGCAGCGCCGACACTGGCTACGGCATCGCGGCCGATGGCAGCGGCAATGCCCTGGTCACGGGCTACATCGTGGGCGGGGTCAGCTTCGCCACCAGCCCCACGGCCACCAATCTGAACACAGTGAGCGGCAGCAGCGACGTATTCGTGGCCAAGTTTGGGACCACCGACGGGGCCTGCGCCTGGGCCGTACGGGCCGGCGGCACCAGCACCGACATTGGCCAAAGCATCGCGGTAGACGGAGGGGGAAACGCCCTAATCACGGGCTACTTCGACGGCACCACTAGCTTTGCCACCAGCCCCACGGCCACCAGCCTGACCACGGCGGGCAGCACCGAGGTATTTGTGGCCAAGTTTGGAGCCAGCGCCGGAGCCTGCGCCTGGGCCGTACGCGCGGGCGGCACCGGCGCTGATATTGGCTACGGCATCGCGGTGGACGCCAGCGGCAATGCCCTGGTCACGGGCTCCTTCAACGCCACGGCCAGCTTCGCCACCAGCCCCACGGCCACTAGTCTGGTGTCGGCGGGCAGCAGCAGCGACGTGTTTGTGGCTCGGTTCGGGGCCACCGACGGGGCCTGCGCCTGGGCCGTGCGCGCCGGCGGCACCAGCGGCGACGTTGGCCAAGGCATCGCGGTGGACGCCAGCGGCAACACCCTGGTCACGGGCTCCTTCACAAGCATGGCGGCGTTTGGCAGCGCCTCGCTGGTCGGGGGGGCTGGCGTCGCGACCGGCTTTGCCGTGCGGGTAAGTCCCGTGCCTGCGCCCGCCATCATCAGCTTTTCGCCCACCAGCGGCGTGGCCGGCACTCCCGTCACCCTCACCGGCACCAACCTCACCGGCGCCATGAGTGTGACGGTGAACGGCGTGGCCGTGACGCCTGCCAACGTCACCGCCGCCACCCTCACCTTCGTGGTGCCGGCCGGGGCCAGCGCCACCCAAAGCATCACCGTGACCACGCCCAGCGGCACCAGCGCCGCCAGCACGGCCTTCACCGTGCGCCTGACCGTAGTGGCCACGGGCACCAGCCCGGCCGCCAACGCCCTGACGGCCCCGGTGGCCAGCTCGGCCCTGGCCGTGGGCTTCACCGAGCCGGTCACGGCCGCCTCGGCGGCCACGATTAAAGTCTTCTCGGCCCAGGCCGGCGGCCTCAAGGCCGGCACCGTGACCAGCAGCGGCAGCACCGCCCGCTACACCAGCAGCCTGGGCGCGGCCCTGCGCGACTTCCGCGCCGGCGAAACGTTGAGCGTAACCGTGCCAGCCACCGTGCAGGGCGCGGGCGGGCTGGCCCTCACGGCCCCCTCCGTGTACCAGTTCACCACGGCCACCGCCGCCAGCCCCGGCACCTTCGCCGGCCGCACCGACTTCGGCGCGGGCACCCAGCCCTACGGCGTGGCCCTGGGCGACGTGAGCGGCGACGGCATCCTAGACATGGCGGTGGTGAACGACGCCAGCGCCAGCGCCTCGGTGCTGCTGGGCACCGGCACGGGCAGCTTCGGCCCCAAAACCGACTACGCTACCGGCACCAACCCCGAGGTGGTGGTGCTCGGCGACGTGAACGGCGACGGCAAGCTGGATATCGTGACGGCCAACTTCGGCACCAGCAACGTCTCGGTGCTGCTGAACAGTGGCACGGGCAGTTTCGGTGCCCACACGGACTTTGCCACCGGCACCCAGACCCGCTCGGTGGCGCTGGGCGACGTGAACGGCGACGGTGCTCTGGACATTGTAACGGCCAACTACGGCAGCGCCAACGTTTCGGTGCTGCTGGGCACGGGCACGGGCAGCTTCGGCCCCCACGCCGACTACGCCGCCGGCACCAGCCCGGCGGGCATCACGCTGGGCGACGTGAACAACGACGGCAATCTGGACCTGGTGGTGGCCAACATTGGCAGCAGCAACATTACGGTGCTGCTGGGCACCGGCACGGGCACCTTCGGCACCCGTACCGACTACGCCACCGGGCTGAATCCCGTGGGCGTGGCCCTGGGCGACGTGAACAACGACGGCAAGCTGGACATCGCCGTAGCCAACTTCGGCACCAACGCTAATTCGGCCTCGGTACTGCTGAACACGGGCTCGGGCGCCTTCGCGGCCCGCACCGACTACGCCACCGGCACCCTGCCCATCTCCGTGGCCCTGGGCGACGTGAACGGCGATGGCAAGCTGGACCTGGCCACGGCCAACGTGACCGGTGGCAGTGCCTCGGTGCTGCTGGGCACGGGCACGGGCAGCTTCGGCCCCCACGCCGATTATACCACCGGCACCAGCCCGGCGAGCGTGGCGCTGGCCGACCTAAACGGCGATGGCACGCTGGACCTGGCTACGGCCAACACCGGGGCCACCACCGCCTCGGTGCTGCTGGGCCTGGCACCGCCCGCCCTCACGGCCGTGGCCCCCAACCCCGGCGGGCTGGGCCAGAGCATCACCCTTACCGGCACCAACCTGAACAGCCCCACGGCCCTTACCATCAACGGGGCCAACGCCCTGGGCACCATCATCAGCAACACCGGCAACGTGCTGGTGGTGCGCGTGCCCGTGACGGCCACCGCTACCGGCAACGTGAGCATTACCACGGCCGGCGGCTCGGCCAGTTTGGCCTTTACCGTGATGGCGCCCCCCGGCAACGCCCTGGCGTTTGATGGCGTGGACGACTACCTGGCCCTGCCCGCCAGCACCCCCGTGCCCCTGGGCAACGCCGCCTACACCGTGGAAGCGTGGATAAACGCCAACTCCATGAACCTGGGCAGCATCATCGGCTGGGGCAACTACGGCACCACCAACCAAGCCAACGGCCTGAGCCTGTACCCCACGGGCCTCATCAACTACTGGTGGGCCAACGACCTGCAAAAAACCACGCCCAACCTAGTAGGCCGCTGGCACCACGTGGCCGCCACCTACAACGGCACCACCCGCACCATCTACCTCGACGGCGTAGCCCTGGGTTCCGACGTGCCGGGCGTGCACGCCGTGCCCAACGCCCAGAACCTGCGCATTGGCTCGAACAGCAACGGCGCCTTCACCTACCTCAACGGCCGCCTCGACGAGGTGCGCGTGTACTCCGTGGCCCTGACCCCCGCCCAGCTGCGGGCCGACATGACGAGCACCACGGCCGCCGTGCCCGCCAGCCTGGTGCTGTACTACAACTTCGACCAGGGTACGCCCGCCACGGCCAGCACCGGCGACAACACCGGTCTGACCACGCTCTACGACCTGAGCAACAACGCCACGCCCGGCACGCTCACCAACTTCGCCCTGGCCAGCGGCAACACCACGAGCAACTACGTGCAGAGCTACGCCCTGGTGGTGCCCACGGCCACGGTGTCCACCGCCCGCAGCGCCACGGGCTTCACCGCCAACTGGACGGCCCCGGCCATCGGCACGGCCACGAGCTACCTGCTCGACGTGTCGACCACGCCCGACTTCGCGTCGCCCATCGCCGGCTCGCCTTTCGCCACCACGGCCACCAGCTACGCCCTCACGGGCCTGAACCCGAGCAGCCCGTACTTCTACCGCGTGCGCGCCCTCAACAGCGCCCTGTCCCCGGCCGACCAGGGGGCCTACTCCAGCGTCATCGGCCAGGCCACCCCGCTGCCCGTGGAGCTGAGCGCCTTCACGGCCACGGCCGAGGGCAGGGCCGCCGTGCGCCTGGTATGGGCCACGGCCTCGGAGAAGAACAGCGCCCGCTTCGAGGTGGAGCGCAGCACCGACGGCCGCACGTTTGCCGCCATCGGCGCGGTGGCAGCGGCCGGTAGCAGCACGGCCTTGCGCAGTTACGAGCTGCTGGATGCCACGCTGCCCGCCAGCACCGCCACCCTCTACTACCGCCTGAAGCAAGTGGACCAGGACGGCAGTTTCAGCTACTCGCCCGTGCGCACGGTGGCGGTGGCGGGCGTAGCGGCCGGCCTGGGCCTGTACCCCAACCCGACCCACGGCAGCGGGGCCACGCTCACGGGCGCGGTGCCCGGCACCATGGTCACGGTATTCGACGCCTTGGGCCGCGTGGTGGCTTCAGCAACGGCTGATGCCGCGGGCAGGGCCACGCTGGCGCTGCCGGCCGGGCTGCCCATGGGGGTTTACGTGGTGCGCGCCGGTACCAAAGCCCTGCGCCTGACGGTCGAGTAACCCGAGCGGTTCTCGCTCGGTCCCAACCGGGGCCACGCAAAAAAGCCCTCCTCCGTTGGAGGAGGGCTTTTTTGCGTGCAGCTGATGCGCCGGCGGCCGGCCGTGGGCGGGCGGCCAGTGAGCAGGCCGTTCAACGGGCCGCCGCGAGTCCCATCGCCGATAGAGCGGCGGTAACACCCCGTCGCCGGAGTTTACGAAACTCATCCCATCGGCGTGTTTCGTAAACTATGAATCGTAGACGAGTTTCTTAAACTCACCCCGTGCTGCAGGGGCCAATTAGCACTTAGTGGGGTGTTGTTAAACAAATAGGGGGAAACCTCCGACTTGACAGCCAAACTGCTTAAATGCCACCGATAAGGCATAACTGCGTCGTAAGAGTAGCGAAAAACGATGCTTTTACACGCTCCTTAAGGTTATCGGCAGGGAATAGCGAAAACGAACGTTAAGGCTATCGTTTTGCCCGCGTTTCGAGTAACACATTGTTCATCAAAGCACTAATCGTTGGAAATGCGTGGTTGTGCCGACAAGTCGGAGGTTTTGCCCTATTTGTTTAACAACACCCTACGTGGAGCAGAACAGCGGCTTCATCGTGGACTACTCCGAGCGCCATAACTACGGCGAACGGGTGTCTACGGGCTTTGTGGAGTCGGCGGTGAACCAAGTGCTGGCCAAGCGAATGGTGAAGCGGCAACAAATGCAGTGGACTAAAAAAGGGGCGCACCTGCTTGTGCAGGCCCGCACGAAGGTGCTCAACGAGGAATGGGAAGACTGTTTTCGGCAGCAGTATCCCGGCTTCCGGTCAGTGCCAGCAGAACCGATGCAGATGGCCGCCTAACCCCATTGCCCCACACTTTTTGATGCTCTCCATTTTAGTTCTGCCGGGCCTGGCGCTTGGTCGGCGTCCAGTCCAGCCACGTCCGTTCGGTTTGGCAGCAAGTACACTGCATCTGCAACTCGGTGGCCAGCGGGTAAACCTCCAAAACTTCGGCGTGGGCGTGTAGGGTGTCCTCGTTGCACGTCGCGCAAGCCAGCAGCTCCGTACCGGCTAGTTGCTCCTCTAGGAATGTCAGCTCGTCGTTTTCCATGGGAAGGTGGGTGTATTAAAATGAGGGTTTACCGCTCAATGCCGCCGCTGCAACCGATGCTCGGACCGCTGCGCTCCTGACCGGGGGGCGACATTTCGAGCACTTTGGATGAACTACGCAACTCGTCCATGAACTTGTTCCCGCTCAGGCTGGGCACCTTCTCGGCGGCATCCATCGCCTTCTTAAAGTTTTCCGCGTTGCCGCCAACAATGGCCGGGCTGCGCTCTACAAATTTGGCCACCTCGCGCAAGCTAGCACCGGCTAAGCCCTGGCCGTTTGCCTCTAGCTCCTTGGCCACCTCGCGGGCGGCTTTGGCAAAGACGGGCTGCGCTTCCTCGTGGGTCTTAACGACCTGGGCGGCGGGATGAGCGGGCTTTTCCTGCACCGATGCGGCCGGCTGTTTCTGCTGCTGCGGGGCCACTATCTCCTTGCCCTCGGCCAACTGCATGACCTGCATCGAGGCGACTTTTAACCGCTTCCCATCGGCTATATCGAGCGGGGTATCTTTCAAGCCGGGGTGCTTGATAATCTTATCCGCAGCCAACTGCATTTCATTAATGCCTGGTCCATTTAGCACTTTGGGGTCGAGGTTCACAGACTCTATCCGCTGGGCCAGCTGTACCCCCTGCTCCCGGTTGCCTGGCCCTGGCATATTGGCAATAATGTTGGCGGAACGGTATCCCGTAACCTCCAGCTCCCGCCGCGCATCCATCGCCCGCATGGCCGGGCTCAGCTCCGGGGTCCGGGCCGGGGCCTGGCTGGGGTCGCGCAACTTCTCGGCTTCAACTCCAGGCGTGGGCGTGATGACTTGCTTAAACATGTCTTTCAGCGGCTGCAAGTTCTTCCCGGCCTCGGCCGGGGGGTACTGGCGCACGATGGCCAGGTCCCGGCTGCGGTTCAGAATCTCCGGGCTGGCCCGGTTAAAATCCACGTCGTAGCCGGCCGCCTTTCCAAGTTGGGTAAAGGTGGCCTGCATCGTCCGGCCGTTCCCGTCGCGGAAAGCGTGGGTGTGGTTGTACTGGTCGAGGTAGTAAGCGGCCCGCTCGGCAAATTTGTCCGGCGCTAGTCCTTTCAGGTTGTTCTCCTTGTTGAGCTGCGCGCCGATGGCATTCAGTCGCTCTGGCACTTCCTTGTGGGGCGCGTAGGTCATGGTTTCCTTGAAGCCGGTCACTTTGGTGTCCTTGTGGCCCTGAAACTCGCGGTCCGCCCGTGTTTCGCCGGCCCACTGGTACACGCCGCTGAATAGCCGCTCGTGAACCTGTTTCAAGTGCGCCTGGTCGTACTGCCCGCCCTGGATGCCGCCCGCCCGGTTGAGCTGCGTCAAGCGCGGGAGCGAAGATTCCGTTTCGGCCTGGGCCAGTTGGTCCTTGTCGGTGATGCCAAGCTTGTTCAGCCGAACGCCGTTCTCGTCGCTGAACCTGTCGTTGAGCACTGCCATTACCGGACCGCTTCAACAGGTGCCTCGCTGCTGGCTTTGGGGGCGTAGCGGGCCAGTAGCATGGCGTCGGTTTCTTCAATGGCTTGCTCAATGGTCAGCTCCCCATCCACGAATCGCTGCATGATGGCCAAGCTCTCCGGGCCGGGGGCCGGGCCGTTGCTCATCAGCGTGGCAATGGCATTGTTGCTGTCGTGCTCCCGCTGCTGGCGGGCGGCAAGCTGCTCCGCGTCGAGGCCGGCCGGAGCGGGCGCAAAGAAGGTCTTGTTCATGACTTTTGGGTGTAGAAATGGATACTACTACAACGAAAAAACGGCCTGAAAAGTCGTTTTCAAGCCGTTTTGAGCCTTACTTTTAGTTCCTACTGCTAAGGCGTTTACCAGGGAGCCTAAAAGTTTATTCTGCTTCGGCTACCGTTCGATGCCCCCCCCCTCGCGGCCGGGTGCGTCGCGCTGCGGGGTGCTGGCGGCGGCTCCGGGCCGCTCGTGCATCGGCTGCGCTAAGGCTTTGCTGGAAGTACGCAGCTCGGCTACCTGGGCACTGCCGACGAGGGCCGGCACCTGGTCAGCAGCCACGGCGGCGTTTTCTACCCGTGCCACGTTCGCCCCCCCGACGTAAGCCGTGCGCGCTACCACGCTGGCCACCGCCTGCAACTCGGCGGCGGCCTGGGCATCGGATGCCCGGCCCGTCCCGCTCAGCCCGGCCGCGACGTAGGCGGCGGCGGCACTGAAACGCTCCTGGGGCGTAGCCGCCGCGACCTGCGCGTCGGTCTGCTGCTGCTGCTCTACCTGCCGGATATGGTTTTTGATGTCCGCTACCCACTGCGGTAGCTCCGGGGCTTCCTGAACAATCCTGCCCTGCTCAATAGTCAGCAAGGGCTTGAGGTTGTGCGCTAGGCTCGGCCCGGTATTGTCAAGGAGAGTAACCTTGTCGGGCACCTGGTAATGGTCCCGGACGGTGGCCAGTCCCCCCTTGAAGCGTTCCTCAACTTGCTTATCGGAGATGTTGTGTCCGCCGTTGGCTACCCGCGCCGCTACCCGCCTTTTGCAGTCCTGGGCCGATTCCAGACTAACGTAGATTACTTCGACGCGGTAGCCGGCCTCCTGGTAGCGGGTAACGGTATTGAGGTTACTGGCCTTGTAGAAGTTGTTTTCCGTGGCGAACGTCGCCCGTTCGTGCATCAGCTCCTCTACCCGCCGCCCGGCCTCGATACCGGCCCGGCCCTGGCTGTAAGTCGGGTTCTCTTTCTGAATCACGTCCGCGTTTACCTGCGGGTATTCCTTGCTGCTGGCCTCGTATATAGAAGATTTGCCGGCCCCATTGGGACCGGCAAACATATAAATTACTGGTTTGGGCGGCTCTTGCTCCATCAACCTGGTGCTTACCTGGTGCTTACCTAGTGCGCGGCTAGCACGGGCTGCGGGAAGCGGTAGGGCGTTGCCTCGACGACGAGGGCGTCTGCCGGGGCCACCGGCACCCCGTGCACCGAAAGCAGGGTGAGGGTTTTATCATCTGCGCTGACCTCAAAAATCTCCTCCGTGGCCGGGTATTCCCGTACCGTGCGCTTCTGCGCGTCTTTGTACACGATGTACGAGTGATTGCGCCGGGCCGTGCCGCGCACAACGTCATCGAAGCGGGCCTGAAATTCCGGGCTTTGGACGGTTTCACCGATGTTGGCTAGGGAGTTCATGGGAGGGGAATTAAGTGGAAAGACTGCTTACACCTACTACAAAAAATACTTGTAAAAAGTGCAGTTTTTTACGGTTTATGGGTGCTTGCCTTGGTAAAAATACGCTTATTGACTGGCTCCGGCTAATGTGTTGGGGTGTTCCTTAATCGCATCCATTACCTGCTGCCGGACCAGTAGGAAATTATCCATCACCGCCTTGGAAAGCGCGGCCTCCGCGTCGTCGCCGGGACCGCCAAAGGTTACCATCGGATGCAAGGGAAACCGCTCCCCGGTGGCGTCGTTGCGCGAAATAGTACCCTGAAAAAAGGTGCTGCCGGTTTCCACCGTCTGCCCGATAAATTCCCCCTGCTGCAAGCCGATGGCATCCTGCACCCGAACCAGGCTGCGCTCCTGGTAGCTGGTGCTCTGATTGGTGGAATTGTTGCGGGCTCCCCTCCCCTGACTGGTGCCGGTGCTGGTGCTCGTCATTTCCTTTTCCTCCCGGCCCACCATTTCCGAAATGAACTTGGCCGTTTCCAGCGAGTTCACCTTGCCGAAAAACTGGTTGTTCAGGTTTGATACCATGACCTGCATTTTCTCCTTGCCGTAGGCATCCGTCATTTGGGCTAAGTCCTGCGTCATGTACACCATCGCCACCTTGTTGCTCCGGGCCGTGGCCGGTATCACTTCGAGGCCGGGCACATAGATAGTCGCGGCTTCATCCAGGAAAACGTAGCTGCGGTGCTTGTTCTGCTGGTTCATCAGCTTTAGGGCTACCGTGATAACGCAGCTCACCACGGGCGAGAAGGTTTCCTTTAGCGTCGGGTCGTTGCCGATACAGAGCAGCTTGGGGTTTTTCTTGTTGTTCAAATCCAACGAAAACCCCTCCCCTGCCGCCTCGTTTGGGGTCAGCACCCACACAATTTCCGGGCTGTTAATCCGGGTCAGCGTGACCTGCAAGGTGCCGAGTACCGCGCCCACCTGCTTATCGGCTTTGGTCTGGACCGCTGAAATAATGCTGCGTACCTGGTCGCCGCACTCTGTATCGGTTTCCAGCATACTCAGGACATGGGTGTACTCCCGGTACATGGCCGTAGCTACGACGTGGGGAATGGTGCAATACCGGGGGTAGTGCTTCTTATAAAACCAGATGATGCCAGTTAGGTAAGCCACCGCGCTAATGTCGAAGAACTCCATCTTGCGGATGCTGGACGGGTTCAGGTTGTTGATGATGGCCCGGCTATACTCCTCGGCAAACGCTACTACCGGCATATCAGCGGCGCGTAACGGGTTCACCTTCTCGCTGCGGGTCAGGTCGCGGAAATTGATAATGTGGAGCTGCACCGGCTTTTCTTCCTCTGGCTGCTGCTCGGGCTGAAACAGCTTGGCGCTCACCTTCGCTTGGAGCTGGCCCGCTGCACTGGCCGCGTACTTGTCTTTCTTCTCTTTCTCAGCCATGTGCTGACGCTCGGCCAGCACCAGTGCTTTTTGCAACGCCTCGGCCAAAACCGGGAATTTGAAGTCGTACACCAGACCGGCGAAATTCTTATAGGCAAACTGCTCAATCAGCGGCTCCCCTATCGAGTAGGTCTTGCCCGCGCCGGCTCCCCCGAGTACCAATGTGCCCCGGAAGGGGTTGGCTATCGTTATCCATCCCCCGTCAGCGGTCGGGAAGTAGATGGCGTCCGGGGTTTCCACCTTCTTGCGCTCGGTGCTCAAGCCGAAGGCCGGCTTTTTGGTCGTGGCCCAAAGCAGACCGACCAACCCACCACTGGCCAGCACGGCGACGGCGGACCCTGGATAGCCAAACTCAATAAAGCCCGTCGAGTAGCCGCCCATGCTCAGCAGCACATACCCGGCAATCAGAAAGACTAGCCCGCTCAGGCCCGCTACGATGCGGAGCGCCTGCGGGTCGATGGCGCGTCGCTTGGCCTGGCCGGGCTTGTCCTGGGGGGCTTTCTGGATGAATACCAACGCCAACCCGGCCAGCAGCAGCAGTGCCCGCAGGTATACGCCGAACGGGCCGTAGAACCTGGCCACCTTCAGTAAAAACTTATTGCCTATCCCACTGCCGGCGTTGGCTAGGGCGTCGGTTCCGGTCTTAGCTTTAACTAGTCCCTGGTCGGTGGCTTTGGTCAGCTCCACCGCGCCCTTTGCCGCCCCCTCCCCTACTACCGGGGCCGCTGCTTCCTGGGCCTTCCTAATCCGCTCCTGGCGCTTCTGCTCGGCAATGCGCGCCATTGTCGCGGCCAGCCGTTGCTTGGGAGTCAGGTTCTCGGCCGGTGCCGCGCTGGGCGCTGCACCGGGTACCAAGCTCGTCGCCTCGCGCTGTGCCTTCTGCTGGGCTAACTGCGTGGTGCGTTGGGCAAGGCGGGCCTGGGCTATCTCGGGGCCGTGCATCAGCACGTAATAATCGCCGCCGATGATGGCCAGCAGAACCAGGCCGAAAATCAGCCCGGCGTTCTGCATTCCGGCCGCGGGCCGGGGTGCTGAATTGGTCATGTGGAAAGGGAACTGTGGGGAAGGTATTAACAGTAGTGGGCTGCTTTGCCCTACATTTCAATGTCAAGCTCGGCGCTCCTGCGCCCTTTTTTCTCGGCTATGTTCTCGGTCTGCTCGTCGCGGCCAGTGTTCGACCTCACCGCATGCTGCACCGCCTGTAACACGGTGCTGGCGAACCGCTGCGGCTCCGCCCGCTCCTTGCCCGTGCTCAGCAAATGGTAAGCGTTGTCAATGGGGGAGCCCGACTTCGACCGCTCCTCAACCCGGCTCAGCATCCGGTAAAAGGTCTTATCGTACTGCCGGCCCTCGGCTATCTGCTGCACCCGCGCCGGGTCTAGCCGCTGCTCCTTGCCCACCCGGCCGTTTATGCCCCCAACCCGCTCGGCAATCTTGACCGCTCGGGCGGCGTCGCGGCTGGCGTCGCGCTGCTTCGGCCGTAGCTTTTCGTGGGCCTGCGCGGTATAGCCGAACTGCTTTTCAAACTGCTTGCCCGCTCCGGCCTGCCACTTCATCAGGTCAAAGCGGTTGCGCCGCCCTGCTGGGTTCAGGCTGATTTTCTGGCCGGCATCGCGGGCGCTTACAATAACGTGAACGTGGGTCTGCAAGCCGGGCCGCTGGTCGCCGGTCTTGGCATTGCCGGCCGCTACCTCCGGGTCCGTGCCCCGATAGCTGCGCTCCTGGTGGACGGTAGCTCCCCAAACAATATCCTCGCTGCCAAGCTGCTTCCCATCCTTTAGCTGGAAGTTGGCCGCGTACTGCTCCATCACCTTGCGGGTGTAGTCTTTCAGCTTGTCCTCGTCGTTGTCGATGTGGGCCAACTCGGCCTCGCTAGGGCTTAGCACCAACGAGTAAAACTTGGCATCCTCGGCCCGCAAGCCCTTCACGTTGGAATCAATATCAGCCATCAGCTCGGCCGCGCTCAGCCCGTCCTCCTCCGAGTTAAAAAACGCGGCTTCCTGCCCGTCTTTGCCGGCCTCCGGCTTCAAATAATTTAGCGTCTGCGCGCTCCTCCCGCTGTTGTTGTAGGCCGCTTGGCCGTGCGTTGCGGGGTTAATTAGTTTGACGTACATACGCGCTTTACTGGCTTAATTCCGCGTCGTTTTTGCCCGCTTGCCCCTCGGCTTTGGGCTTTCCTGGCCCCGCTTTTTTTGCGCCGGCAATTACTTCCTGTACCTGGCGCTCTATCATTTCTTCGTTCTGTGCACGGAGCTGTTTGCCCGCCTCGCGCTGGGCTTCTATCTGCTCCTTTGTCATGGTTCCTAGCTGCCGATTCAGGTTGGCAACCAGGATTTCATTCATGCGGAGCACCCTGTCAAGTGTAACGCGGGACCGCAACATTTCCTCTAGCATCGGAACGAGCAAGCTCCGCTCCTCCTCCTGCATGTAGCTAAAAATCCGGTCGCCTAGCTTCTTCACTTGCAGCATGATTAGCTCACCCTCGCGGGCTACGTCTCCCACGGGGTTAAGCTGGCGGCTCGTGAAGTAGTCCAACGTCGCCTCAGTGTACTCGCTCAGAGTAAGCCCACACGTAGCAGCGGCCTTTGTCGCGCTGGCGTGGCTAGTGGGCGCTACTCGAATCTGCTGCCGCTTGGGTCTTTCCATCTCTCGGCTAAAACTAGGGTTAAAACTACTCTCTACGCTTCCCCTGTGACCAAATCTATGCTATTAATCAATAACTTAACTACTCTGGTCACACAATTTCAGCTCTGTTGAAATCTAAACAACACAACACCAAGGCTTTAGCCTTGCGTTTGTGTTGTTCTTCTTGCTAATAATCATTGTTACGTATTGTCAGGGGATTATGGTTAGGTTTCTACTGCTATTCCTACCGACTACCGGCTAAAATTACGGCTATTATCTTCTACTATTCTACCAAACCTGCACTTAATTACCTCCCACGGCCTTTTTATTGCTTTTTTATTTGCTTTCTACTATTCTACTTTTCTACCACCCGTTTCTATCAGCCAGTTCCTGCCCCATCTACTCCCTGAAAATACCCTGGGCTTTCTTCTATTTCGGCGTCTACTATTCTACTATTCTACTTTAATTAATACGACTACCTTATACCATTCCCTTCCATTCTTCTTTTCTACTATTCTACTATTCTACTTTTATTTAACTCTTCACCATTTACATTTTTTTGTTCCTCTACTTTTCTACTCGTCTACTTCTTCGCCGCACTCACTTATTATTCTACTCGTCTACCCTTCTACTGTTCTTCTATTCCTCTTTTCTACTCGTCTACTATTCTACTTTTCTACTCATCTACCATTCTACTTTTCTACTCATCTACCATTCTACTGTTCTTCTTTTATTCTTTTCTACTCATCTACTATTCTACTTTTCGCGTACTTTTGTTTTTCTTCCGAACTGACCACTCGGCGGCATCACTACCTCACCCTTTAACCAGTAAAATCCATGTCAAAAGTTATCAGCTTTGCCACCCAAAAAGGCGGCTCTGGTAAATCTACTCTGGCCCTCGTTCTGGCAGTTCCCCTTGCCACCGAATACGGCTTGAAAATCGCAATTCTTGATTGTGACTATCAGCAAAGCATTGTCAAAACCCGCCAACAGGTAGACGCCCAAAGCATGCAAGTCATGCTCGAAGCCGACCCCAACGCCAGGTACCCCTACGATGTATTTCCAATGGGGCTGAAAAACATCTTTGACTTTATCGACAACCCCGATAATGACTATGACCTCATCATTATCGACATACCCGGCCGAGCCGATGGGGAAGATGTTTTTAACGCGCTCACCGGCTGCGACGCGGTAATAGTGCCCCTGGTATCGGATTACCTCGACCGCGCTTCCACGGCTGAATTTATGGGCATCCTGGAAGCCCTGAAAAAAGCCGCTGATAAGGCCCAAATTGACTTCCAATACTTCGGCATCTCGACCAAGCGAATAGCGGGCCGTAGGGAAGAAAAGGAAATGGACGACTACATAGACGGGCTGGGCCTCTCGCGCTTTGATTCCTACCTCAGCAACCGCCTGGCTTATACCCGCGCCTCGACCCTTCATAGCCTGCTAACGCCTTCGTTTCGCAACTACGCGGGCGGCACCAAGGATAGCTCGGACGAAATCCGCAAGGTCTGTGATGAGCTAGTGCGACGCCTGGACCTCCCCAACCGCAAAACCAGCGCCGGCGCTTCTGCTGAAGTAGAAGATTCTACCGCTATCACCTCCACCAAAACGGAAACGAAATAATGGCTAAGAACCTCTATGGCAAGCCGCAAATTGTGCCCCCCCGCCCGCGAATCCCGGTCAGTGAGGAGGACCGCCGCGAAGCCTTTGCCGGCATGGGCGGGGAGCTAACTAAAATAGCGTCAGAGACGGCCGCTGCGGCGACTTCTGAACCATTGCCTGTACCTGCCCCTGCCCCAGTTACTGCGGCCCCCGTGCCCGAACCAACACCCGAACCAACGCCAGCTCCTGCGCCCATTGAGGCGCCAGCTCTGGTACTCCCCGTGGCCGCTGCCTCACCTCAGCCAGTAGCTAACCTGGTAGCGGTGGCTCCGGTAGCGGTGGCTCCTGCGGCAGCAAGTCGGCCGCGTGGGCGCAAGCCTGCGCCGGCTGATGCGCCCGCGTCGCCCGCCGTGAAAAGCATGAAAATGCTCCAATCCGACTGGCAGGAAATACGGCGGCTGCTGCCCGACATTTCCCCCGGCACGGATATGCCCACCAACATTCTGACCTATTTACACGCGGCGCACCGGCACTACGAGACCCACCTACGGAAAACCGGCAAATTAGTCCCTGGGAACTAACGTAATTTGCAGGACTGGTTAAGGGTAACTGGCCGGTTTGGTCGCCGGCACTTCGTTTATCCTTGCAATCCGGCGCAGTGGCATCCAATGCGCCAAATAAGGGCAGCTCCTAACGGGGCTGTCCTTTCTTTTTTTGGGCGGTTGGGAAAAAAAAGAGCGCAACAACCGGCACGGCTGCTGCGCTCAGGCAAAGAGGGTAGGGGAGGGGCTACACTTGGCAAACGTGGCCCTGCTCGGGGCGGCTGCTCCGGCGTGGGCCGGTGGGCAGCTTCGACTCGAACCAATCCCGATAGGCCGTAGTCAGCCGGTCGGCTACGATGGCCAGCCGTTCCGGGGCTGCCTGGTCGCCCGCGCCCTGGGCGCGCTTCATCCAGACGTGGGAGCCGCCGCCGCCGACGAGGTAGCCCGCGCCCATCAACTCCCGCAGGGCCGGCGCTAAGTCGCGCAAATCGGCCTGGTGGGTATGGGCCTGCACGTAGGCCCGCGCCTGCTCTAGCAGACGCTTTTCGGCCTCGTCGCGGGGTTTCTGTTCAATGGCTAGGTATGCCTCCTGCGCGGCCCACGTCGGGGCGCTGCTGGTGGCGAATGGAGTTGATTTTAACATGGGGTTCTGGTTAAGGGATGGGGTAAGCGGCCGGGCTGGTCAGGCCCGGCCGGTGGGGGAGGGGTTCTAGTGAAAGAGATTAAAGCAGGAGAACAAATTGTCCGCCTTGCTCCTGGCTAGTCATTCGCAGCCTTTCGCCGGCAATCGGGCGGGTGGCTTTAACGAGCTTTAGTAATGCCTCGTAAGCCTCGGCCGTGTCAATCTGAATACCTAGCCGCTGGGCTACCTCCTCGGTCATTACCTCGCTGTTGATGCCTTTATCAAGCTGCTGCATCAGCACCTCAACATCGGCAATCGCGGCAATAATCCGGCTCCGGTACTGGTTCCACGTCGCGCTTTGAATGGTGGGGGCTTCGCTGGCTTTCATGGTTTTTAGAGCTAGAGCTAGGGCTAGGATTAGGGCTAGGGCTAGGATTAGGCTAGGGGGGTAGCAGCTCGGGCGCTGCTACCCCTGGCCGGCTGGGTTAGGCGTTGGCTAACCAGCTCAGCTCTGCGGCCAAAAATTCGCGGTCGGTGTCGTCGAGGATGGCGGCGGGTTCGCTGGCCACTGTCGCGGCGGCTGGCGTCGCCTCCGGGGCGGCCGGCGCTTCGGTTTCGCCTTCCGGCTCCGCCGTGGTGCCTAGAATCATGCGGGCGGCGGCTTGGGCCTTGCTGGCGGCTTTTACCACTAGCTGCTTGTCATTTTTCAACCGCTCCAACCAGCTTTGAATGTAGGCTACTGCGTTTTCCTCTGTCTGCTCGGTGGCAATGCCGGCCGCTGCGCTCAGGAACGATGCCCCCATTTCAGCGGTCAGCTCCTCGCGGGCGTAACTCAGGCTTTGCTTGCCCTCACCTGCGGTCAGGTCGGTACGGTCAAGGCGGGACTTGTGGCCGGTGCTGTGGGTCAGCTCGTGGAATAGGGTTTGATAGTAGCCCTCCGACGTGGTGAAGGTTTCCGGCTTGGGCATATTCACAAAGTCCAGGCTGGGCGAGTAGTAAGCGCGCTGGTGCAAGTGGGTAATGGCGGGCTTTTCGGCCCACTCGGCTACGATGCCTTCCGCTACTTCGCTGGGGGTAAATTCGCGCTCCTCCACCTTCGGCAAGTCAAATTCAATGCCTTCTATATCTTCCACCGAAAAGACGGTGTAATACTTCAAAAAGGGCATTTTCTCCTCTTTGCCGGTCTGCTTATTCTCCCGCGTGGAAATGTTGTAGTAAACAACTTGGTGGCCTTTGGCCCCTTTCCGCACGTTGCCGCCCAAAGCCAGCGCCTGTTTGAAGGTCATAAAAAACGGCAGGGCACCGCTGAAATGGAGCAAAAACAGGTTAATGCCGCTGTATACTTTGCCCGTGGCATAATTGCGCGGGAGGCCATAAACCGCGTTCCACGGCTTGCGCCACGGAATGATACCACCCTCTAACGCCGAAATAATCCGGTCCGTCACAATCTGGTACACGTCGGGCCGGGGAGTAATAGCGCCGGCTTTCTTGGTAGATTTCTTGGCGGCGGTTTTCGTGGTCTTTTTCATGGCTAAAGAGCTGTTATTCTGTTTGTTTGTTATACTTGTTAAACGTATAACGGCCCTAATAAGTTGCATTTTATACAATCTTTTTACGTATTTTAAGCATATTGTTTACCCTCCCTTTACCTCATTTTGCCGCCTTTTTCCCCTACCGCCCCAATCGTTGCTCTTGCGCCTGCGGATGGACTGGCTTTTGGGCCAGTTGGTCCGCAGCCCCCTTTTGCTGAATAGGGTGGGGGCCGGCGCGGCGCGGTATCCGGCCTGCAGCCGGCGCGCCCAACGGGAGCAAAGGCAGCAGGCCGGATACCGGGCGGCGTGGGCCGGGGCGGTCGCGTGAAGGATAGGAAGGGTTTAGTCCGTAGGACCGGAGGCGAAGCCGTAGCCCTGGATAGCCTGGCCCGAAGGGACACGCCCAACTCCTCGAAAACGGGCTTACAAAACCTATTAATTGCTACTTACCAGCACGGCTGCTGCTTCTGAAAATAGCCCTGAAAAGCTGCAAACCACTAAAAAGGGGCGGTAGGGAGATAAAGTTGGCCTTGGTTAAAGCTTGGTACGGATGTTACATCCCCATTGGAGCTAGCCAGAAGCCCGGGCCAAAACTCAATCGGCGAAAAATGAACGTACAAGGGAGAACCTTTTATTTTAGCATTTGCTTAATTAAGTGAATGCTGCTTTTGCTAAAACTTCTTGCATGAAAGAGACCGCGTGTATCCGGGTGTTTGCCGACACCGACCACATTCAGCACTGCCAAACGCGCCTGGCGCACGTCGAGCCGGCCCTTCAGTCGCTGGCGGCGGTGCTGGCCCTGGCCGGCAACGAGGTGCGCCTGAAAATCCTGTTTCTGCTGGCCGATGAACAGCAGCTTTGCGTGTGCGACATCGCCGACGTGCTGCAAATGACTGTTTCCGCCGTCTCACAGCATTTACGCAAGCTCAAAGACGGGGGCGTGCTGCACGCCCACAAGGTCGGCCAGACGGTGTTTTATGCCCTTAGCCAACCGCATTTGCCCATCCTGCAACCGCTGCTGGCCGGCTTATCGGCCGCGCCTACTTTCCAACCCGTCCAATGAATCAGTCTCCTGCTTCCACCAATAAGCCCCTGGTGGGCGCGGGCTTGCTGGCCGCGCTGGCCGCTTCACTCTGCTGCATCACCCCGTTGCTGGCCGTGGTCGGCGGGCTGGGCGGCGTGGCCTCGTCATTCGCCTGGCTCGAACCCTTCCGGCCCTATTTGATTGTGCTGACCGTGAGCGTGCTGGGTTTCGCCTGGTACCAGAAGCTCAGGCCCCGACCGGCCGATGACTGCGGCTGCGCGGTGGACGCCAAGCCCTCGTTTCTGCACTCCAAGGGCTTTCTAGGGGTCGTCACGGTGCTGGCAGCGCTGCTGTTGGCTTTCCCCTACTACGGGGCCAAATTATACCCCACCACGACCAGAACGGCGCTGGTGACCATCAACGAGGCCGCGCCGGTATGGCAAACCGCCAATTACCGCATTGGGGGCATGACCTGCGAAGCCTGCGCGAAGCACATCGAACACGCGGTGCAGCAGCTACCGGGCGTGCAGGCCGTGACCGTCTCCTATGACCAGGGCACCGCGCAGGTCCGCTTTGACGCGGCCAAAAGCCCCGCCGCGCAGGTCGCGCAAGCCATCAACGGCACCGGCTACCACATTCTCCCCGCGAACGCGCCCCGCTAATGGAAACGACCGAATTTGACGTGCTCGTTATCGGAACGGGCGAAGGGGGCACCACGGCCGCGCACAAGTGCGCCAAGGCCGGCAAGCGCGTGGCCATCGTGGACGTGCTGCCCTTCGGCGGCACCTGCGCCCTGCGCGGCTGCGACCCCAAAAAGGTGCTCATCGGCGCGGCCGAAACGGTGGCCCGCTCCCAGCAACTGCTCGGTCACGGCCTGGACACGGCCGCAACAATAGCCTGGGCCG
Source organism: Hymenobacter antarcticus (assembly GCF_039539545.1). Lineage (NCBI taxonomy): Bacteria > Pseudomonadati > Bacteroidota > Cytophagia > Cytophagales > Hymenobacteraceae > Hymenobacter > Hymenobacter antarcticus. Next base: position 29,682 of record NZ_BAABDI010000018.1, on the reverse strand, counting down.
ACCTGATGCGTTTCAAGAACAGCTTCACCGGCAAAGTGCCCGCCGCCCGCGAAGCCAGCTTGCAACGGGCCGGCATCGCCACGTACCACGGCCTGGCCCGTTTCACCGGTTCCCACACGGTACAAGTGGGCGATGATGAACTGCGGGCGAAGCAGTTCATCATCGCGGCGGGGGCGCGGCCCCGGCCGCTCGGCATTCCGGGGGAAGAATTGCTGCTGGACAGCACGGCCTTTTTGGAACTGGCGGAACTACCGGCCGACCTGACGCTGATTGGGGGCGGCTACATTGCCTTCGAGTTCGCCCACCTGGTGGCCCGCTGCGGGGTTGCCGTCCGCATTCTGCACCGGGGGGCGCGGCCCCTGGAGCACTTCGACGCGGACCTGGTGGCGCACCTGGTGGCGGCCTCCCGCGAGACCGGGATTGACGTGGTGTTGAACACGGCCGTGACCGGCATCGCGCAGCAGCCGGACGGGCGCTTGCGGCTACGGGCCGAATCGGGCGGGCACGCCGTGGACTACGCGGCGGCGATGGCCGTGCACGCGGCGGGCCGCGAACCGGCCCTGGCCGCGCTGGACCTGGACCGGGCCGGCGTCGCGCATGGCCCGGCGGGCGTAACCGTCAACGAATTTTTGCAAAGCACCACCCACCCCGACGTGTACGCCGTGGGCGACGCGGCAGCCTCCGGCCTGCCCCTGACGCCGGTAGCGGCCAAAGCCGCCTTCGTGGCGGCCAGCAACCTGCTCAAAGGCAATCACACGCCGGTCGCGTATGGCGTGGTGCCCACGACAGTCTTTAGTCACCCACCGCTGGCCGCCGTGGGCCTGAGCGAAGCCGAGGCGACCCGGCAAGGGCTGAAATTCACCGCCAAAAGCGAGGTCACCACCGACTGGTTCACCGCCCGGCGCTTGCGCGAACCCGTCTCGGCCTACAAGGTGCTCGTGGAAGAGGGCACCGGTCAGGTGCTCGGCGCGCACCTGCTCGGCCCCAACGCGGACGAAGTAATTAACCTGTTCGCCGTGGCCATGCACGCCAAGCTGCCGGCCCGCGAGCTGCAAAAGCTGGTCTTTGCCTACCCCACCAGCGCGTCCGATATTGTCTACATGCTCTAATTCCCCTGCTCATGCTCCCCGCCGAACCGAAAGCCCCCCTCCTTACGTCCATCCTGACCTGCCCGGTCTGTCAGCACGCGCAAGCCGAACAGATGCCCACCGACGCCTGCCAGTGGTTCTACGAGTGTACGAACTGCCACACGGTGCTCAAGCCGCTGGCCGGCGACTGCTGCGTCTACTGTTCCTACGGCTCAGTGCCCTGCCCGCCCATTCAGGCGCAAGGCCCCGGCAGCTGCTGCGGCTAAGCCCCTGTCCAAGTAGTGCCCGCCCGACCTACCCAGACCGTGCGGGGCTTATTCTCCTCTTCGGCACAAAGGTATTCCGGCTACTGACCAACAAAATGGCTCCGAACCAACGGTAATTCAATCGTAATCTATTGGCAATAGGTGGCCAAGGGCGCTGGCAGGCCTGTTTTTTAGCGCAAACCTGGCCGAACTTTAGCGCGTGATGCATTGGTTATCCCACTTCCCATCGCGCATCTATCAGGTGGTAGAGGCGCAGGTACGGCGTGGCTGGCCGATGGGTGGTGGCATGGTCGGGACTGCTGGTGAAGGCGGCCGGTGCGCGGGTGCATTTACCCCGGAGGGGTCCCCAACGACTGGCCGGGGTATAAGGACCGGCCGCACTTTGAGGGGCAGTAGGGTGGAAATGAACCGAGCGGGCCGGGTGGTCCGCTCGGTTAGGTTTGAGTGGACCGTCGATTAATCAGGCGTCCATTCACCTTAGCTACTACCACAAGTTATAGTATTAATCATATTAAAAGCGGGATTTATATTTTAAATTGGTTCACTAAGCTCTGCAATATTCTTTTTAATTTGCGATTAAATTGCGCTTATTACATTATAATTAGCCTTTAAGCAAGCATTGATGGATAAGTAACGGTGAGTGCAACACCTTGGTAATATGCAACTATTACCTTCGTAGCTCTTTTACTATTTTACTTGCTTGTGCTTAAGAACTTTACCCTATTGCGAACGGCGCTCACGCTGCTGACGGGCTTTGCGACGCTGGCGGCCCGCGCCCAGGGCGTGGTACTGCTGGATGATTTCAACCGAGCCAACAACGCCACGGTGGGCAATGGCTGGACCGAAACCGAAACCGGTGGGACGGGCAGCGCCAGCATCACCAGCAACCAGCTCCGGCTCAGCAGCGGCACCGCCGGCCGCGACTTCGTGGTGCGCGACCTCTCGGCCCGCTACAACCCGGTGCTGAGCAGCAACCGCACCCGGCTCACCTGGGCCTGGAACACCCGCCAGTCGCGCCCCGACCCCTCGGGGTTCGGGGCCAGCAACTACGGCAACGCCTTCGTGCTGGCGGCCAGCGCCCCCGGCCTGGCCAGCGCGGGCACCAGCGGGTACGCCGTCGTGGTGGGCAATACCGGCGCGACCGACCCCATCCGCCTGGTGCGCTTCAGCGGGGGGCTGACCAGCAGCGCCGCGTTGGTCGACGTTTTTTCCACCACCACCGACTACGGCACGGCCTACCTGACCCTGCGCGTGTCGTACTTCCCCGACGACAACAGCTGGACCCTGGAAGCGAGCCCCAACACGGCGGCGTTCGAGGACCCCGGCCTGGCCACCACCGCCTTTACCACCCTGGGCACGGGCGTGGACGCCACCTACACGGGCACCCCTCTGCCCTACCTGGGCTGCTTGTGGAACCACGCCACGACGGCCGCCGAAAACGCCGTGTTCGACAATATTTACATTCCCGCGGCCTGCGCGGTCGGGCCGGAGCCCGGCACCTCGCCCAGCGGGCCCGTAGTGGACCAGCTCACCGCCTCGTCGGCCCGCCTGAGCCTGGTGGGCGGCGACGGGACGGCCCGGCTGGTGGTGTTGCGCGCCGGGGCAGCCCCCGGCTTTGCCCCCGTCGATGGCACGGCTTACGCCGCCAACCCGGACGTGGGGGCCGGCACGACCGTGGCGGCGGGCGAGTACGTGGTGCTCAACGGGCCCGGACCCAGCGCGTCGCTGACGGGCCTGCAGCCCTCGACCACGTATTTCTACGCCACCTATGAGAGCAACGGCACGGGCTGCGCCGCCAACTACCGGCAGGCCGGCCCGCTCACGGGCTCGTTTGCCACGCCGGCCTGCCAGCCCGCCGCGCCGCCCACAGTGCCGGCGAGCCAGGGCACGGCCGCGGCCGGCCCTACCAGCGGCACGCTGACGTTTGGCTGGACCGCCGGCGACGGCACCCGCCGGGTGGTGGTGGTGCGCCCCGCCCAGGCGGTGGCGGCCACGCCGGCCGATGGCCTGGACTACGCCGCCAGTGCCCGCTACGGGGCCGGTACGGCGCTGAGCACCGACGAGTACGTGGTGTACAGCGGCACGGGCAGCAGCGTCACCGTCTCGGGCCTGAGTGTGGGGCAGACGTACCACGCGGCCGTGTACGAAGGCACGGGCAGCGCCTGCGCGGCCAGCTACCGGCGGGCGACCCCCGCCACCGCGTCGGTCGTCGTAGCCGCGCCACCGGCCAGCACGACCTACCGGTTCTACCGGGGCAACCTGCACGCCCACTCGGGCTACAGCGACGGCAACAAGGACGCGGCCACGTCGGGGGCGTCGACCCCGGCCGACGACTACGCCCTGGGGCGACTGGCCCAGCAGTTTGACTTCCTGGGTATCAGCGAGCATAACCACGCCCAAGCGGGCATGTCGCTGCCCAACTACGCCCAGGGCGTGGCCCAAGCCACCCAGTCCAACCAGGACGGTACTTTCGTGGCCCTCTACGGCATGGAATGGGGTACCATCTCGGGGGGCGGCCACGTGATTGTCTACGGCTACGACCGGCTCATCGGCTGGGAAGCGGGCAACTACGATGTATTCGTGGCCAAGGGCGACTACACCGCCCTGTTTGCCACCGTGGCCCAGCAGCCCGGCGCCGTGGCCTACCTGGCCCACCCGCAAAGCGCCGACTACAACAACCTGCTCAACTCCCCGCTCAACGCCACCACGGCCCAGGCCCTGGTGGGGTCGGCCATGCGCTCGGGCCCGGCCTTCTCAACGGCCACCGACTACAGCGACCCGAGCGCCTCGAATTTCGAGGCCCGCTACAAAGACGCGCTGCGCCAGGGCTACCACGTGGGCCCGACCATGGACCAGGACACCCACTACTCGGTGTTCGGGCGCTCCTCGTACGCCCGCCTGGTGCTGCAGGCCCCGGCCCTGACCAAGGCCGCCCTGCTCGATGCCCTGCAGCAGCGCCGCTTCTCCGCGTCCGATGACTACAACGTGGAAGTGACCCTGCAGGTGGGCACCCGGCCCATGGGCAGCGTGCTGACCCAGGCCGGCGCCCCCACGCTCACCGTGGCCGTGACTGACCCTGATGCCAACGACGCGGTGGCCTCCATTGCCTTGTTCGCGGGCATTCCCGGCAGCGGCACGGCGGCCACCCAGGTGACGTCCACCACCGGCAGCGCCACGCTCACCTACACCGACCCCATTCCGAACCTGGCCACGTACTACTACTACGCCGTGGTGACGCAGACCGACGGCAACAAAATCTGGACTGCCCCGATTCGCTACACCCGTGACAACGCGCAGGTCGCGCCGCTGCCGGTAACGCTCACCACCTTCCAGGCCGTGCTGCACAACGCCCACGACGCCGTGCTGCGCTGGACCACGGCCAGCGAGGAGCATAGCGCCTACTTTGCCGTGGAGCGCAGCGCCGACGGGCGGGCGTTCGCCGAAACCGGCCGGGTGGCGGCAGCCGGCCGCAGCACCCAGGCCCGGGCCTACCAGCTGGCCGACCCGCAGCCGCTGACGGGCGGGACCTACTACCGCCTGCGCCAGGTGGACACCGACGGTACCACCACTTTCAGCCCCGTGGTGACGCTGTCGCCCGCCCGCCAGGAAGCGGCGCAGGTGAGCGTATTTCCCAACCCAACCGTGGGCCACGGGCCGGTGCAGGTGGCCCTGCGGGGCCTGGCGGGGCGGCCCGTGACGGTGACGGTGCGCGACCTGCTGGGACGTACCCTGCTCACCCAGCACCTGGTGCCGGCGGCTTATCAGGCCGTGGCCCCGTTGCCGCTGGCACCGGAATTGCCCAGCGGGGTGTACCTGGTGACGGTTACCGATGGGAGTCAGACGTGGACGAGCCGCTGGTCGAGGGAGCCGTAACTGTCGGTGCTGGCCATACCCCCAATCGCTGCTGCCGCTGCTGTAAGAAGGCCGTTATGTAACATGTGTACCAAATTTTTAACCAGGGCCAAAGTTGTCTGGCCCCCGCTATCCACTAAAAAAGCCGCCCCGGAATCCGGGGCGGCTTTTTGAAACAGGCATGGGTAACGCCGTCTTCGGCGCGGTGGGCGGGCGCGAAGCGCCCGGCTACCGGGTGATTTCGGCGGTGCGGGTCCGATTGAGGCTTATTTCCTGGCCCCGGCCAATGTCTTTCCGTTCGGCCCGGTCGCTGCTGTGCTCAATAACCTGGCTGCCTTTCTGGTTGGCCACGGCGTCGAGCGTTTGGCTGATTTTGGCAAGCTCGGGCTGGTCGGTGCGGTACGATACCTTCATTTCCGAGTGCCTGATGCCCTGCTCATCGGTGGTGCTCTGAATGTCGCCGGCTTTGGCTCCGCTGCCGGTGATGGCGGCTTTCACGGCCTCGGCCTGGCCCCGTTCGCCCACCGTGGTGGCCGGCTCGTCTACCTTGATGACAACCTGCTTTTCGCTACCCTGGGCACTGATGCTGGCGGCTTCCTTTTCGGAAGGGGCGGGCTTCTCGGCAACGTCCTGGCTGCGGTCCCGGTTGTGGGGCTGGATGGCGGCGGCCTCCGCTGCGGCCTGACGAGCGGCGCGGTCCGACTCACTTTCGGCTATACTAACGCCGGCATATTTTTCATTGCCGGCTTCGGCGCGGGCGTTGGTGTTGGTAAGGATGGCGTGAATGATGGCAATATCCGGCTGGTCGTTCCGGTACTTCATGTCGAACTCGGCCCGTCGGATGCCCTGCTCATCGACGGTGCTCCGAACTTCACTCGTCTGCATCGAGTAGCCGGAATTATTCAGGATTTCCTTCCACGCCTCGGCGCGGCCGGTGGTGTTGGCGGCTACCTCGTCAATCTTCCACGTCGCGGTTTTCTCCTCGGCGGGCGGGCCGGTGGGCAAGGTGATGGCGGCGGCGGGCTCGGCATAGCGGGCTCGGCTGCGAAGCTCCTCCTGCTCGGCTTCATCGACTTTGCGGCCGGTAGGGGCGGGGTTGTCGTTGATGTACTCCTTTAGCAGCACCAGGCCGGCATCTTTGGCATGGACAAACTGCGCGGTGTGCTCGGCCGCTTCCTGCTCACTGCGGTAGGAGCGGAATTGCCGCCCGTCGTCGGGGCTGCCGGTGTCGGCCACGGCCGCGCCCACCACGGCCTGATTAAGCCGCTGGTCCTCCTCCCGGCGCTCTTTCTGCGCCTCCGGGGTATTGTCCCGCTCCCGCTGTTTCTGGGCCTCGTCGTTCTGGCGGCGGGTTTCCTGCTCGTCGCGCTTCTGCTGCTCCTCCTGCTGCCGGCGCTGCTCCCGCTCGGCGGCGCGCTGCTGCTCATCGAGCACGGCTTGGGCGCGGATTTGCTCGGCGCTCATGCCCTGGGCGGTTAGCTCCAGGTCCCGGTTCCAATCTTTGGCTATCGGATAATCGACGCGGATAAAGGTTTCCTGGCCGCGCTCCTGCTCGGGCCGAAGCTGCTCCCGCTGGCGGTAAAGCTCCTGGCTGATTACTTCGAGCTGCGCGGTGTCGGCCCTGGCCACCGACAAGCGAAGGACGGTTTCCCGCTCGGTGCTGCGCTGCACCTCTACCTCAATGGTCGGCCCGGATTCCCCGGTGCCGTTCATTTTCGCTACCCGGTCCGTGAGCTGCTGCACCTGGGCTGCGCCGTTTTCGGCGCTGTCGTGGTGGTAGCTCACTTTTAGGCCTGTGTGGTACTTGTCGCTGGTTGCGTGCCACTCCACCGGCCGGCTGGCCTCTTTATAGGCTTCCTGGTCGGCTACGGGCACCATTGGGCGGGCGGGGTGCAATTCATTCATGTAATTCATGTTGAACTGCCGCCCTCCGGCGTCGCGGTCATTGGCCAGCACGATTTCTTTGGGCTCCTGCTTGTCGATTACCCGTTGAATCAAGGCTACCTGCGCTTCCGTGGGGGTGCCGCTGGTGGCAATGTAAAGCGTGTTTTTGGCGTCCTTCTCGTGTTTGAGCTGGTAATGGGAAAGGGAATCCACGGCCGATTCGGATACGACTATCCGCGCTACCGGCGTTTCTTTTCCCTCCGTGGGGTGCGATACCCAAATGCCGTTTTTCGGCAGGGGAAGCAAGTTTTTATAGTGCTCGTTCTTCTGCTCAACGCTGGCCAACCCCTGCTCGTTATAGAGCGGAAAGGCCGTGTTTTTGTGCTCGTTCTGCTGGGCCGTAAAGATGCGGCCCTGAAAAGCCGGGCTGTCGATGGTAGTATCGTCGATGCCGCGCCCGTGCAAGTAGCTGCGGTCGGTCAGCTCACCCCTGACGCCCAGCACTTCGGTAATGAGGCGGGTTTTGCGGTCCTCCTCCTGCTGGCGCTCGTGTCCGGGGTCGCCCACGGGCAGGGCATTGAGCCGGGAAACGTCGGGCGCTTGGGCGTACTGGCGAACCGGAGCCGGTCCGTCGTTCAGGTACTCGCGCAGCTCCTGGCGCACCTGGCCGAGATTCAGACCCGAACCGTCGCCCCCTCGGGTCTTGGCGAAGTCAATAACGCTGCCCTTGTCGCGGTCGTCGCCCACGTTCAGGTACACCTGATGGTCATCCTTGCGGGTAACGATGAGCTTTTCCCCGTCTTTTTCTAGTTGGTGCCAGTGCCCGTTACGGCCTTCCCTGGTCACTTCGTAGCCGGTGCGCGAGGCGTAGTCTACAAGGTCAATGTCACGCTTGAATCGGTCAAGCTCGGTGGGGTCGTTTTCTCGGGTAGGGGCATTCATCGCGGGAGGCTTACGGGTGGTCTTAAATGACCAGTAGCTCCGGGCGGAAAGCGAGGCGGTGGGCGGAACCGCTTTGCTACCAGGAAAACTATCCGGTCGTGGTTATGGGGCAGGGGATTCCGATGCGTCGGGCTCGGAATCGGGTAGGGTAGGGGTGCCGCTGTCAAAGCATTTAAGCTGCGCTTTGAAAGTGGTCAGCGCCTCCAGGTTGGGAAACAGAAAGCGTGGGGTCACGCTAGTGGGCGGAATCCTGATTAGCTCAGTGGCGACGGCAAGGCTGCGGAGTAGCCGTTGCAGCAGGCGGGGCTCTTCGCGTTTGAGGGAGTTGTTTTTCAGGCCAACGATGCTGGTGTAGGGAAGCTCGTGCTGGTCGCAAAACGATTTCAGCTCCCCTTTGGCCTGCATTAATAATCGAAACTGGGCGTAGCGTAAAACATCGGCATAGGGAACGGAAAGCTTTAGGTCAGGGAAGCCCAACGGGGCCGAAATATTAGGAGATGGTACCATGCGGCAAGCGGGTTTTGTAAGGGTGAACGTGTGCGTGAGTGGATTGGAAAAGAAGGATAAACCACAAAGACACGAATTGCAGCCAATCGCTGCAAATACCTAACCGCAAAAAACACAATCATACCCCGAGCCGGGTCAGAAATTAAGGGGAAATCAACCCCTAAACCGGTTAAGCGCTGCTAACGTAGAAATATTTGAGAAGTTTCAAAGAATCTTATAAGAGACTTTTCAGAACTTTAACAGAACATATGCCGTAAGCTGGCGGAAATGAAAATGGCCCTGTTCATTATTCTAGCGCTCTTTCTACTGGGAGTGCTCTCCGGGATAGCCTGGAAGCGCATCAAGAGCAGAGCTAAGAAAGTGGACCTGATAGCGAAGAGCAACCACAAATCAGTTTGGTCTTTTCACTATGGCCCGGCCCCGGTGATTCCGGTGCGGGAGCCGGCGACAGCGGCACCAGCGCTGACCCCGGATAATCCGCTCTCGCAGCTCATGCCGGAAGAGGATTTCCGCGCCAAGGAAGAACAAGAAATTGCCGATGAAGCGGCCCGCGTCGAAGCGGCCCAAGCTGCCGAGCGGGAAGAAACCCGAGTGGCATTCCCGGCGGCCGATGAGCAGGCCCCGGCTGCTGAACCAGAAGCGCCAGAATCAGCACCGCTGCTGGCTTCCTCCCGTCACGCCCCCGGCGCTTTTGATGTACTGGCGCTAGTGGGCAACGATGTGCCGGCTCCTGCACCTGCGGCCGTGGCTGCTTCGCAACCCGTGGCAGCGAGTGTGCCACTGGATGATGAGAAGGTGTCGCAAGCCATTTATGATAATGCCCTGACCGAAGCGACGCGCACGAAAAACGACGCGGCTAACCGGCAAGCGGCGGCGGAACTCCGCAAGCGCAAACGGGCGGCATTTCAGGCCGGCACCGATGGCCAGAAAGCGGCCCTCACTGCGCTGATTACCGAAACCAACGCCCCGCTTTGATAGGGTCTTCCTGCATTTCACCTTTCACCCCTTTTTCCGATGTCAACACTCGTGCAAGTACAAGCGGCGGCGGTCCTCATGGCTGAATTTCTGTTCGGAGGGATGCTGCTCATCGGCCTTTTTCGGGTCGGTCAGCTCACGTTCGCCAGGGTTCGCAAATCCTAATCATTTCGGTTTAAACCCGCTTTTTTTGGGAGATAAGCACCCCGTCCAAAACCCCTTTCCATCCTTTTTTATGTTCAAGAATCCCCTCAACTTGGCTGCTAACCTGGTGGTTGCCGGTCAAGCCTACCAACCCTCGAAATTGGAGCAGCGCGGTTACGCCCTACTGACGGTGCTGGCCCTGTCCACTGGCGCGGCGCAGGCCCAAAGTGCCGAAGCGGCGCTTGTGCAGGTAAAGGAGAAGGTAATTGGTATCGTGCAGGTCATTTTCGCCATCATCCTGATTATCGGGCTGATTCGGGTTGTAATGAAGTTCGTGCAGGGTGCCCCGGATGCGCTGGGTAGCCTCGGCTGGCTCGTGGGCGGCGTTCTCCTGTGGTTCGGCTTCCAGCTTTTCAAAGACGACCTGGTATCGGCCGTGAACGGCAGCTCGGGTGGTGGACTTGAATAAGGTTGACCCATGCGCTCCTATAAATCAATAGAGCGACCGGCTCAGGTCCTGGGGATGAACCTCCAGGACCTGGGCATTTTGGTTGGCTTGTTCATCGGTTCCGTGCTGCTGCTCGGCTTTTTAGGCATGGCGGTAAAGATTCCGCGCCTGGTCTATCTCATCGTCATAGTGATGGAAATCGGCCTCATCCTGGGCTTGCGCTACCTCACCAGGACGCAAGCGCCCGGCTTCCTGATGGGGTGGCTCTCCTACACCTTCATTCAGCCCCGCCGCCTGGCCGTGGGGCCTTTACCAACTCCTACTGATGGCAAAAAAACCAAAAACAACCGCGTTTGACGCGGTAATGCCGGTGCATTCCTTTGAGGAGAACAAGGTTGTTTTCAAGGATGGCCGGGTAGCCATTGGCTTCCTGGTCGAGCCGGCCGAAATGGAGAGCTGGACTGTCGAGGATTACGACACCTTCCAAACCTCGCTCGTGGGCGTCATGCGCCCGCTGCCGGTGGGCACCGTCGTTCAGAAAACCGACATCTACTACGACCGGCCTTATCGGGAAGATAAAACCCAACAGACCTACTTCGAGGGCAAGATGAACAAGCACTTTTTCGAGCGGCTGGTGCTGTTCCAGAAGTCCTACCTGTTTATCTCCTTCGCCCCGGTGGCGGTGAAAGCCACCCGGACCAACGCGGTAAACGCGCTGGTGTCGCGGGCCGGGGAATCCATTATTAAGAATCCCTTCGCGCAGCTCGTGCAAACCCTGGAGGTGGCCGAAACCAGCGCCGTAGAATTTGTGCAAGGCATCAAGAACATGGGCGGCGTGACGTTCGAGCGCATGACCAGCCTTCAAATTCACCAACTCTACCTCCAATACTTCAACCTGAATTTCGACGGTCAGCCTACCCGGCAGGAGCGCGAAATCGGGAATGACATGGGCTCGCTGAGCGTCGGGGAGCACAAGGTGAATATCCTCTCGATGGTGGGCCAGGGCAGCGAAGCCCACACGGCGGTAAAGAACAGCTACGGCGTGACCGCGCCCATGCTCTACCCGCTCACCCACGTTTTGCAGTGCCCCCACGTCCTGACGCAAGCCATGCTCATTCAGGACACCCGCGCCGAGCTAAGCAGCCTGGACACGGACCGCAAGCTAAACGGCTCCCTCTCATTCCTATCGACGCAGGATAACGCGTTGCGGGCGGCGGAAGTCGAGGAGTTTACCGCCGAAGTCCGGGCCGAAAACAAGCAAATCGTGGGCCTGCACCTGTCGGTAATGCTGTGGGATACGAACGATAACAGCCGGCGGGAAAACATCGAGAAGGCCACGGCGGCCTTTCGCTATATGTTCGGCACGGAAAGCGTGGTCGAAAGCTACCTGGCCCTGCCGGTGTTCTTCGGCCTGCTGCCGGGTAACGGCTACCAGGTGCCGGACCGCTGGCTGACCTGCTCGGCCGACCGGGGCGCGTGCTACGCCCACTGGACCGCGACCTACAAAACCGACCCGGTGGGGGAGTTCCTGACGGACCGCTTTCGCAACCTGGTCCAGGTAAACCTATTCAATACCGCGCTGGATAACCAGAACGCGATTGTTATCGGGCCTTCGGGCTCGGGCAAGTCCTACACCTTCGGCAACCTGATTGTACAACGCTTCGAGAAGGGGGCGCGGCAAATCATTATGGACGTGGGCGGCACCTACCGCAACGTGCTGCAATCCCTCAACGGGGATGATTTCGACAACACCTACTTCGAGTATGACCCGGCCCGCCCGATTGAGTTCAACCCGTTCGTGGTACCCCGTGACAGTGCCAACAAATGGATTTACGGCGACGAAAAAACCAACTTCCATCTGGCGCTGTTGGCGGCGCTCTGGAAGGGCGGCAAGGATACGGGCCTGGACAAGTCGGAGCGTACCATCCTAAGCCGCTTTCTGATTGAATACTACGTGTATCTCAACGAGGATGATAAGCTGGGCCAGAAGGACGAGGAGTTTCCCGGTATGGAGAGCTTCTACCGCTTCGTGGAACGCTACGACGAGGACATGCAAAAGGTGGTGGTGGCAGCCGGCGACGGCATCACCCCGGACCCCAAGGACGGGGCACGCCGGCAATACCAGAAGAACCTGAAATACATTGACATGCACCAGTTTTTCCTGGTGCTGGGGCAATACGTGACGGGGGGCCGCTACGAGAAGGTCCTCAACGCGCAGCGCGACGTGGACTTGAGCGAGTACCGCCTCATCTGCTTCGACCTGGCCAAGGTGCAGGCCGACCCGGATTTGTACCCGGTGGTGGCCATGCTCATTACTGAGCTGTCGCTGGACCTGTTCCGCAAGTTCCCGGATGCGACCAAGTATATCGCCCTCGATGAAGCCTGGACGATGCTAAGCGGCGTGCTGTCGGAATTTATCGAATCCATGTACCGCACCATTCGGAAAACCAATGGCTCGGTGACCATCATCACGCAGGGCATCACCGAGATTACCAGCAGCAAGATTGGGCCGGCCATCATCAACAACTCGGCTACGAAAATCATCCTGCGGCACATTAACCCGGATTCACTGGCCCAGCTGCAACCCCCGCTCGGTTTGACGGGGCACGAAATGGACCTGATTAAGTCGGTTCGTTCCACGGATTCCCTGCGCGAAATCTTCATTAAGCAGGGCGCGAAGGGCAAAATCTTTGGAGTAGAAGCTTCTCCTCAACTGGATGCTATTCTGACTTCTAAGCCCGTCGAGCGCAACTACCTCAATAAGCTGGTGAAGTTCTACCAGCAGACCAACCGAAAGCCCGTGCTGGATAAGGCCGGCCGCTTGAAGCTGGACGAGGAGGGCAACACGGTATTTGAGGAGGTCAAGGTTCAGCGCCTGGACTACGCGGTAGACCAGTTTGTCGAAGATAAACAGGCCCGCAAGGGCGTTCTGGCCAAATGAGCAGCTGCTATCTAATGGTCGCCTACGGGGCGGACCCGGGGTTTCTGACTGCCTGCGACCAGACGCTGCAAATCGTGCTGCGCGCCTGCCGCTTCATCACGCCCACGTTTATGCTGATAGCCTTGCTCTACACCATCGGGCGGGGCTTTATCAGCGGCAACGGCCTGGCAATGGACTGGGGGCCGATTATCAAGGCGGTCTGGATATTCTTCCTGCTCTTTTTCTATAAGGAGCTGATTGATACGCTCAGCTCGGGCGTGGCCAATTTCACCCGGCTCTTTGCGCTTCCCAATGGCTCTACGGCGGCTTCCATGATGGGCGCGACCATCAGCGCGGGCGAAACCCTGTCCCAAAAAACAGTCGTCGAACAAGCCACGGATGAGATAAGCAACCTGCTGAAAACCATTACCTCGTTCAGCCTGACCAACATTCTGCTGCAACTCATTACCGGGGAGGTGGTCTTGCTGATTCGCCAAATCATGCAGTTCATTCAGCAGTTCATCCTGGGCTTCCTGTTTGTCTGCGGGCCGATTTCCATTTGCCTCTCGGTGGTGCCGGCGTTCGGCCAGCTCGCGATGAAATGGCTGCAAAACTTCCTGGCCGTGCAACTGTGGGGCCTGTCGTTTGCGCTGCTGGACTTGCTCTACACCTTCTACACGGCCACGAATACCACGTTCGGCGGGGTTTTCTCCGGCCCCCTAAGCCCCACGTCGGCAGAAACGGATACCAAGCAGCTGATTGTATCGGTGGCTTTCATCATGCTTTACCTCATGGTGCCCTACCTCACCTCGCTCATCATCGGCTCCTCGGCGGCTCAGGGCTTCGTCGGCTCGGTGGTCGGCATGGCGGCCTCGGCGGCGGCGGCGGGGGCCGGCGTCGCGGCGGGGGCGGCGGGCGGCGGACACGGCGTTTCCGGGGCCATCGGCCGCGCTATGGGCGGCGGTAGCTCTGGTGGTGGCAGCGGCGGCGGCGGCGGTGACACTGGCGGCGGGGGCGGCGGTAGCAGCTCGGCCGGCGGCGGTGGGGGCGGGGGCGGCAGCAGCTCCGGGGGCGGCGGTAGCTCCGCCTCGGCCGGCCTGCCTTCCATTACTATGTCGGACGCGCTGAACCCTTCCTACCGGCAACGGGCCTCGGGCCTCTGGACTGCCTAACCTACTCCAATTCCTTTCCTATGAAACATACAACCTGCTCCCTCGCCCTGGTGGCGCTGGGCCTGGCTACTTCCTGTCAATCGAAGCAGGAGAAAGCAAGTGCTGCCCTGGTAGACGCGCTGGAAGCCCACGCCGAAGCCGTGGCCGAAAGCCCGGCTGAACAAGCCCGCCTGGCTGCCCAAAAAGCCGCGGTTGTGCTGCCGGCCCCGCTGCCGGCGTCCGCCGTCGATGTGCGCGCCGGGGTCGCGCTGCTATTGCCCGAAGAAGGGTATTTGGAGCTGGTTTCGGTCAAGGGCCAGAACCTGCAACCGATGACCATTGGGCTCCCGCCGATGGCGCGCATTGGGGTAAAGGCCGGCTATCCCAAAGTAGCGCCGGGCTACAAAATCCCCTTTGAGGCGGTGTTGCGCTGGAAGCCCACGGGCTACGTCACCAGCAAGCCCAAGCAGGGGTTGATGGGGGTTCAGACGCCCAAAGATTCGCTTTTGGGCTTCTACATCTCCGAATTGAGCCTGGGACATAAGACCGTGGCGGTTCGCCCTGGGGAGCCCGTGACCGTGCAAGGGGCACTCTACGCCTACTTCGACAAGAACAACCCGCAACGGCTCGTCCTGTACCCCTACCAAAATAAACAAGTGTATCTGCCCCTCACCAAATAGGGGCGGTTGGGAAGAAAATCCCGGCCTTTCAATCGACCAGTTTTTCCTTAACCAGTTAAGAAAATGGACTCTGCCAAAAATCTAAGTACCTCCTTCTCCACCATGCGAAACCTTGCAATGGGGAGCGTCGCGGCCCTGCTGCTCGTCGCCCTGGCGGCGGGTTTCCTCGTGTACCGGGCCTATGAGAACAGCGGCCGGCGCGTGTACGTCGTGGGTCAAACGGGCTCGGTGGCCGCCCTCTCCGCGCCCACGACCGAAACGCATACCGCCTACGAGGCGCGCAACCTGGTGCGGAACTTCATGCTCACCATGTTCGGCCACGACCAGTACACCTACAAGGCCAACCTGGATGCGGCCCTGCCGCTTATCGAAGGTCGCGGGGGCCGGCGCATCTACGACGGGTTTACCCGCGGTCAGGTACTGCAAAACTATGAGCGGTACGCGGCCCGCAACGTCGTAACCGTGGATAGCGTGACTATCGACATGAATCATCGCCCCTGGTCGGGCCGGGTGTACATCAAGCAGCGGATTTTCATTGGGGGTGAACAAAAGGAGCCGCTGCCGCTGGGGGCCAAGTTCAACCTGTCCGAAACCAACCGCTCGGACGCCAACCCCTACGGGATGCTGATTACCAACTTTGACTACATCCCCTACAACCCGGAAGTGTCACGGGAGGAAGTGCAAGCCCTGAAAGAACAGGAAGCCGACCGGCAACGGGCGCTCCAGGAAGCGCAGCGCGGCGCGGGTACTGCGGCCCCGGCTGCCGAAGAAGCAGCCCCGCTACTGGCCCCAACCCGGCCGGTAACCCCGGCTGCTCCGGCTCCTGCCCGTCGCTAATCCTTGTCATTCCTTTTTCGTCATGGCTACTTCTATGTTCGCTAAAACCCTGCTGGCTTTGAGCCTGCCCCTGCTGCTGGCCTCGGCCACGTCGGCCCAAACTACCCCGTCGCGGCAATCCACGGCCGCGATGCAGCGGCCGGCCTCGTCGGCGGTTCGCGCTTCTGCTACGCTGCTGGACGTGGCCGTATCGGATAGCTCCACGACCTACCTCGTGTTCAGCGGCCCGGTGTCGCTGGTCGATGTGGGCATGGCCAATAACTACATGGTCAAGATTGAGGCTAACGCTGTCTTCGTGCGCGCCCGGCGCAAGTCCGCGCCCCCTACGCCCATGCTTATCCGCTTTGGGAGCAAGTATTGGATGGGGAGGCTCGTGTACGTGGACCGGCCCGTACTTCAGCTCTACGACTTTCAGAAAGATGGGGCCCTGGGCATGACAATGGGCGGCAACGGCTCGGCCTCGGGTTCGGCTCCGGAAAATGAGCTGGCGCTGGATAAAGAGCGGGAAAAGAAAAACGCGGTTGAGGGCAAGCTCAATAAGCTCCGCAAGACGCGGGAGGAGCACCAGGCGGTGGCCGTGGTCGATAATGATTTGGTCCTCTCCCTGGCCAACGTCCGCAACGACAAGGATTTTACCTACCTCCGGTTTAAGGTTATCAACCACTCGGCCATTGATTATAACGTCGATTTCACCGACTTCCAATTGGTTGAAAACGCCCAAAAGAAGTTTCTTTCCAAGAAAAAGAACGAGGCGCGCCGGCCGCTGGCCCCCTCGGGGGGCTCACCTAATCAAATCGTAACCGGGCGCACCACGGGCTACCTGACCTATGCCATCCCGCTCTACGCGGCGACCGACCGGGGCTACCTGGAGGTCACGCTACGGGAGCTGAACGGGGCACGGGTGCTGGTGCTGCCGGTGCCCTCGCGGGTAATCAATCGGGCCTCTACCATTTAACTGCCGCTCTTATGGAATCTGCAAATCCCAACAACCAAGCTCCGGCGATGGGCTCGCCCGACAACGACGACCAGGAGCGGTTTGGCCCGGAACGGCCCGACCCGACCGATAAGCCAAAAGCTACGCCTGTCGAGCTGCTACGCAAGAATTGGATGGCCGTAGCCCTGGGCCTGCTGCTGCTCGTCGGCGGGGGGCTGTACCTGTGGCTGCGCTCCGCTACGCAAGCGGCTCAGCAGAACAGGGAGGTAGTGGCCGCTGCCTCGGAAAACATCGAGCCCGAAATTAGGGCGGCACCCAAAGCGTCTACTGAGGCGGTTTCTCCCTCGGTGCAGATGGAACAGCAGCGGCGGCAGGAGCAGGAGTCGCAAAGTGCGCCCGTCCGGCCCAATACCGATGAGGTAGCGGAAGTATTCGTGGTTGATACCACGAGCCAGGCCTTGCGCCGGAAACGGCGGGCAGCGGCTAACATAGCTGCCGCTCGTCGTCGACAAGACGAGGCGCGGTTAGCCGCGGCCGACGTGGACACTATTGAAACCACAATTCAGGACGCTACCACGGGTTCCTACCGCTCGGAAACGATGATAGTACCGCGTCGTCGGCCGGGTCAGGCCGTGGGCTCGGCGGCACGGCGGGCCAGCTCGGGTGCTGCGCGGGGCGTTCGGAAAGCCCTGCTGCCGGCTAACGATACGGACGGAACGCCTTTTGAAACCGACCCTGATGTACTCTCCATGCTCAGCACGTCGCCCCCCGAAACCCGCGCTGCTTACGAGCGCATGACGGGCAAGCGGTATCGTGACCCCAACGTGGCCGCCCAAGCACTGGCCAACCGGGCCGCTGGGATGGGGAGCAATTTGCCCGACGGCTTTAATACCGTCAAGGTGGGTAACTCCTCGCGCATGATGGCGCAAGGAAACCAACAGGAACTTGTACCAGACGTGTTTTTTAAGTGCGTGATTAACGGGGAGCAAAAGGTCCGCACGGGCTCGGTGGTGATGCTGCGGCTGCAAGAAGATGCCGTCGTGTCGGGCGTGACCTTTCCCAAGAATTCCATTTTCGCCGGCATGGCCAGCGTGGGCACCAACAACGTGACGCTGGAAGTAAACCGCCTCGGGCCGACGCGGGTAGCCGCCCAAATCTACGATTACAACTACATGCCCGGCATTATGATAGACCCGGTAAAGCGCGTGGCCAAAGATGCCAGCCTGGCCGGTCAGGACTTGCAGCAGCAATCCACGCAGGAAGTAAGCACCGCTATTGACCGTTCGGCCTCGGCGGCTAACTCGGTAGTGGGCGTCGGGGGCCGCGTCGCGATGGGCATGCTCGCCCGGCCCAAAACCCGGACGAAGCTGCGGGACGTGTTGCTGCCCGATGGCTACCCCATCCTGATTACCACGGCGGCGGCGGGTCAAATGGGGCCGGCATCTGCTAATGGTCGTTAATTCTTTTGATTCACCTACTCTCTAACAACATGAAAAAGACTCTTTTTCCGGCCCTGCTGGCTGCTGCGTTAGTACTGGCCCCGGCTGATAAAGCGGCGGCTCAGATGGTGGTAAATGACCCGCTGCACATGGGCGTACAAATTGGCGAGTTCGCCAAGCGCCTGCAACAGTGGTCCTCGACGGTGCAAAATTACCAGGTCGTGAAGGATGCCCGCCAGATTGCCGGCGTCACGAAAGACATTACCAGCCAGGTCAAAGACCTGACAACGGAAGGCCTGAACCTGCAAAAGCAGATTCAGGCAGACTTGCGGAAGGTAGCCAGCATTCAGGACTTGCGCCTTTCCAACCCGCAGGAGTTGTTTGCACGGGCGCTGTCGATGAGTGGCCGGAGCCAAACCAACCAAATGATGCCGGTGTACGCCAAGGCGCAGCGTCTGCGCCAGGCCATGCAACTGACCAACCCCGCGCAGGACGTGAACACCATGTTTGACGTGTTCTCGCGCTTCGGCACCAGCTCGACCGACCCGAACGGCAACATGACCAGCAACGAGTATCAGGCGAAGCGGCAGGAATCCACCGTTTCCCTGTTCGCGGCCGAGGAAATGATGGCCAAGCGCAAGCTGGCAATGGCCGTGAACTACTACAAGATTGCCGACGAAATGACCGCGCAAAGCGTGGAAATGCAGGCGACTTTGAAAAACCCCGGCCGTTACGCCATGACGGAAGGCGAACGGATGGCCGCGCTCAACTCGTCCAACGACAACATGATTAAGGCCATGCAGCTTCGCGAACAAGGCGACCGTTTATTCATGGAAGCCTCGCAGGCCGGTCCTGCTCACCAGGCCGCCGAATCGGTGTACGCTTCGACGCTCAGCCGAAACGCGCTCATCAAAATGGACCGTAACCGGCCGCGTTAGAATCTATGAAAAAGCTCCTTTTAGTGGTGCTGTTACTGGCAGGGGCCGGCATTTTGCCGGCCTCCGCTCAGCGCCACGTTAAACACATTTCAAGCTGGGGCGCGCACGTCGGGCGCTCCGAGAAAGGCGACTACTACGAGCTAAGCTATACGCCCATGCTCACCAACCGCCTGGCCCTGCGCCTGAGCGGCGGCTACGAAAACGGCAACCTGGCCACGGCCGGCGAATACTCGGTTTATCAGGGCCGGGTGTTCCTCTCGCCCCAACTGTTCCAGCTCGGGGAGTTTGCCTACTTCCATCTGCTGCTCGGCGCGGGGGCCGGCTACGAGTGGACCAATCAGAACGGCACGGGCGAGCTGGCCACCGGCACGAAAGAGCCCCAACGCTTCACCTACGGCCCGCAGGCCGGCCTCGAAGCTGATTTCTTCCTGGGTAACCGGCTCTCGCTGGTTGCCACCGGCACGAAAGGCTACCTGCTCAATAACCCGCTGGTGGACCAATGGCCCGGCATGGCCAGCGTCGGCCTGCGGTATCACTTCCGCTAATTTCTACCTCCTGTCCCTATAAAAAGACTTGCTTATTTACTCCTAAGCTGCGCGGCCCTGGCCACGGCCTCCGGCTGCTCGAAGAATGATGCGGAGCCTTCCGGCCCGAAAGAATACCAGGTAGAATACAAGGTTACCTCCACGGCCGTAGAATCGGACTATGTGAGCTACACCAACGAAAGCGGCGGCACTACGACACTGGGCACTACGCCGCTGCCGGCCACTTACCGCTTTGAGCGCACCATGAAGCAGGGGGATAATCTAACCATCCTGGCCAGCATCGGCGGGGGCACGGCGGCATCCGAAATTACCTGTGCTATCCTGCTCGACGGGAAAGAGGTGAAGAAGCTAACCGGCCGGGGTGTCGATGCGTCGGCGGTCCCGGTTTACGTCATCGGACAATAGTATTACTACCTGCCACAAAAGTAAAGAAGCCCAACCATAGTATGGTTGGGCTTCTTTACTTTTTATGCCTGCGGTATTGCCAGTGGCTCAGCTATCAGCCATTACAGGTATTCAGTAATGAATTCAATGATGCTTGCCTTGCGGTCTGAAATCATCTGTTTACTCCACAGATTGGATTTCGCGCTCAGGCCCTGTATTTCCCGCTGCTGCGCGGTGTGCGTGTAGGAAGCTTGCTTGTCCAGAAACGGACTGTTCCCAACTGAGCAGTTATGGGACTTGGATAACAGCAGGTAGTTGCCTAAGCAGTCGATATACTGGTTTCTAAACTCGTCGTCGTATGCCGGGTAGCCCGCGGCCACTGGTTCACCTTTGGTTGGCGTCTGGGGTGCAATATGCTCCAGCTCCGGGCGGATAACGGCGTCAAAGCGGGAGAGGGCATACCCACTTTTGCCCTGGCTCTGCAAGTGGTTTTCATATTTCCACAACAGGAACCGGGCAGTGGCCGGTTGCAGCCACCCTTGCAGGGCTTTGTCCAGCTCCACTTTATTCCAATAGGCGTACCACCATTCGGTCGTCGTTTTCAAATAGTTGACCCGCTTGACAATCGGCTCGATGGAAGGGTTCTTCTCCGTGAAGGCCGAATACACATCATTCAGACGCGATGTTAAATCGGCCCGCGTACCAATTACCCTGCTCCGTAGTAGGAGAGCATCAAAAAGTGTGGGGCAATCTGGTTTTGGGCAAAACAGCTGTTTGCTCCGTCTCCATCCAAACCAACGTGATAGTAGACCTGCCCCACACTTTCTGATGCTCTCCGTCCTGGAGGCCGCTTTGCCGGCGGGCGTGGTGGGGGCTTTTGCAGCAAGAATTCGTTAGGGTCCTTGTGGCCGCGAAAGCCTTCGTTTTGGGCGCACAACCAGCCCCCGTGCTGCCGGCAATGGGCGTGGTTACACACCTGCAAGTCGATGCCCCCCTGGTCGTTATCGTCGTAGTAAAACTGACTGCCCCCACCTGGGCCAGCAGGGGCCGCAAGCGGCACCGGATGCGGCACTAGCGCAAAGCATAGAAACGCCGTCCCCGGGGGTGGGTGCGCTTTCAGCCCCGCGTGGGCGCCGCAAAATACAAATGCTCAAGGGCCTTGCACTCCGCAAATTTGTCTGCGCCGAATGGCGCAAAGTTTCTAGCACCTTTTGCCGAAACCCGACCCAGCATCCGCTAAAGCCATGCATGTCCTCCGTGGCAGCGCTTCCTTATTTTCGCCGGCAAAAGGTTCGCCCTAAAATAATTTTTACGCAAACAAAACAATGCAATTGATTACCAATGCTTTCCATGTGCCAGCAAAGTACTATTGTCGTGTGGGGCACTGGTGGCAGTAGGATATATTAGAGACGCAGCCCTTAATTTGTTGCACCGTTCGCCGTTTCTCCACCGGCCACATGGGTCTTTCTACCCCGTTGGTGTTTCCACCACCACTGGGGTCTCCGCCGCAGCCATAGGCTGCCCGCGAACTCTGCCGCTACTTGCGTAATACGCAGTGCCAGAGCCGCATACGTTTGCGAGGCTGTGCGCCAGTTTCCGGTTCAGTCTCGTGTTTACCCGTTGCACTGCCAGTTTTCGCTTGGCCCGTACTGACTACAATTCTTAAGCCCAGTTGTACTGTTTCACAACGCCAAGAGTTGTTTTCAATGTGGTACCACGCGTGTATGTTGATGACCATCACCGTATTGGCACAAGGTACTGGACTAAAAGGTGACCTGGCTAATGCCAAGAAAGTCACCCTGTTTTTTTACAAAAAGCTTGACTTATGAACAATACCAAGCCCGACGCCCCGAGGCGTTTAGCCCAAGTCGTGAGTGCCACAACCTGCCTGAATTACTTCCGTTCGCATGAAACTACGTCTACCTTTTTGCCCTAGCGGGTTAGTTACTTGGCTGTGCAGCGGTTTGTTTCTGCTTCCCGGCACCGGGGTTGCCCAACAACCCGCACAGCCGCAATTGTTGGGTATGTCACTTATCCCTCCCTCGCCCGAAGCCGCGAACTTGGGTCGTTGGGCGGCTACACCCGTCAGCCACTACACTGGCGCGGTGCAAATCAACCTGCCTCTGCACGAAGTACGAGCGGGCGGGCTGCAGGTGCCCATTTCGTTATCTTACAACACCACCGGTCAGCGCGTGGAAGAGGTCGCCGGCTGGACGGGCCTGGGTTGGACTCTTAACGCTGGCGGGGTGGTCACGCGGGTGGTGCGGAGCCGTCCCGACGACCTGCGGCCTCCCGCCGGGGGGTTAAATTTCTTGCGCTTGGTGCATACGATCGGACCATTTGAGGTCGAAACCAATGCCATGTACCTGGAGATGATTTCGCACGGTTGTTACGACGCACAGCCGGATGAATTTTTCTTCAACTTCAACGGGTACACGGGCCGATTCGCGTTCGACTGGCAGGGTCAGCTTGTCGTAAGCTCGACAAGTCCGATTACGGCAACGCCCCGCTATTCAACTGCTGTCAATACGCCCCAAAGCGGGAGCATCGTGGGCTGGGAATTAACCACTCCAGATGGCGCAAAGTATACGTTTGCCGAAACCGAAACAACGCAACAATACTCCCCGGGCAATAATGCAAGTAACTGTACTCCCACCCGCGGAATTGAGTATATCTCGTCGTGGTACTTGACTAAAATCACGGATGTCAACCGGGAGCACGCCATTGAGTTCGCGTACGACCCCTATCGGATAAACTATGCTTTCCGGGCTTCCGAGTCAATTAAAGTCCCCCTTGATAATTGCAGCTTTTCGCAAGCGGGGCAATTGATCAGTTCTTACTCCCAACTCGACCACCGGGCGGTACGGCTACGCCGCATCACCACGTCTGACCGCGACACCGTTTTATTTGATGCCGGAGCCCTGCGTACCGACACGTTGGGCCTGACGGGTCGGTACACGCCGAACTGGCGTCAACTGGACCGAATCCGTGTCAGAGCGGATGGGGCCGACCTTAAAACCTTTGCTTTTACCTACCTGCCTAATCATCCCACCGGCCGGTTGACACTGGGCAGCATACAAGAGCGTGGAATCGGTGGGGCCACAAAACCGCCGCACCGGTTCACCTACCACCCGCTGTCGTTGCCTGACGACGTTCGCAGCAAAAGCCAAGACCATTGGGGCTACTACAACGGGGCAACTAACAACTCCCTGATTGCAGGCGCCCGACTGCTCAGCCTTCAAGGGCCTTACGAGGCGACGGGAGCCAACCGGGACGTGAACCCAGCATTCACGCAGAGCGGTATGCTCACGCAGCTGGAATATCCAACGGGCGGGCACTCCGTCTTCGAATACGAAAACAACGATTACAGCTACATTCAAAAAGATTCGTTAAACGAATACGCAACCTTCACGGCGACGTACGACTTGACAATCGGCACAGACGACATTCCCCCAGGACCTAGTTCACAACAAAACTGCGGTTCGCGCCAGCGTTCCTTCACTGTTGCCCCCAACCCGGCCAGACCCGACGATGAGCGCGCAGTCCACGTCACCTGGAGTGGCAGTAATCTAGGCAAAGCCAATGGTTTCCGTCCCTACGTCAGGATTCTGAACAGCCAAGGTATGGCAATTTACAACCCCAGAGTAGCCTACGTGGGTGTCGGAGATTGTTACGAACAAAATTGCCCGGAATGCAGTGATGAGTTGATGCTTGCACCGGGAACGTACAGCCTATTGGTGTATTCTTGTAATCCTTTCACGGAATACCCCAACACTCCCAGATGCTCCGGTGGACCTTACGCCGAGATCGCTGTCTCTTATTTACAATACGTTAATCAGCAGCCAATTCGCAGAAAATTAGCTGGAGGGTTGCGCATTAAATCAGTGCGCGACCATGCGTCGGCGCACGACCTCCAGCCCGCCGTTAGGCAGTATTCTTATCGGGCACAGGCCGACTCTTCCCGGTCCGCAGGCGTCATCTACGCAGCACCGCTGTACGTCTATGGCTCGTGGGAATGGTTCGAAGCCTCTCCGAATACTTGGTACAAGTGCAATTATCAAATGCGGACGGCCCAAAACGCCACGGTGCTGGGCACGACCCAAGGCAGCTCCGTTGGCTACCGCGAAGTCACTGAATGGCGCGGCAACAACGGAGTGGGGGGCAAAACCGTGTACCGGTACACGTCCCCCAGGGAATACCTTGACGCGTTGGACCAACGACCACCGTTCGTGCCCCCTACCTCGCAAAGCCATATGACCGGCCTATTGATTGAACAAACCGACTATCGAGCGGTAAAAAACTCATTTATTCCTGTAAAACGTGCGGTGCAGGAGTTTAAACAATTCTCGGCCAGCATTTACGGCATAGGTGCCGCGTACCCCGGTTCCAGCTACGGCGTAAACAAACCCGATTGGTACCAAATAGGTGCTTACGAGCTGCGTTTGGGGCATACCCAGCTTGCCCGCCGCGAGGAACGTGTGTACGACCCGGAAGGGCAAACGTGGCACGGCCAGACAACGACCGTTAGCTACAATGCAGCTGGTACCCAGGTTCGAACCCGAGCGACGCCAACGGCGGACGGCACCCGCCTTGACAGCTACTATTACCCCAACGACTACCGGCAGCCGAGCGCCACGCTCCGAGCGATGGCCGATGCGCTTTACTTGGTTCCCGTAGAGGTTGTTACGGAACGAGTGCATCGCGGTGATACGGCCGTGGTCGGGGTGCTTTACAATACGTACGCTCAAGATGCTGGCAGATTGCGGTTGGCCGCTCAGGGCACCTTGCGTACCGCCCAACCGCTTCCCAAGCGCAGCTACCGCTATTCTTACCAGCAGGCTGAAGGAGCCGCAGACAGCCGTGTCGGGTCCGAGGTTGTCATCGACCGATACGATACCGCTGGCAATATCACGCAATTGCATCGGAAAAACGGTACGCCCGTTGCCCGTCTCTGGGGTACCCAACGGCAAGAACTCGTCGCAGAGGCCACCGGTGCGCCATACCCAACGGTGGCCGCAACCAGCTTTGAGCCGCACGCGCCGGGCCGCTGGCAATGCCCCCCAGCCCCCCTCGTGGCCTACCTACCGGGTGGGCACGCGGGCCGCTGGCTGTGTCGGCTGGCCGCCGGGGGCACCGTTTCGCGCGATTCACTTCCCTCCGGCCAGTACGTGTTATCCGTCTGGGCGGAGGCCGCCCCAGCGATCTACGTAAACGGCTTGCTCGTCCCCGCTTCTTCCCAAGCAGCAGGGCCAGTCGATAAGCACGGACTGCGGCAGTATACGGCAACGGTGAAGGCACCCTCGGCAAGCAACACAGTGGCCCTGGCCGTACCAGGCGGCCGTTCTGCATTGGCGCTTGACGAATTGCGCCTACACCCCGTAGGTGCTCAACTGATTACCTATACCTACGACCCACTGGTCGGGATGACCTCGCAAACCGACCCCAGCGGCCGCACCACGACTTACGAGTACGACGGGCTAAGCCGACTGGTACGGGCCCGCGACGAGCAGGGCCGCATCCTCTCCCAGCAGCAGTACCACTACGCTGGTCAATAAGCCGTTCGCCCTATACCCCGCTTACCCCGCCGCCGACGGGGCGGCTCACCCTTTCGCTGTTGCCTCCATGCCCCCTTTCTACTGCTACCTAGCGCCATTGCGGCGCGCGCTGATTTTGCTGATTTTGCTCTGCGCCGCGGCGTTGGCGACCCGGGCTCAGTCCGTTCCGGCCGGCGAGGGCCTGGTGGCCGACACGACCGAGCTGCGGGTGCTGCGCGAGTTGTACACGGCCACCGGCGGGCCGCAGTGGACGGACCACACCAATTGGCTGAGCGGCACCACGCTGGCCGATGCGGCGACCTGGTACGGGGTGGGCGTGAGCGGGGGCGACGTGACGAGCCTTCGGCTGGGCAGCAACGGCCTGAGCGGGCCCTTACCGGCGGCGTTCGGGGCGTTGCACGAACTCCAAATACTCTATTTGCAAGGCAACGCCCTGAGCGGACCGCTGCCGGCGTCGCTGGGGGAATGCCTGCGCCTGGTGCTGCTTTACCTGAGCCAGAACCGGTTCTCGGGCGCGCTGCCGGCCAGCCTGGGCAACCTGGCGGCCTTGCAGCAGTTTGGGGCCGACCACAACGCGTTCGAGGGCCCCTTGCCTGCCGCTTGGGGCCGCTTGCAGCAGCTCTGGGTGCTAAGCCTGAGCGACAACCGTTTGAGCGGCCCCATTCCCGGGGCCTGGGGCGGGATGCAAGGGCTAACCCAACTGTTTCTCTCGCGCAACCGCCTCGCCGGGTCCTTGCCCGACAGCTTGGCCTTGTTGCACCGCCTCAACTACCTGGACCTGGACCAGAACCAACTCAGCGGCCCGCTGCCGGCGGCCTACAAAGCCTTGCGCGCGCTCTCGCGGCTGAACGTGTCCTACAACCAGCTCAGCGGCCCACTGCCCGACTCGCTCGATGCGGCGTTTCTGCTGCTGGCCCACAACCGCTTCACCGGCACCGTGCCGGCCAGCTTCGTGACCCAGCCGCAGCAGTTCCAGCTCGTGCTCGACGGCAATGCGTTCACGTCGCTGCCCGACTTCCACGCCTCGCGCTCGTGGCCGAGCCAGCAGGTGACCATTTCCGGCAATTTCCTCGCATTCGATTCCTACGAGCGCAACCTGGTAAGCCCGGGCGTGTACCAGTGGTTTTACGACTACGGGCAGCGCTCCCCCGGCCCGGCCGACACGACCCAGGCCCTGAGCGGGGCGGCGGCCGCGCTTGACGGGGCCATTGGTGGGGCGCACAACCGCTACCAGTGGCAGCGCCTGGTGGGCGGGCAGTGGGTGACCCTGCCCGGCGACACGCTGGCCACGCGGCAGTGGGCGGCGGTGACGGCCGCCGACGCGGGCCTGTACCGCACGCACGTGACCAACCGCTGGGTCGTGGCCGTCGAGCTCAACTCGCGGGCCCATTACTTGGACATCACCCCGTACCGCGCCCTGGCCCGCAACCGGCCCGACGACGCGAACCAGGGCTTGGCCCTGGCCGCCGCCGGGCCGACGCCCGATGCCGGGGCCCCGCGGCGCGGCGCCCTGAACTTCGTGCGCACCTGGACCCCGCGCGTGGCCCTGACCGACAGCCTGCTCGTGCCCCGGTCCGGGGCGGCGGCCGTGGCGGTGGCCACCGACTACCTCGACGGGCTGGGCCGGCCGGTGCAAACCGTGCAGCACCGCGCCTCGCCCCGACAGTGGGACCTGGTGCAGCCGCAGGCCTACGACGCGCTGGGCCGCAACCCGAAGCAGTACCTGCCCTATGCGGCGGACCCGGCCGATACGAGCCGCACCACCGCCCAGGGCTATCACCACCGGGCCCTGACGGACCAGCAGGCGTTTTACCGCCGCACCACCCCGCCCGGCGGCGGTGCCGGTCCCCTGGCGGCCGACGACCCCGTTCGGGGCGTGGCGCGCACGGGCGTGGCCTTTGCCGAAACCGTGTTCGAGGCCTCGCCCCTGAACCGGGTGACGGCCCAGGGCGCGGCCGGCGAAGCCTGGCAGGTGGGCAACGGCCACGTGGTGGAGCGCACCGAGCGGCCCAATACGGCGGCCGACTCGGTCCTGCGCTTCGTTCCCGGCTACGACCCGGCCGTGGTCGACCCGGGCTACCGGGGCTTCTACGCCCCAGGCGAGCTCTGGGGCACGGACGTGGCCGCCGAGCATGGGCCAAATGAGCCCGGGGCCCGGGGCTACCGCACCATCGAGTGGACGGACAAGCAGGGGCAGGTGGTGGGCCGGCAGGTGGAGGCGGGCCGCCGCCGGGCCAACGTCTTCGGTGCGGTCAGCGTCGGCGAGGAGGTCATGGAACGTGACGACGTGCCGCTGCTGCGCCGCTGGCTGCGCACGGCCTACGCCTACGACGACTTTGGCCGCCTGCGCTACGTGGTGCAGCCCGAAGGCACCAAGCGGCTGCTGCCGCTGGCCGTGCCGGCCGGGGGGACCGCGCCCTGGCCCGCCGTAGTCAACGCCTTCCTGTTCCACTACCGCTTCGACGGGCGGGGTCGGCAAATTGCCAAGCAGGTGCCCGGCACCGACGGGGAAACGCTGGTCGTATTCGACCAGCTCGACCGGCCGGTGCTCAGCCAGGACGCGGCCCAGCGCACCCGCCGCGAGTGGAGCTGGACCAAGTACGACGCGCTCGGCCGCATCATTCTCAGCGGCCTGGTGACCCGGGCCGATACCGCGGGCCGGGTGACGATGCAGGCCCAGGCCGACCTGGCCACCGCCCCCGAGGCCCAGTACGAGGAACGCACCGCGGCCGCCCCCCAGCCCCAGCACTACACCACCGACCGCGCCTTTCCGCGCCTGGGCCAGCAGGGCTTCGGAGCGGGCCTCGTGCTCACCGCGACCTACTACGACGACTACAACTTCGACAACGACGCGGCCGGGGTCGCCGACCGGGACTACGACCCGCGTACCGACGCGGCCTTCCCCCAGGGCCTGGCCCCGGTGGCCGACGCGTTGCGCACCACGGGCCTGAGCACCCGCACCATGACGCGGGTGCTCAACAAGCCCGACACAGACCCCGGCGTGGACTGGCTCACCACGACGACCTTCTACGACGAGCGGGCCCGCCCCGTACAGGTGCAGACCGGCAACGCCCGCGGCGGCCTGGACCTGCTCACGACGCAGCTCGACTTCACGGGCAAAGTCGTGCAGAGCGTGGCCGTGCACGCGGGACCGAACCACGCGCCCGTGACGGTGGCCGAGTTCTTCACCTACGACCACACCGGCCGCCTGCTCACCACCCGCCAACAGCTGCCCGGCGAAGCGCAGCCGACCCAACTGGCGAGCGTGGCCTACAACGAAATCGGGCAGGCCGTCCAGAAAACGATGGGCACCGGCCGGCTGGCCCAGCAGGTGGACTACGCCTACAACATCCGCGGCTGGCTCACCCAGCTCAACAACCCCTACTACCCCAAGGCGGAGAACCTGTTCAACCTGAGCCTGCACTACGAGACCGGCTTCACCAAAGGCTATGAGCAGTACAACGGCAACCTAACGGGCCAGACCTGGCGCAGTGCCCGCAACGGGGTGCAGCGGGCCTACGGCTACGCCTACGACCCCTTGAATCGCCTCTTGCAGGGCGACTTCGTGGCCCGTAACGCCTCGGTGGCGGCCACGCCCGCCACGGCCGGGGCCTGGCGGGCCGAGGAGGACAACTACCGCCTGAGCTTCGTCAGCTACGACGACAACGGCAACATTATGAGCCTGCGCCGCCGGGGCCTGCTGGCGAATGCCACCCACGCCACGGCCAAGCGGTTCGGGCCGGTCGACCACCTGGCCTACGCCTACGCCGGCAACCGCCTGCAAGCCGTCGACGACCAGGTGAGCACCAACCAGCTGCCGCGGCCCTTCGGCTACGAGGGCGCGCCGGCCTCGCTGGCCGGCGACTTCCAGGAGGGCGGCTCCCGCCAGGGCCGCGAGTACTGGTACGACGCCAACGGCAACCTGACCCAGGACCGCAACAAGGGCATCACGGGCATCGCCTACAACCACCTGAACCTGCCCCGGCTCATTCACTTCGGCATCCGGGGCGACAGCCTCGTGTTCCGCTACACGGCCAGCGGGCAGAAGGTGGCCAAGCTGGTGTATCAGACCGGCAAGCCGACGCAGCGCACCGACTACCTCGGGCCGTTCCAGTACGAGGGCGACTCGCTGCGCTTCTTCCCCCACGCCGAGGGCCGGGTGCTGCGCTTCGTCAGCTACGACGGGGCGCGGC
>NZ_BAABDI010000017.1:0-106620 GCF_039539545.1 Hymenobacter antarcticus | reverse complement strand
CGCCAACTCACCCGCCCCGCTGCCAAAACCGGAACCAAAATAGCCCGAATGGTCGATGCTTTATTGAACTGGCTGATTAGGCAAGTTACTCACCATCAAATAACTGTAAAAATCGTGGGGTAGAGTAGGGGGCAATAAACTGCTCGTAGGTGGGCGCTACGTGGTGGGTGTAGCGGTAGAGCACATCGGCCAGGTCGTAGCCCCGCTCGTCGCGGTCGCGGATAATGCGGCGGTGCAGCTTCACATGCTCCTGGGCATCGATGTAGACCTTGAGGTCGAGCAGCTTGGCGATTTCCTCGAAGTGAAACACGAAAATGCCCTCCACCACCACAATGGGCGCGGGCCGAAACACCAGCTCCTGCGGTACCACGCTGGCGTTGTTGAACGTGTATTCCTGGCGGCGCACCTCGCGGCCCTGGCTAATGCTGAGCACGTCGGCCGCGTAAGCCGCCGCATCGATGCTGGCCGGCAGGTCGAAGTTTTCCACGCCCATGTCGTCGCGCAGCTGCTTCTCGCGGGGGTGGTAGTAATTGTCCTGCGAAATCAGGCAAATCTGCTCTTCGGGGAAGGCCGCCAGGAGCCGGCGCAGAAAGGTGGTTTTGCCAGAGGCGCTGCCGCCGGTGATGCCAATTAGATACGGGGTGTGCATAGCAGGCAAAGGTAACGCTTCGCTTAATGAAGAATTAATAATGAGGAATGAAGAATTGGAAAATCAGCCAACCGGTTCGAACTTCCTCATTCCTCATTCCTCATTCCTCATTCCTCATTCCTCATTCAAAAATGCCAGCAGCCCCGCCACGGCCCGCCCCCGGTGGCTGATGGCGTTTTTCTCGGCCCCGGTCATCTCGGCGAAGGTGCGGCCGTCGCCCTCGGCAGGGGCAAATACGGGGTCGTAGCCGAAGCCGCCCGTGCCGCGCAGCTCCTCGGTGATGCGCCCGGCCACCTCGCCCGCGAACTCGCGTACCGGGCCATCGGCCCCGGCCAGGGCCACCACCGTGCGGAAGCGGGCCGAGCGGTCGGCCGCGCCGGTCAGCTCGTGCAGCAGCTTGGCCACGTTGTCCTGGGCCAGGCGCTGGGGGCCGGCGTAGCGCGCCGAGTACACGCCGGGGGCCCCGCCCAGGGCCGTTACTTCCAGGCCGGTATCGTCGGCGAAGCAGGCCACGCCGTAATGGTGGAGCACGTATTCGGCTTTCTGGCGGGCGTTGCCGGCCAGCGTGTCCTGGGTTTCGGGCAGCTCTTCGTGGCAGCCGATATCGGCCAGGCTCAGCAGCGTGAGGCCGGGCGGCAGCAGCGGGCGGATTTCATCGAGCTTGTGGGCGTTGTTGGAAGCGAAGCAGAGCTGGGCGGGAAGCGGCATTTTCAGGCGGGAGAATGATGACGTAAGGTATCCAACAAAAAGAACGTCATGCTGAGCTTGCCGAAGCATCTCTACCGCGCAACTAATCAGATTTAGTGTCGCGGTAGAGATGCTTCGGCAAGCTCAGCATGACGTTCTTTTTGTTGAGCGGCGCGCGACTACCGGAACATCGACTTAATGGTGCCCCACGAGCGCTGCACGGCGCTGGGTGTGCCGGTCAGGATGGTGAGGTAGGCCTGGTCGCCGTTGGGGCCGCGCACCAGGAGGCGGTAGGTGTAGGGGCCGCTGCCGGCGGCCGGCGTGGGCACGGTGTTGGTGCCGGGCAGGGCGCGGTACACGTTGATGTCGGTGAACTGGTAGCGGCGCTGGCCGGTGGGCATCACGGTGGTGACGGCCGTGTAGCTGGTTTCGTTGGACGCCTTGCGCGACAAGTCAAAACCACTCACGTCGACCTCCGAATTGACTTCCCAGTTCACCCGCACGGTGGTGCCATCGTAGGCGGCCGTGAAAAGGGTGAGGGTAGTGGCCACGGCTACGGCTACGCTACAGAGTACCAGCACCAGCGAGGCGAGGGCCGAACGGCAAAAAATACGGCGGACGAGTACAGGTTTCAGCACGCGCGACGGTGCGGCCCCAAGTGTGGGCCGGATTCAAATGTACAACGTTTTTGGAAAGCCAACAAGCTCAGGCGCACGGGGTGAGAGCGCCCGTTAGCGGGAAAATGTTGGGCCCGGGGTTGGGTATTTCCGAGCTAAGCTGTACTTTTGCAGTCCCTTCCGCAAAATCGGCAGGGTTCAACCGGTAAAACCGCACCCTCGATATGAAAAAGGACACCCACCCCGAGTACCAGGAAGTCGTTTTCCAGGACTCTTCTTCGGACTTCAAGTTCATCACGCGCTCCACGATGAAGCCGACCGACACCATTGTGATGGAAGACGGCAAAACGTACCCGCTGGTGAAAATCGAAGTTAGC
Organism: Hymenobacter antarcticus; assembly: GCF_039539545.1. NCBI lineage: Bacteria > Pseudomonadati > Bacteroidota > Cytophagia > Cytophagales > Hymenobacteraceae > Hymenobacter > Hymenobacter antarcticus. Next base: position 104,290 of record NZ_BAABDI010000017.1, on the reverse strand, counting down.
TCCGCTTCGCACCCCTTCTACACCGGCAAAAACATGTTCATCGACACGGCCGGTCGCGTGGAGAAATTCCGCAGCCGCTACGCCAAGAAAGAGCAGGCCAGCGCCAACAAAGAATAGCTGCTTTCTAGCTTTTAGCCTTTAGCTAGTAGCTGTTAGCTTTTGAAAACTCCTTTCGGCACTACCGGAAGGAGTTTTTTTGTGGCCCTTGGCCACTCAAGACGCCGTAAATTTGCCCTGTTCCACAAGAAGCTAACAGCTAACGGCTAGTAGCTAATAGCTCAGAAAACATGCACATTCTGCTTTTCGACGACCCGGCCATCCGGCCGCACCTGCTGCCGTTCACCTTCACGCGGCCCGTGGCGGCGCTGCGCTGCGGCATTCTCACGCTGGCCGAGAAGTGGCAGCGGCACCTGGCCGCGCCCACTGTGGGCTACCTCACGCAGCCGTATCTGCAGGCCAAGTTTCCGGTGTGCGCCGATGGCTTTGTGACCGGCCCGGCGTTGGTTATCAACGGCGCGGTGTGCCCCGATGAGGTGCTGGTGAAGCAGGTGCAGGCGCTGAAACCCGGCCAGGGCCTGTATTGCGACGAGCTGCTGGTGGCCGCCCACCTGGCCGATGCCACGCACATTGCCGAACTGGTGCAGGATGGATTGACGGAGGAAATTCAGGTAGCGGAGCCGGTCACGGTGATAAGCCGGCCGTGGCACTTGTTTCTGCGCAACGGCGTGGAAATCCGCCGCGACTTCGCGCTGCTCACCAAAGGCCGCACTTCGCAGCCGGTGAATGACGTGCACACCATTGTATATGGGGCCGAAAACATCTTCATTGAATCCGGCGTGAAAATCCGCGCCGCGATTCTCAACGCCGAGGACGGCCCGATTTATCTGGGTAAGAACTCGCAGGTGCACGAGGGGGCTATTATCAAAGGCCCGCTGGCACTGTGCGAAGGTTCGCACATCAACGCGGGGGCCAAAATGCGCGGTGATAATACGGTGGGGCCGTTTTCGAAAGTGGGCGGCGAGGTGGGCAACAGCATCTTGCTGGGCTACGCCAACAAGGGCCACGACGGCTATCTCGGCAACTCGGTCATTGGCGAGTGGTGCAACCTGGGGGCCGACACCAACACGAGCAACCTCAAGAATAACTACGCGCCCGTCAAAATCTGGAGCCACGTCGAGAAACGCTTCGTAGATACCGGCCAGACCTTCTGCGGACTGATGATGGGTGACCACAGTAAGTGCGGCATCAACACCATGTTCAATACCGGCACTGTCGTGGGCGTGGGGGCCAATATTTTCGGGGCCGGTTTCCCGCGCACCTTCATCCCGAGCTTCAGCTGGGGCGGCGCGGCCGGGTTCGAAACCTTCAAGCTGCCCAAAGTAAATGAAGTGGCCGAGCGGGTAATGGCCCGGCGCAACCTGCCGTACGATGCGGTGGAACAGAAGATTATGAAGGTGGTGTTTGAGGCGACGGCAGATGATAGAATTTGGGAAAAGGTAAAAGGGTAGATATGCAACTCTCCGAAGAAAACCGTCACACATTTCTACTTGCAGTTCATCAGTTGATTGAGGAATACGCATCCGGCAGTGCCAATGACTTGTTGCAAGGTCGAACCGACCAGCTTGACTATCCGCCGAACGGTGGCTTTACTACTGAAGAACAAGAGTCGCTAAAGCAGCTGCAAGACAACGTGGTGCTCCAATCAGCTATGCGTAAGGTGCTTGCTAGCTGCGCTGGCGGAGTGGTTTTCGGTTTGCTGAATTTAATTGATGGAACCAATGAACCGGAACACGGCGATTGGAGTGGGGTTATGCTCGTTGATGAAGCGGAAGCTGCAGGAGGTAGCGAGTTTCTACACGATGACTTCTTCGAATCCTATTGGGACTGGAGAGAAAAGCGAAAGAATAAGGACTGGCGTTTGGACTTATTACCTGAATAATGACCTTCGCCGAAATCCCCAACCAAACCGCCGTCAAGAACCTGCTGCGCCAGTCGGTGCAGCGGCAGCATGTGGCGCACGCCCAGCTCTTTCGGGGCCGGGAGGGCGGCGCGGCGCTGGCCCTGGCCCTCGCCTACGCCCAATACCTGAACTGCGAGGCCCGCGCCGCCGATGCCGACGACAGCTGCGGCCACTGCCCGGCCTGCACTAAAAACGCCAAGCTGGCCCACCCCGACCTGAACTTCATCGTGCCCGTGACCACCACCAAAACGGTGAGTAAGGATGCGGTGAGCAGCAAGTTCATGGCCGAGTGGCGAGCATTTATTCTCGACAACCCCTACCAGGGCCTCAACGACTGGATGCAGTACATCGGGGCCGAAAACAAGCAGGGCAACATCAGCAAGGATGAGGCCGTGCAAATCCTGAAACTGGTAAGTTTGAAAGCCTTCGAGGCGCGTTTCAAAATCGTGATTCTCTGGCTGCCCGAGCTCATGCACCCCGCCGCCGCCAACGCCGTGCTGAAGCTGCTGGAAGAGCCGCCGCCCGCCACCATTTTCCTGCTTGTCTCGCACGCGCCCGAGCAGCTGCTGCCCACCATTATCAGCCGGGTGCAGCCGGTGGTGGTGCGCCCGTTTTCGGAGGACGACATCACCGCCTACCTGCGCGACGAGTACCACGTACCCGAAGTCAAAGCCCGCCAGGTGGCGCAGCTGGCTGAGGGCAGCCTGGGGGCCGCTCTGGCCAGTCGCGACTCTAACGCCGACCACAACTACTTTGAGTTTTTTCGCGACTGGATGCGCCTGTGCTTCAACTACGGCAGCAAGGCGGCTGATATTCTGAAGAAAAGCGAGGAGTTCCAGAAGCTGGGCCGCGAGAACCAGAAGGAGCTGCTAGCGTATTCCCTGGGCTTGATACGGAAGGTGTTACTGTTCGGAATCGACCCGAAATTCGTGCCGCATCTGGCCAATGGCGAGCAGCAGTTTGTTACTGGCTTTGCCAAGTTTGTGACGCCGCGCAATGCCGACCTGCTCACCAAAGAGCTGACCGATGCCCACTACCACATCGAGCGCAATGCCAACGCCAAAATGGTGTTCGTGGACAGCTCGCTGCGGCTGGGCGGTTTTTTGAAAATCTGACTGTCATGGATTAAGAACGTCATGTCGAGCGTAGCCGAGACATGACGTTCTTAATCAAGTAAAATATCCTTTTCTTATGACCCCCATTCGCCTCGCCACCCGCGCCAGCCGCCTCGCCCTCTGGCAAACGGAGCACGTTGCCAGCCTGCTGCAAGCGGCCGGTTTCGAAACTGAAATCGTGCCCATGCAAACCACCGGCGATGCAGTGCAGGACCGTAGCCTGGCCAAAATCGGCTCGAAAGGCGTTTTTACCGAAGAGCTGGAAGCCAGTTTGTTAAGGGGCGAAACGCACCTGGCCGTGCATTCGGCCAAGGATGTGCAAAGCAGCATCCCGCGCGAGCTGGAGCTGCTGGCTTTCCTGGAGCGCGAGCAGGCGAATGACGTGGTGCTGAGCTACGACGAAAACTTTTCCCTCGATAAACCCGGTATCGTGTTGGGTACCAGCAGCACCCGCCGCAAGGCCCAGCTGCGCCGCTTCTACCCCAACGCCAGCACCGCCGAAGCCCGCGGCAACCTCCAGACCCGCCTGCGCAAGCTCGAAGAAGGCCAGTTTGACGCCCTGGTGCTGGCCTACGCCGGCGTGCACCGCATGGGCTACGAGCACCTGGTGCGCCACACGCTGCCCGCCGACCAGTTTGTGCCCGCCACCGGCCAGGGCAGCATCGCCATCGAGTGCGCCGCCAGCCTGGGCGACGACCTGAAAGCCCGCCTCAAAGCCGCCCTCGACCACGCTGATACCCACACCTGCCTGTTGGCCGAGCGCGCCTTTCTGCACACCATGGAAGGCGGGTGCAGCATTCCGTCGTTTGCACTGGCCAGGCTGGATGGCCACGGCCGCCTGCGCCTGCACGGCGGCCTCATCAGCCTGAGCGGCGAGGAGTACGTGGAGGAAATCCAGACGGTGGAAACGGCCGCCGAAGCCCATGCACTGGGCGTATCGGTGGCCGATGCCGTGCTGGGGCGCGGGGGGCGCGAAATCCTGGCCAGCATCCGCGAGCACCGGGGCTAGAACTCGCCGGCGGCGGTGCGTTCCGGCGGCCCGCAGCCTGCCCGTGCCCGGAGCGGGTTGCCGCCTCAGGACAAATAACGCTATTTTTGTTTTCCACCCGCTCCAAAATATACCCGCAATGACTCCAAAAATTAGCCGCGCCGGGCTGTGGCTCCTGGCCTTGTTATGGCTGGCTGGCCCCGTATTCGCCGCTGCCAAGCCCGATAAGCCCGCCAAAAAAAGCAGCAAGGACGAAGTCGTGACCATCAGCACGCCCCAGGGCACTATTCGCCTCATCTTGTTCGATGACACGCCGTTGCACAAGGCCAATTTCCTGAAGCGCGCCCAAAGCGGGGGCTACAACGGCACCACCTTTCACCGCGTCATCGATGGCTTCATGATTCAGGGCGGCGACACCAACACCAAGGATGCCGACCCCAGCAACGATGGCCTGGGCCAGCCCAGCGAAGGCACTACCCCGGCCGAGCTCGGCCCCGGCCACCAGCACAACTACGGCGCCGTGGCCGCCGCCCGCATGGGCGGCCCGGCCGGCACGCCCAGCAGCAGCACCCAGTTTTACCTGGTCGAAAACCACGATGGCACCCACTTCCTCGACGGCATGTACACCGTTTTCGGTCAGGTAATTCAGGGCCTGGATGTTATCGACAAAATAGTCAAAGTGCCGAAAGACGGCCGCGACCGCCCCACCGCCGACGTGAAAATGACCGTGAAGGTGGAAAAGCTCAAGCGGAAAAAAATCACCAAGCTCTACGGCTACAAATACCAGTAAGGCCCGGCCAACGGGGCCCAGCGCCCACCTGAAAAATGAAGATTCTGCTCACCGGTTCCAATGGCTTGCTGGGCCAGAAGCTGGTGGCGCTATTGCGCGAGCAGCCGGGCGTACGCCTCGTGGCCACCTCGCGCGGTACCAACCGGCTGGCTGAGCTTTATCCCGACCTGCATTTCGTAGCGCTCGATGTGACCGATGCTGCCCAGGTGGAGCAGGTGCTGGGCTACGAGCGGCCCACCCACGTTATCCACACCGCGGCCATGACCAACGTGGACGAGTGCGAGCTCGACCACGCGGCCTGCTGGCTCCAGAACGTGACGGCCGTCGCCAACCTGGTGGCCGCCTGCGCCCGGCACGCTATTCACCTCACGCACCTCAGCACCGACTTTATCTTCAGCGGCGCGGCGGGCCCGCTGGCGGAAGATGCCGTGCCCGCGCCCATCAATTTCTACGGCGAAAGCAAGCTGGCCGCCGAGCAGCTGGTGCAGGCCAGCGCGGGCCGCTGGGCCATTGCCCGCACCGTGCTGGTGTATGGCGTGGCCCACCGCTACGGCCGCACCAACCTCGTGCTTTGGGTGCGCGATTCACTGCGCGCCGGCAAGCCCATCAAAGTAGTGAGCGACCAGTGGCGCACGCCTACCCTGGCCGAAGACCTGGCCCAGGGCTGCTGGCTGCTGGCCCGGCAAGCCGCGCGGGGCATTTATCACCTCAGCTCCGAGGAGCTGCTCACGCCTTATGCTATGGCCCTGCGCGTGGCCGACTACTTTGGTCTCGATGCCGGGCTGATTGAGAAAGTCGATGCCAGCACGTTTTCGCAGCCGGCCCGGCGACCGGCCCGCACCGGGTTTCTCATCGATAAAGCCCGGCGCGAACTAGGCTACCAGCCCCACACTTTTGCCGAAGGCATTGCCCTCGTCGGAACTCAAAGTGACACCAAGGGGTAAAAAAAAACCCACCGGGATAGACGGCGGGTTAAACTCAACGAGGGTAGCTAGTGAGTAGTAGATACTGAATGGGGTAGCTATAGTATACTGAATTGGTAGATGGGGTTAGAGCAGCTGTGGGGTTTAAGGAATTGGGACGGGAAATAGTGGAAGGAAAATAACAATTACGATTGGGGCCAGATACCTACCAGCAGGCCGCCTACCAGCACGGCCGTGTGGCCCAGCAGGGCTGCCTCGCCCAGCGCGCGGGGCACTATCATACCATCGGGCGTTACGAAGTCAACTCCCACAGAAATGGGGCGAACAGCCTGATTGGATGTTTTGGGGCGGCGCGGCGCGCTCAGGGATGGATAAACTAAGAGGTACATGACTACGGGTAGGTAAAAGAGCATGCCAGCCCGTCATGAAATGGGGGGTTCCTGGAAGCCAATGCAATATTACTGTCGTGTCATACCCCAAAAAAGGACACTATAGCTGAAATTGCGACATCGAAAAAAAGCTATTATTGACAAAAAAGTCTAATTGCTCATGTAAAAATAATATTTATTTTAGCGTATTATTGCCTCTTGATTATAGTAAATCATTGGTTTTAAATTGCTTGCATAATATTGCTTCAGTGAATTTGTAAAAATCCATACGCAAAAAAACAGGTGATTTGCGACATCTGTAATATCGGAGGGATTGAATAAAAGCTGGTACCTAAGCGCTGCCTTTATCAAGGGGAATAATCCGGTGGTATCAGGCCGAAACGCTTGGCCGGCGGCTCAGTTGAATAAGGCTTATAATGGTGAATGTGAGACAAATGCCCGGTAAAAAAAACAGCCACCAGGCAGTAGGCTCTTCGCGCACCGTCCCGAGTAGTCGCCCCCAGCTGGCTACCTCCGGAGACAAGCCAACGCCCAAAAACGAGAGCGTACTTTCCAGGCCCAGCAGACCGGCTACGCTGAGGGGCATGGCCGTGCGCAGGGGCTGCGACGCGTGGGGCAACGCGTGCCGGAACCAGACCCGAAAAGCTGGCAAGCCGGCCGCGTGAGCCGCTTCCACGAAGGGCAATTCCCGGGTTCGCAGCATCTGAGCCCGTACCAGCCGGGCCGGGTGCGGCCAGGCCGTGAGCGTGAGCAGCCCCAGCAGTGCCCCGGATGACAGCCCCGCCCCGGCGGCCACGGCTACCACCAGTATCAAGCGGGGAATGGTGTCGAGGGTGGTGGCTGTGCCCATGACTACGGCATTGATGGGCACGGGCCAAGTAGGAAAAGCGCGTTGTTGCAATCTGGCCAGTGCCGCCACGCCCAATCCTCCGGCAGCTAGTGCCAGGGCTACGCCCGGCATGGGCAGGCGCAGGGCCCACCACGCGCCACTGGCCGCCAGCAGCCAGTAGGGCACGGGCAGGCGGGCCTTATTGCCCCAAAACCCGGCCGCCCCGCCCGCCAGGGCCCCCAGCAGCGCCGACAGTACGGCGGCGGGCAGGGTTAGCAGCACGGCCGTGCGGGCCCCAAATACGAGTACGCTCAGTACATCGCGCCCCTGGGGGTCGGTGCCCAGCCAGTGCCCACTGGCGGTACCGGGCGGCTGGGCCACGTGGGCCAGGTCGGGCACGCCGGGCAGGTAGGGCAGGGGCAGCACCCCGGCCAGCAATGCGGCCAGCGCCACCAGCGCCAGCCAACCGCAGGCCGCCCGGTGCGGCCATGGGTGCGACGCGGAGCCTAAGCGTGCCAACGGATGCGCGGGTCGGCCCAGAAATAGAGTAAGTCGGCCAGCAGCAGCGCCAACAGCCGCGCCGTGCCCGTGAGCAGCACGCCACCTACCAGCACCGGATAGTCGCGGGCGGCGGCGGCGGTGGCCAGCAGGCTTCCCATGCCCGGCAAGGCAAACACGACTTCGACAACTACCGCCCCCGCTACCAGCGCCGGCAGCAGCTCAGCCACTTGCGTGAGGGTGGGCAGCAGGGCATTGCGAAAGGCGTGGTGCCGAATAACGGCCTTTTCGGCTAAGCCCTTGGCGCGGGCGGTGGTGGCGTAGTCGGTGCGTAGCTCGTGGCGGAGCGCGGCGTCGAGCTGTAGCGTCAGCTCCGGCAGGGCGGTAATAACCAGCGCCGTGACGGGCAGGGCCAGGTGCAGCGCATAGGTAGTGACGCGGGTCCAGAAGCCGGAATCAGCCTCCAGCGCCTGGTCGAAACCATAAGCCGGAAACCAGTCCAAGGCTTCCGGATTGGCCAGCAATAGGAGCAAGACCAGCGCCACCAGAAATAGCGGCAGCGCATGCAGCGCCGCCAGCGCGGCCCGCACGGGCCGCTGCCACCAGGGGCCAGCCGCCAGGCGGCGGGCCAGGAAAATTGCCGCCAGCACCGCCAACACCGCCGCCGTGCCGGTGAGGGGCAGCGTCAGGGCCAGGGCCTGGCCCAATTGGGCGGTCACGGCTCGGCCCGTTCGGAAGGAGGTGCCCAGGTTGCCATGCAGCAGCGCGGTAGCCCAGCGGTGGTACTGGTTGCGCCGGCCGTTCCAGTGCCATTGCCGCGGGTGCGCGGCCGGGGGGCGGCTCACGTAGAAAAGCGGCAGGCCCGCGCCAAGGCGCTGGCGAATGGCCAGGATGGTAGCCTGCTGCTGAGCGGCCGTAGTGGGTGCGCCGCCACTCAGGGGCAGGTCGGCCGCGTCGGGGGCAGCGAGGCGGGCGGCTACGCCCAGGTCGTGGTGGCTCAGCAGGAATACGCCCGAGGCCAGTGCCCACACCGCCAGCCCCGTCCGGGCCAGACGCCACAATACCAGCCAGCTCATGCGCTAAGGAAGTGGGGTGTTGGTGGCCCGCTCAATAGTAGCAGCCGTGTAGCCGGGCTTGAGGCTGTTGACGTGCAGGCCGGTGAGGCCGCGGCCGGCCGCTACGCGGGTGGGAAGAAAGAAGAGTGGAACCAAGGGAGCTTCCTGCTGCATGAGGGCCTGAAAGCGACGTAGCAACTGCGCCCGGCGACTGTCACTGTCGGCTTTCGCAATGGCTTCGATGAGCCGGTCGGCAACGGGCGAGCTGTGGCCCGTGGCGTTGCCCGCCCCGACACCCAGGGTATGTAAAATCGGTATAAAATTGAATACAAACGGGTTGCCTTTCAGCATTCGTACGTACACATCGAAGTCGCCTTCCTGCAGCGCCTGCGAAAAAGCGCCCGCCTCCGTGGGCTGAAGCAGCACCGGGATGCCCAGTTCCGCCGCTGCTGCCCGAAACTGCAGCGCCACGGTGGCATATATCTCTTCGCTGGTGCGGTAGCGCACCCTCAGCTGCAGGTGTTGCTGCGTGGTGCGGGGCCCCGGCCGGTACCAGCCCCCGGCCGGACCGGTGGTGCGGCGCCAGCCCGCCTGGCGCAACAGGCCGGCGGCGGCTTTCAAATCGAAGGGGATGAGCGGGAGGCTGTCGTTGTAGTTAATCCGGTCGGAAGGGCTGATGATGCCCACCGTGCGCTGGCCGTCGCCCAGCTGCGTGGCGCGCAGCAGGGCCGCCGCGTCGAAGCACCGGCTCAAAGCCTGGCGGGTGAGGGCATCGGCCAGCACCGGCCGGCGGGTATTGAAGCCCGCCGTGACCACATCGTGGGAAAGCGCCGTGTAAAAACGCAGCTCGGCCCGGGCCGCCGTTGAGGTGCGCAGCCGGGCAAACTCCCGGGCCGGTATGTGCGGGTACACATCGAGCTCGCCGCTCCGCAGCGCCAGCGTAGCCGTAGCCGCATCGGGAATAATGGCAAAATCGAGCTGCTTAGGCTGCGCCCGCAGCACAAAGGGCACGGGCTGCAATTGGTCGGCCCACCACTTAGCCTTGCGCCGAAAGCGCAGGTACCGGTCTTTTTTCCACTGCGTGAGCTGGTAGGGGCCGCAGCCCGGCCAGGCTCCCGGTGCCGTGGTGCCCATGGCCAGGTAGCGGTGCGCCACGGCTTGCAGGCCCGAATCGGCCGGAGCGGCAGCGGCGCGGCGCTGCAGCTCCGCCAGCGAGTAGCGTCGCAATTCCCCCTGAGGGTCGATTGCTGCTTCAGACTGCACAAAGAAGTCGCCCGAGGCGTGGACGTATTCCGGAGCCTGCCCTTGGCAAACCATCGTAAAGTGTTGCGGCGACTTAGGGTCTGCGAGCACGGCCTGCACGAAACGGTAGTGGTTTCGGATATTCTCGTTGGGCAGGCCCGGGCAGAACATGAGCTTGAGGCTAAATTCCACATCGCGGGCCTGTACCGGCCGGCCATCATCCCAGGTAGCCGCCGGCCGGATGCGATAATTCAACCGCATCAAAGAGTCGCCAACCAATTGAACCGATGGCAATGATTCGGCCAGCGCGGGAGCATAGGCGTGCTTCGGTGCATCGACCTGAAGCAGGCTGAGGGCGAGCAGGTTATTGGCATCGAAAGCCGCCGGATTGGGCTGCTGCATCGGGTCCAGCGTTTCCGGGTCGTGGGCCCAGCGTATGCGAATAGCTTCGGCTTGGCTATCCTTGGATTTACAGCCTTGCAGACAGCTGATTACCGCGGTAAAAAGCAGCGTGATAATCAGAAAATGGTGCTTTGGTCGGGACACTTATCTGGAGCCTCCTTAATCGTGGGTCGGCAGCAAGATAAGTACAAAGCATTGACGGATATCTAAGCGGCAATGTCGCCACCCCAGCCGCTGCTGCCGCCAACGGCAATGTCGCCGCCCCAGCCGCTGCTGCCGCCAGCGGCGATGTCGCCACCCCAGCCGCTGCTGCCGCCAACGGCGATGTCGCCGCCCCAGCCGCTGCTGCCGCCAGCGGCGATGTCGCCACCCCAGCCGCTGCTGCCGCCAGCGGCGATGTCGCCACCCCAGCCGCTGCTGCCGCCAACGGCGATGTCGCCGCCCCAGCCGCTGCTGCCGCCAGCGGCGATGTCGCCACCCCAGCCGCTGCTGCCGCCGATAAGGTTGGTCGTCGTGCTGATTTCAGTTGTTGGTACCTGTGCAGTACCGGTTTTGTGAGTCGCGTTGGCGTTGAGGCTAGCGAACTGGAGCAGAGCGAAGGCGAGGATATTTAGCACGATTGAGAAGGGTTAAACTGTGTGTCAGGTGTTTGATTGACACAAAGTTGAAGCCTTCTCCAGGCGCATAAAAGGACAATGTTGCGTTAAAAGCGACTTGTATATAAAATATAATTTGAGTAATTAAAAAAAGAAATAAAATATTAATCAGCCTTCGTAGGTTATTAGTAGACTTTATTTTTTGAGAGTTTCGAAAAAACGAGTCAAATTGTGACATTAAACGCCCAAAACGGGCATTCTTTGCCACAATACAAAGGTCGCGACGACACCAGGACTAAGAAAAGGAAAGAATGCCTGGTTTTGTGACATCGGTTTTTGCAGGTTATTTTTTGAAGATACCCCCATACGTGCCGCTTTACGCTTTTTATAATGAATGAAATTGCGAATTTGGCGCGAATTGTGACATCGCGTAGCTTGGCTGTTTTGCCGGTACTGGACCTGCACGGCCGGCAATCGAACAAGGAAAGTCAATTTGTGGAGGCGCTGGTGAAGGCCCCGGAGGCTACGCTGCTCCAGGTGGTGAAGACACTATATGGCAAAGCCACGACCACCAACGTGCGCACGCTCCAGAAACTGCAGTCGCGGGTGCGGGTCAAGCTGCTGAACCACCTGTATTTCCTGGACCATTCCGACCCGCGCCACCTGGTGTCGCGCCGCTATGAGCTGGAGTGCCTGGACTTGCTGCACAAAGTGAGTATTCTGTACGCCGAGCGCGAATACAAGCTCTCGGAACGGCTGCTGCTGCGGTGTCTGCGGCTGGCCGAGGCGGGCGAGTTCACGCAGTATGCCGTGCAAAGCGCCCGCATGTTGCGCAACCTCTACATGGAGCAGCGGCAGCCCATTCCGTATAAGAAGGTAACTAAAGTGCTGGTGCGGGCCCAGCAGGTGCTAGCCTGGGAGGACGAAGCCGAGCAGCTGTTTGCCGATACGCAGCTGACCCTCAGCGGGACGGTGGCTGCCCGCCGGGCCGTGCTGGCGCTGCTCCCCGACCGCATCGCGCAGGTTGAAACCCTGAACCGGCGGGCGCGCAGCTTCACCACCTTCAATATTCTGTACCGCCTGCGGCTGGCGTATGAGGAGCAGCAGGGCAACTACCAGGAAATTATAAAGGCTACGGCGGCGGCCTCGCGGCGCCTGCGCGATGGCAAGCTCAACGCCCGGCGGTTTGATATCCGCTTCAACCACTTCATGAGCATTTATGCCTACCTGCGCGGCCGGCAGCCGGTGCAGGGCCTGCACCTGGCCGAGCAATACGTGCGGGATTTTCATCAGTCGTCCATCAACTGGCTCTACTTTGAGGAGCACCATGTGCTGCTGGCCCTGCACGCTCAGCAGTATGAGCGGGCCCAGCTGCTGCATTTGGCAATCAGCAAAAACCCGGTTTACCCAATGCAGCGGGCGGCCGCGCTGGAGCGCTGGGACTTGTATAAATCATACATCGATTTTGTGCTGCCCCCCCAGCGCGTGCTCACGCCCCGGCAACGCCAGATGGCCCAGTGGGTGCTGCAATTGCCCGAGTACAGCCGCGACAAGCGCGGCCACAACGTGGCTATTTTGGTGCTGCAGGTGCTGTATTTCCTGCGCGAGCGCCGCCTGGAAGAAGTGCTGATGCGCCTCGAAAGCCTGCGCAAGTACCAGCAGCGCCACCTCAACGAAGCCACCATGCTGCGCAGCCGCTTGTTTCTGCGCCTGTTGCAGGTGATTGTGGAAAAGAACTTCGACGCGGGCAAGGCGGCGGCGCGCGGCCAGACCCTGCTGCAACAGCTGAAGGACACGCCGCCCCCTGGCGAAGCTTTCGCGGAAGTCGAAATCATTCCCTACGAGCACCTGTGGGCGCTGGTGCTGGGCCTGCTGCGCGACGGCCCACCCGTGGCCGCTGAGGCCGGTGAGTAGCCCTGCCAACAGCTTTAGGAGAAAAAGCCAGCGGCTGCCATTTTCACCGATATACCGCCCTGGTAATGACCTACCCACAGCTGGCCGGTGGCGGGCTCTTCGCGCAGCGACACCACAAAGTCCTCGGCCAGCCCCTCTTTGGTGGTGAAGGTGACGAAGCGGGAGCCGTCGTAGCGCACCAGCCCATCGCCGGTACCCAGCCAAGGGTAGCCCTGCCGGTCCTGCAGCAGCGCGTACACAAACGGCGGCTGGAAACCCTCCGTCGGCCCAAACTGGCGTAGGTACGCCTGCTGCGCAGCGGCGGGCCGCGCCCAGAACAGCAGCAGCGCCAGTAGCGCCAGCAGCAGCAAGCCCAGGCGGCGAAGGTGTAAGTAGCGGAGAAGTAGTTTCCAGCAGCAGAGCACGTCCGACTAACTCAGCAGTCGGTTGGTGCCGCAAGGTAGAGTGCCTGATTTACTGGCGGCTGGTATTCCGATTATCGCGGCCGACGGCGCGGTGAAATCGGGGTTTTGCTCGACAATAATGTCTTCTCTAGAGCAGTTTCCGAGTCGGCGTACATTTTTGAAAACAGTTAAAAGTTGAGAGTTAAAAGTTAAAACCCCCTATGTCTGAGCTTTAACTTTTAACTCTCAACTCTGTACATAGACCTGGAAACCGCTGTAATGCTTCTACTTAGCCGTTACTTTAAACTCGGTGCGGCGGTTGAGCTGGCGGTTGCCCTTGGTGGTGTTGGGTACCTCCGGCTTCGTTTCGCCGTAGCCGGCCGCCGTGAGGCGGGCCGCCGCGACGCCGTGCTGCGTGAGGTAGGTGACCACGGCCTGGGCGCGGCGCTGGCTGAGGTCCTGGTTCATGGCGGCTTCGCCCACGTCGTCGGTGTGGCCGGCCATTTCCAGCTTCAGGGCGGGCGTTTCGGTGAGGAGCTTTTGCAGGCGCTCCAGTTCGGCGGTGCTTTCGGGGCGCAATGTCGCCTTGCCGGTATCGAAGAAAATATTACGCAGCACGATGGTGGTGCCTATTTCCAGCCGTTTCAGCGGAATGTCTTTCACCACTTCGGCAAAGGCCGCGCCGGCGGGCAGGTCGAAGTTCTCGGAGTGGAACAGGTAGCCGTCCTGCCGCACCACAATGCCGTAGTTGGTGCCCGAAGGCAGACTCACGAGGTATTTGCCCGAAGTCGCGTTGCTGCGAAAGTTGGCAATAGTCTGGCCGCTGGTGTTGTCGACGAGGTCGATGGCCGCGTCCAGCGGCTGGTGGGTGGCATCGTCGGTCACGGTGCCTTTCAGGATGGTGACCTGGGCGGTGGCCACGGCCACGGCGGGGGCCAGCACGGTTTGCTTCACCGGAGCCAGGCGCGAGGCCAGTAATTGGTCCTCCTCGCTCAGCACGGGCTGTTTTTCGGGGCCGAGGAAGGTGATGCGGTAGATGTCCTTCGCGCCCAGGCCGCCAGGCCGGTCGCTGGAGTAGTAGCCATGCCGCCCCGAGGCCGAGGTCACGAAAAACACGTCATCGTCGGGCGTATTGATAGGCCAGCCGAGGTTCTCCGGCTCGCTCCACTTGCCGTTTTCCAGCACCGATTTGAAGATGTCGTAGCCGCCCATCGAGTTGTGGCCTTCCGAGGAGAAAAACATATTTTTGCCATCGGGCTGCATAAAAACGCCCTCTTCGCCATAGGCCGTGTTGATGGCCGGCCCCAGATTCACGGGCGTGTTTTTGCCGGCCAAATCCACCTTGTAAATGTCGGAGCCGCCCGCACCGCCTGCCCGGTCGCTCACGAAATACAGATACCGGCCATCGGGCGAGTAGCTGGCCGACGTTTCGTGGCTGTTGGTGTTGATGCGGCTGTTGAGGCGGCGGGGCTTGTCCCAGGTCGTGCCGCCGAGGGTGGCTTCGAGCAAATCGCCGCCGTTGGTGCCGGCGTACACCAGCATGCGCTGGCCATCGGGGGCCAGGCCCACGGTGGCATTGTGGTCGTCGGTGTTCACGGGCGTGCCCAGGTTGGTAGCCGCGCTCCAGGCCTTGCCACGCCAGGTGGCCTGGTAAATATCTTCGAAAAAGCCGTTGCCCTCGGGGTCCTTCTTGCCGCCCGTCGAGCCCGCCCGGCGCGAGGTGATGAGGATGGTCGACTCGTCGGCCGATACCACCGGGCCGTAGTCCGAAGCCGAGGAATTTAGCTCCGGTCCGGCGTTGTCGATGAACACGCGGGTGGGGCGGGCCATCAGCTTCTGACCGTTGCGACACTCCAGAATACGGCGCTGCAAGTCGTTTGCGGTGAGGGATTGGGCGTCGCCGTTGCGGGTGTTGCTGCCCACCGGCTGGGCCTGCTGGTATTCGGCAATGGCTTCGGCCCACTTGGCGCTCAGGTGCAGGGCGCGGGCCAGCAGGTAGTGGGTGCGGGCATCGGCCGTCACGTCCAGCTTGGCAGCTTTGCGCAGGTAGGGCAGGGCGGCGGTTTTGGTGGTGGAGTTAAGGTAGCAGTCGCCGATTTTCACGTTCAGCGCCGCGTTGTTAGGGTTGAATTCCTGGGCGGCCAGAAAGTGCGGCAGCGCCTGGGCGTAGCGCGGCGGGTCGGCGCGGTATTCTTCGTCGCCGGCCTTCAGCTCGCGCATGGCTTCGCGTAAGCCTTCTTTGTTGTCGCCAAAGTTGTCTTTGGTGAAGGCCGTGCTTTGCGCGGCGGCGGGCAGGGCCGGGGTGGCGAATAGCAGGAATAGGAACAGCAGACGGATAGGTAAGGACATAATCATCGAGAAAAGAACGTCATGCTGAGCGTAGCCGAAGCATCTCTACCGCTTCGTTGCAACTGGTTTGATTACTTGTGCAGTAGAGATGCTTCGACTACGCTCAGCATGACGTTCTTATAAAATCTGGTTTGACAAAAACTACTCCGCTGCCTCGCCCGCGCAGCCGGCGGCGGCGGCGTAGCTATTGCCCACGGTCAGGCCCAGCTCGGCGGCTTTGCGCCAGTCCTGGCAGGCCTCATCGGCCTGGCGGAGCATTTCGCGGGCGTGGCCGCGGTTGAGGTAGGCTTCGGCATAGTCCGGTTTTAGCTTGATGGCGGCACTGGCATCGGCGGCGGCATCGGCGTACTTTTCCAGCTTGAGCTGGGCGGCGGCGCGGTTGTTCCAGGCGTAGGCGTACTTCGGGTCGAGCTGCACGGCCTGGCTGAAATCGGCGATAGCGCCCGCGTAGTCCTTGTTTTCGAAGCGGGCGCTGCCCCGGTTGTTGAAGGCAAGCGCGTTGTCGGTTTTCCGGGCGAGGTAGGTATCATAGTCCTTCAGGGCCTGAGGCAGCTGGCCGGTGCGGCGCTCGGTGGTGGCGCGGTTCAGCAGGGCGGGCAGCAGGTCGGGCTGCAAAGTCAGGGCTTGGGTATAATCCTGCGTGGCGGCGGCGTAGTTGTTGAGTTTCTGCTGGGCGCTGGCGCGGTCGTGGTAGGCATACGCCAGCTTGGGGTCGGCCTTGATGGCCCCGTCGAAATCATCGCGGGCGGCCTGATAGCTGCCTTTCTCGAAGCGCAGCACGCCGCGGTTGTACCAGGCCGGCGCGTAGTCGGGCCTGGCTTTCAAGGCTTCGGAATAGTCCTGCTCGGCTTCGGCGAGGTGGTCCTGGGCCTCGTGGGCGCGGGCCCGGCCGAAATACCCGGCGTAGTTGCCGGGCTCCAGCTTCAGGGCCTGGTCGTAGTCGGCCAGGGCCTGCGGATATTCTTTCAGCTCGTAGCGGGTGGCGGCGCGGTTGGTGTAGGCGGCGGCAAAATCGGGCCTGGCGGCAATGGCCTGGTCGAAGCTGCGGAGCGCCGCCGGGTAGCTTTGGGCGTTGAAGCTGGCCAGGCCGCTGTTATAGGCTTTCTCGGCCAGCTGCGGGCCGGGCAGGGTGCTGGCCCGCACGGTATCAACCTGCGCCTGCGCGGCGAAGGACGTGCCCAGCAACACGAGAAAAAGTAGAGTATTTTGCATCATAGCCAGAAGATACTTCGAACAGGCAGCGTAGATAACGAAGATATTGGATTTTTTGATTTCAACTGACAAATAAGATAGAACGTCAGGCCGATATATAATAACGTCATGCTGAGCGCAGCCGAAGCATCTCTACGGCAGCAGTAATTATTTACTCTCGCGGTAGAGATGCTTCGGCTGCGCTCAGCATGACGTTCTTTTTACTTCTCCTTCTTTGCCGTCTTCACCTTCCCAAAAAGGCTCTTGGGCAAAATCATGTGCGCCCCGCGGGTGCCGTCTACCACCTGGGTTACTTCGAGGTCGCCGGCCGCGCTGCACAGCATGTAGGCATCGTCGCGGCTCAGGTGCTTTTCCGTTACCAGAAAGGCAATCATTTCGCGCACCGCGTCCTTGGCGGCCAAGGTCAAATCCTCGTTCAGGCCCATGCTGATGTAGGCGGTGGGGGTTTCGGCGCGGGGCAGGGTGAGGTGCAGGTCTTTGCGCACGATGAACTGCAGCGTGCCCGTGAGCGAGGTTTCCAGGGCCGTGATATCGACTTCGCCGTTGCCCTGCGCGGCGTGGCCGTCGCCTACAAAAAACAGCGCTCCCGCCGCGTGTACCGGCAAATACAGCGTGGTGCCGGCCACCAGCTCTTTGTTGTCGAGGTTGCCGCCGTGGATGCCGGGCGGCGCGCTGTTGATGCGGCCCGCGGCGGCCGGCGGAGCCACGCCCATGCTCCCAAAAAACGGCCGCAGCGGAATGTCGATACCCGGCAGGAAGTGCGCCACCATCTTCTTTTCATCGAGCGGAATGATGCGCATTTTGGCGTAGCCGAAATCCTCCGGAATGAAGCCGCTTTTGGCCCCAAAGGCGTTGTAGGCGTAGGGAATGGCTAGTTTGACGGATTGAATCCGAACTTCCAGCACGTCGCCCGGCTCGGCCCCTTCCACGAAAATGGGACCGGTTAGGATGTGCCCGCCCGGCCCCTTATTGGTGACGTGCTCGGTGATGTCGCGCAGGGCCGGCTCGACCTGCGCGGCGGGCAGGCCCGCGCCTTCCAGCCGGGCCGGGGTGGAGGTGATGAGCGTGTGCACCGTCACGGTTTCGCCCGACTTGATGCGCAGCACGGGCGGCGCGGCGGCATCATAGTAGCCCCAGGCGGCCGTGGCGGGCGTGATGGGCAACTGGTGCTGGGCCCGGGCAGCAGGCGCGAGGCCAAGTACGAGCAGCAGATAAACGATGGCAGGAGGCAGATGGCTTTTCATGCCGACAAGGTCGCACCGGTTACCGCAAATAGGTGGTGAAGTGGGTGAATCAGTATTCCCGCAAGCTCATTAGTGGCGTAATTGCGCTTTGAGAGCACTAATTAAAACCATTTTATTATTATGTTAAATCGTAAAAGACGCGTAAACGCGCTATGGTTCTGTTTGATTTTACCAGCCCAGACCGGCAAATATAGTGCGTTGGCAGTGCTGGCAATGCGGGCTGTCGTCTCATTTTTTGGCTGCAAGCCCGGCAGCGGGCAGTTGTTGAAGCCAGGTGGGCGTATTTAAAATGAAATTGCCGCTTGTCTGCATCAAGCCGCTTCCAAAACTGTTTAGCCATCGCCATTCTGCTGCCAAATCCACATGCTTCCCGTCGAACCAACCCTCTCCGCCGCCGAAACCAACCGCTACAGCCGGCACCTGCTGCTGCCCGAAATCGGCCTGGCCGGCCAGCAGAAGCTGAAAGCGGCCCGTGTGCTGGTAGTGGGCTGCGGCGGCCTGGGCAGCCCGGTGCTGCAATACCTGGCCGCTGCCGGGGTAGGCACCCTGGGCCTGCTCGATTTTGATACCGTAGACGACAGCAACCTGCAGCGCCAGGTGCTCTTCGCCACCGCCGACGTGGGCCAGCCCAAAGCCGCGGTAGCCGCCGAGAAGCTGCGCGCCCAAAACCCGTTCATCACGCTGCACACGCACCAAATACTGCTTTCGGCGGCCAACGCGCTGGCCCTGTTTGCCGGCTACGACCTGGTGGTGGACTGCTCCGACAATTTTGCCACCCGCTACCTCGTCAACGACGCGTGCGTGGTGCTGGGCAAGCCGCTGGTGTTCGGGGCCATCTTTAAGTTTGAGGGCCAGGTATCGGTATTCAATTACCAGAATGGGCCTACCTACCGCTGCCTGCACCCCGTGCCGCCCGCCCCCGGCGATGCCCCCAACTGCGCCCAGATTGGCGTGTTGGGCGTATTGCCCGGCCTCATTGGCACTATGCAGGCGAATGAGGCGCTAAAAATCATTCTGGAAATAGGGGAGGTGCTGAGCGGCCGCCTGCTGTTGGTCGACGCTCTGAGTATGCGCTTCCAAACCATTCGTTTCCGGGCGGCGGCGGCCAACCAGCAGCTCACCGCGCTGGCCGATGACTACGCGGCTTTCTGCGGCGAGGCCCCGATGGCAGCACTGGCAGCGCGCGCCCCCGAAATCAGCGCCGACGACCTGAAAGCGTGGCAGCACAGCGGTCGGCCGCTGCTGCTGCTCGATGTGCGCGAGCCGCACGAATATGCCCGGCGCAACATTGGCGGGCAGTTAGTGCCTTTAGGCCAGCTGGCGGCGCACCTGGCCGGGCTGCGCCCCGAGGTGCCCGTGGTGGTGCATTGCGCCAGCGGTATGCGCAGCCAGCAAGCCGCGCAGCTGCTGCTGGCCAATGGTTTTGCCGAGGTGTACTCGCTCCGTGATGGCCTGGCCGATTTCTAACCGCAGGGGCCTGATAATGAGCTACTGGAAGTGTGCTGCCCGCAATGAAAGTAAGCAAAATCTGTGTCCTAATACCCTGAGTATAATTTGCTGAATAATTCATAAAATGGTAGTTGCAGCGCGACTTCATAACTGCTAGCTTTGCAAGGAAAGGACTAAATAATATGAATTCCATACAAAAATTCAAATTAACAGTTCAGATTATCATTTAAACGTCCGTTTTGCCGCTGGTTGCTCATTTTCACAATGCTCATTGGTCTGCTTATCTGCTGCTTACCTGCCTGGCAGGTAAGCGCCTTTGGCGAACTGACATCACCAATATTGATATTAAGCCATCTTTGCGCCGCAAAAGAATCGGCTTGCTACCAACTTGAGGCGATTGCGGGAACTGTCGGTACCGAATTTTCTCTAAAGCCAAGCGCCTTCCACCTCTCGCCAGTCATGACTTTCTACCACCCACATAATTGGCGCGAGCAGGCGCGCGAAATGCTGTGGGGTAGCGGGGCTGGCGTACGGCATGGCCATCCTGTAGCGTTGGTTTGCTCATGAAATGGATTTTCACAGCTCTGGCTTTTTGGCTGTTGAATGGGCCATTGTTGGCGCAGCGGCGCTACTGGGATGCGGATTACGATTCGCTGGCCCGGGTGCTGCCGCAGCAGCGCGCCGATACGGCCCGGCTGCGCACCGTGCTGCACCTGCTCGACCTGCACCCCACCAACCCCCAGGCTCTGCCGCTGCTCGACCAGCTGCTGGCCCTGAACCAGCGCCTGCAAACCGTGGACGAGGCACCCTACCGCCGCCTGCGGGCCGGCCTGCTGCTGCGGCAGCGCGGCACGGCCGATGTCGCGGCCCTGGACACCATGAAGGCCGCCGTGGCGGCCTTCGACCGGGAAGGTCGGCCCATTCCGTGGCTGCTGATGGACCTGGTGGTGTTCTACAACCGCCTGAACCAGATGGCGGCCCGCAAGCAGTACTACGAAGAAAAACTCGCCTATTACCAGCTACGCCGCGCCACCGAGAACATCGCGGCCTGCTACGTATCGCAGGCGGCCTACTACCGGCGGATGGGCGACTACAACCGGGCCATCAACCAAAGCCTGCGCGCCGTGGATACGGCTGAGAAATTTAGCCGCACGGTCTACATCAACGAGCTACTGGTGACCGGGTCTATTTACGCCGACTGGGGCAACATCGGCAAAGCCGTGCAATACCTGAATCAGGCCCGCGCCCTGCCCGAGTTCCGGCGGGTGCAGGGCACCAACCGCGTATTTACGTTTCTGGCGTTGTCGGACCTGTATTTGCAGCAGCAGCAGTACCCGGCGGCGCTGCGCTCGGCCGATTCAGCCCTGGCGGCCCGCTTCACCGATGGCTATGAGCGCCGCATGAACGAGGCCTGCGCGCTGGTGCGCAAGGCGGCGGTGCTGCTGCAAATGCAAGTGCCCGACGGGGCGTTGCCCTTGCTGCGCCGGGCCCAGCACATTGACGATTCGCTGGACCTGCCCATGTCGGCCAAGCCCGGCGAGTTTGAGCTGGACGCGACCTGGGCCCAGTACTACGAAGCCCGGCAGGACTACGCCCGCGCCGAGCAGCACTGGCTGCTGGCCTACCAAAAGGCCAACGTGGCCCGCCTCGACAAGCTGCGCCCCAGGTACCTCAAGCAGCTGGCCGCTTTCTATGATGGCCGGGGCAATCCCGCGCTGGCCCAGCGCTATGCCAAGGCCTTTATCGCGCACACCGACACGTTCAATACCGCCCAGCGCACCTTTTACGTGGCCCAGTACGAAAGCGAGCGGATTGAGCAGGCCCAGCTGGCCCAGATTA
Source organism: Hymenobacter antarcticus (assembly GCF_039539545.1). Taxonomy (NCBI): domain Bacteria; kingdom Pseudomonadati; phylum Bacteroidota; class Cytophagia; order Cytophagales; family Hymenobacteraceae; genus Hymenobacter; species Hymenobacter antarcticus. The sequence continues at coordinate 83,113 of NZ_BAABDI010000017.1, read as the reverse complement.
ACAACCTGCGCCAGGCCCAGGCCGTGCAGGCCGTGCGCCTGCGCCTGGGCCGGCGGCTGCTGCTGGGGGCGGTGCTGGCGGTGCTGCTCATCTCGGGCCTGGGCGTGTTTATCTACCGGCAGCTGCAGGTGAACCGGCGCACGCTGGTGCGGCTCCGTCAAACCCAGGGCCAGCTGGTGCAGGCCGAGAAAATGGCGTTTCTGGGCGAGCTCACGGCGGGCATTGCCCACGAGCTGCAAAACCCGCTCAACTTCATGAAAAACTTCGCCGAAGTCAGCACCGGCCTGGTCGACGATATGCACGGAACGGAGCGCCCCTCTGGTGCTGGCAGCGACGGCCTGAAAGCCGAAATCCTGGTTGGCTTGAAGCAGAACCTGCAGCAAATCAGTCAGCACGGCCAGCGGGCTTCGTCCATCATCAAGGACATGCTGGCCCACTCGCGGGCCGGCACCGGCGAGCGCCAGCCCACCGACCTCAACGCCCTGGCCGACGAGTCGCTCACGCTGGCCTACGAGGGCCTGCAGGCCCAGGACAAAGCCTTTCATGCCACCCTAAGCAAAGACTTTGACGTCCAGTTGGGTGCGGTTTCGGTGGTGAGCCAGGACCTGGGCCGGGTGCTGCTCAACATTTGCACTAATGCGCTGTATGCCGTGCGCGAGCGCCAGCTGGAAGCCGCCCTGGCAACCACCGGCACATTGGCGGCTGACTACGAGCCCACCGTGAACGTGAGTACCCGGCGGCCCGGCGGTAAGACCGTAGAAATCCGGATACGTGACAATGGCAACGGTATTCCCGCCCACTTGCAAGCCCGTATCTTTCAGCCCTTCTTCACCACCAAGCCCGCGAATGAGGGCACGGGCCTGGGGCTGTCCCTGAGCTATGATATCGTGACCAAGGGCCACGGTGGCACCCTCACGGTGGCCAGCCGCGAAGGCGAAGGCACCGAATTTCTCATTACCCTGCCCGCCTAACTGTGGTTCATCTACTTGTTCGAACGCTGGTAGTGCTGGCGCTGCTACTGGGCCTGGCGCCGCGCCACGCCGCCGCGCAGGCCGCGCCCGACACCGCCAACGCCGTGCTGCGCACCGTGCCGGCCGCCGGCACCGTGCTCGACCACGGCTGGAAATTCAAGGCCGGCGACGACCCGGCCTGGGCCCGCCCCGATTTCGACGACCGCGCCTGGGCGTCCATCAACCCCAACCAGCACCCGCAGCTGCTGACCCAGGTGCGGGCGGCCCGCATTGGCTGGCTGCGCCTGCGCCTGCAGGTGCCGGATAGCCTGCGTACCCGCGCACTAGTGCTGCTTTTTCAGCAAACCTGCGCTTCCGAGGTGTACCTCAATGGCCGCTTGCTGCACCGCTACGGGCGGGTGAGTGCCGTGGCCGGCCAGGTGCGCCCCGCCGGCTTCACCGCCGACCCGCTGGAAGTGCATTTCAGCGGCCCTACTGAGCAGGTGCTGGCCATCCGGTTTGCGCCCTGGCCGCCGCTGGCGTGGTTTAAGGACAACATCAACTTTATGCGCGTGCGCATCACGGGCCTGCCCGGCTTGCTGAAGCGCAACGTGGAGCGGGCAGTGGGCCCGGTGGCCAATTTTGCCACCTTCGCGGTGTTTTTGCTGCTGAGCTTGCTGCATTTATCGTTTCTGCGCTACAACCCGGCGCAACGGGCCAACTTCTATTTTTCGCTGTATGCCGGGGCCGGGGCGCTGGGTTTTCTGGCGCTGTACGGCGGGTGGCAGGTGCAAGGCATGGCCAGCACGCTGGCGCTGGGCATGGTGGGCGATGTTTTTCTGCTGATGAGCTATGTGTGGGCGGTGCGGGCGCTCTACGCCCTGTTTGAGTACAAGCCGGGCCGCACCTACACAGGCCTCTGGGTGGGGCTGGTGGTCTGCCTGGCGTTGAGCGAGTTCACCCAGCTCACCTCGTATTCGGTGCTGACGAGCTATTCGTTCGCGTTTTTCGGCTTCGTGGCGCTGGCCAGCGCCGAGCAGCTGCGCCTCACCATGCGGGCGCTGCGGCAGCGCAAGCGCGGGGCGGGCATCATCGCGGCCGGTTTTGTGGGGGCGCTGGTGTTTGCCTTCATCTACGCGATGCTGATTATCACGCAGGCCCAGATTTCCTTCCGGGTATCGTCGTCGCTCGTGGCCCTGATGGCGCTGGCCCCGGCCCTGAGCATTTCGCTGTTTCTGGCCCGCGAGTTTGCCCTGAACAGCGAGCTGCTGCTCGTGAAGCTGCGTCAGGTGCAGGACCTATCGGCCCAGACGCTGGCCCAGCAACAGGAAAAGCAGGCGCTGCTGGCCGCCCAAAACGAAGTGCTGGAGCAGCAGGTAGCCGCCCGCACCGCCGAGGTAGCCGGCCAGCGCGACCGCGCCGAACAAGCCCTCGGCGAGCTCAAAACCACCCAGCACCAGCTGGTGCAGGCCGAGAAAATGGCTTTCCTGGGGGAGCTCACGGCGGGCATTGCGCACGAGCTGCAAAACCCGCTCAACTTCATGAAGAACTTCGCCGAGGTGAGCACTGATTTGGTCGATGGCATCGACGGCGAACGGCACGACCCAACCCAGGGCGCGGGCCTGGAAGCCGAAATTCTGGTTGGCCTGAAGCAGAATTTGCAGCAAATCAGCCAGCACGGCCAGCGGGCTTCGTCCATCATCAAGGACATGCTGGCCCACTCGCGGGCCGGCACCGGCGAGCGCCAGCCCACCGACCTCAACGCCCTGGCCGACGAGGCGCTCACGCTCGCTTACGAAGGCCTGCTGACGACCGACAAGTCCTTCCGGGCCACGCTGGCCCGCGAGTTTGACCCGGGCCTGGGCCCGGTGCCGGTGCTGCCGCAGGACCTGGGCCGGGTGCTGCTAAATATCTGCACCAATGCGCTGTACGCCGTGCGCGAGCGCCAGCTGGAAGCCACTTTGATGATAACCGCTGGAACGCCAGCAGCTGACTACGAGCCCACCGTGACCGTGCGTACCGGCCGTGCCGACGGCCCCACGGTGGAAATCCGGGTGCGCGACAATGGGGTGGGTATGCCGGCCCATGTTCAAGAAAAAATATTCGAGCCGTTCTTCACCACCAAGCCTACCGGCGAGGGCACGGGCCTGGGCTTATCCATGAGCCACGACATCGTGACCAAGGGCCACGGCGGCACGCTCACGGTGCGAAGCCGCGAGGGCGAGGGTACCGAATTTCTCATCACGCTGCCCGCATAATGAGGCATTAATGGTACATTTCGTGCAGATGCCCGGAGCCGGAATTTCTTCCGGCGAAAGGTTTCGGCGGAAACAGTCAAATTTGCGGCCTGTGCCGCATTCTCGGAGATGTTTTCGAGGCTGAAATAATCTACCCATACTTTCTATTCTGCTATGAGTCAATCGGCTGGTTACGGCGAACTGATTATTTCAGCTTTGGTGGCCGTGGGCATCGTGCGGGGGCTGAGCAAATTTCTGGACCTGCCCCAGCGCCTGCCCCGCTGGCACCGGCTGCTGAACTATATCTGGGTGCCGGCGGCGGCGCTGTTTCTGGTAATGGCCGTTTTCAAGCTCCGTTCGCCGCTGATTGGCGAGGGCTACTGGCTGCTGGTATTGTTTCTGCTGTTGGCCGTGCTGCTGGCCTTGCGCCACTACCGGCCGGCCCGCACGCTGCTGTTTGCCATGGCCCCATTCGTGGTTTATAAGGCGCTTGAGCTGCTGCTCGATGATAGCAACGGCAAATTACCCAAAGCCTACGACGCCTTCATGGACACCACCCAGGGCTTCGTGCTTATCTGGCTGGTTACCTTTATTTTCATTGCCCGCAGCCAGAAAAAAGCCCTGGAAAAGGAGCGGCTGCTGCGCGAGGAAGACGAAAAAGCCAAGCACCTAATCGAGGCCCAGAACGTGGAGCTGGAGCGGCTGGTGGCCGAGCGCACCGCCGCCCTCACCACCCAGGCCGAGGAGCTGCGCGGAGCCCTCACCGAGCTGCGCACCACGCAGGCCCAGCTGGTGCAGAGCGAGAAAATGGCCAGCCTCGGCGAGCTCACGGCCGGCATCGCCCACGAGATTCAAAACCCGCTCAACTTCGTCAACAACTTCGCCGATGTGAGCGTGGAAATGCTGGACGAGCTGCGCGAAGAACAGGCCCGCCCCGAGCGCGACCTCGACCTGGAAGCCGAGCTGCTGCGCGACATTTCCCAGAACCTCCAGAAAATTCATCACCACGGGCAGCGGGCGGCCAGCATCGTGAAGGGCATGCTGGAGCACAGCCGCGCCAGCACCGGCGAGCGCCAGCCCACCGACCTCAACCACCTCGCCGACGAGTACCTGCGCCTGGCCTATCAGGGCCTGCGGGCCAAGGATAAATCCTTCAACGCCACACTGGTAACCGATTTCGCGGCCAACCTGCCCCAGGTTGAAGCCGTGGGCCCCGACCTGGGCCGGGTGCTGCTCAACCTGTTCAGCAACGGCTTTTATGCCGTGCGCCAGCGCCAGCTGCGGGGCGAGGCCGGCTACGCGCCCACCGTGAGCGTGAGCACCACCAGCCAGGGTGATGAGGTGGAAATCCGGGTGCGCGACAATGGCCTGGGCATCCCGGAGGCGGTGCGGCAGAAGATATTCCAGCCCTTCTTCACCACCAAGCCCAGCGGCGAAGGCACCGGCCTGGGCCTGTCGCTGAGCTACGACATTGTGACCAAAGGCCACGGCGGCAGCATTACCGTCGACTCGGAGGAGGGCAAATACACCGAGTTTCTGATTAGCTTGCCTATTAATCCGGCCGGGTAGCTGTTGAGTCTTTATAAAGCGGATTCCAGGCCATTTAAGGCATTAAAAATGAATAATTGAAAATGAGATAATCAAGTTCTTAATTTTTAATTATTCATTTTTAATTCCTTGAATAAGCGGGCCCTCCACTTGCCTGCTTATCGGACTACCACTGTTGCTAAATTGGTGCCCGAAGCTGCCAGCGCCCCCTGCCAGCGCAAACCTGCAGCACAGCCACCCGGTTGCGGTGGCGCGGGCGGGTGCCGACAGACTGTGAATGTCCAAGCATGTATCTAAAAATTAGTGTGTTGATAAGCTGCACTCATCCCCTGTTCGCCTGGCGGATGGTGCGGCGGGTGGGTTTACTAGTGGTGCTGGCCGGGCTGCTGGCCGGGTCGGTAGCGGCCCAGCCAGCTTCCATCCCCGCCCAGAGCCGGGCCGTCGATAGCCTGACACACCTGCTGGCGCGTGCCCAGCCCGATACTACCCGCGTGCTGCTGCTCTGCCAGCTCAGCGACCAGCTCTGGACCCAGCGCACCGACTCGGCGGCCGTGTATGCCCGCAAGGCGCTGGCGCTGGCCCGCCGCACGGGCTACCGCCGGGGCGAAGGCGCGGCCCTGAACCGCCTGGGCGCGGCCCTGCGCGAAAGCAATCTGGCCCGCGCCCTGGAGCTGTTTCAGCAGTCGCTCCGCATTGCCCAGGTCACCCACGACCGCGCCCTCGAAGCCCAGAACCTGCGCAGCATCGGCATTATCTACGTGTATTTGCGCGACAAGCGCCAGGGCCTGGCGTACTATTTCCGGGCCCTGAAAATTGGCGAGCGGCTGGGCCATGAGCGCCGCATCGTCATCGAGCTCAGTAACATTGGCCTGGCCTACGACCTGTTCAATCAGCTCGATTCGGCGCGGCTGTACCAGGAGCGGGCCTACGCCCTGGCCCGCCGCCTGCACACGCCCACCAACTACATTCTCTACGGCCTGGGCAACGTGGCCCGCAAGGAGGGGCAGTGGGCGCAGGCCCGCCAGTTCTACCAGCGCAGCATTGCCGAATCGAAGGTGGTGCACCACCTGCGCAGCAGCAATTTTGCCTACGTGGGCCTGGCCACGCTCTGCCAGCAGGCCGGCCAGTCCGATTCGAGCATCTACTACGCCCGCCTGGGCTGCCAGGCGGCGCAGGTCAACGGTTTTCTGCGCGGCGTGCTCAACGCCAGTACCTTATTGACCCGGAATTTCAAAGCCCGGGGCCTGGCCGACAGCGCCCTGAAGTACCAGAGCCTGATGCTGGTGATGAAGGACACGCTGTTTGGGCAGGAAAAGGTGATGCGCCTGCAAAGCCTCAACTACCGCGAGCAGCAGCGGGCGCAGGCCGCCGCCGCCAGTCAGGCGGCCCTGCGGGCGCGCTACCGCACCTATGCCCTGGTAGCGGGCCTGGTGGGCCTGCTGGCCCTGGCGCTGCTGCTGGGCCGCCACGCCCGCCAGCAGCAGCGCGCCCGCGAAGCCCTGGAACAGTCGCTGGCCGAGCTGAAAACCGCGCAGGACCAACTGGTGCAGCGCGAGAAAATGGCCTTTCTGGGCGAGCTCACGGCGGGCATCGCCCACGAGCTGCAAAATCCGCTCAACTTCATGAAAAATTTCGCCGAGGTGAGCACCGACCTCGTCGACGACATCAACGGGGAGCGGCGGGGGCCCGCCCGGGCCGCCGGCCTGGAGGCCGAGATTTTGGCCGGCCTGAAGCAGAACCTACAGCAAATCAGCCAGCACGGGCAGCGGGCCACCTCCATCATTAAAGACATGCTGGCTCACTCGCGCTCCGGCACCAGCCAGCGCCTGCCCACCGACCTCAACGCCCTGGTCGGGGAGAGCCTGCGCCTGGCCTACCAGGGTTTGCTGGCCAAAGACAAGCAGTTTGAGGCCCAGCTGGAGACCTTGCTCGCCCCGGACCTGCCCGCCGTGGCCGCCGTGCCGCAAGACCTGGGGAGGGTGCTGATAAATCTGTTTACCAACGCTTTTCATGCCGTGCAGGAGCGCCAGCGCCAGCTGCCCAACGCCGCCTACCGCCCCGAAGTGAGCGTGACGACGCGCACCGTGCCAGCCGGGGTCGAAATCCGGATTCGCGACAACGGCACCGGCATGCCCGATGCCGTGCGGCAAAAAATCTTCCAGCCCTTCTTCACTACCAAGGCCCTGGGCGAGGGCACGGGCCTGGGCCTGTCGCTCAGTTTCGACATCGTGACCACCGGCCACGGCGGCACCCTGAGCGTAGAAAGCGCGGAAGGCGTGGGCACCGAATTTGTGGTTACGCTGCCGACGTAGCGCGAAGCGGTGCTTCGCGTCCCCGCGCCGTTGAAGCCGCCCGAGTGGCGCGTGAACGCGAAGCGGTGCTTCGCGCTACGGCCCGCCGCACTTAACTTTGGTGCTATTCGCTTACTGAAAACATTTTTCATGCAAATTCTGGTTGTTGATGACGAAACGGACGTGCGTGACTTGTTCATGCAGCGGTTTCGGCGTGAAATCCGCAGCGGCGAGCTGAAGTTCAACTTTGCGTTTTCGGGCGAGGAAGCCCTGTTTTTTTTGCGGGCGCACCACTCCGAGGTCCTCATCATTCTTTCCGATATCAACATGCCCGGCATGAGTGGGCTGGAGCTGCTGGGCCACGTAAAAGAGGAATTCGAGATGCCGCCCACCACCATGATGATGATTACGGCCTACGGCGACGATGCCAGCCACCGGCAGGCCATGGAGCTCGGAGCCAATGACTTTTTAGTTAAGCCGCTGGATTTTTCCGTACTCAAGAATAAGTTATTGCAATTGAAATCCTGACATGCCACGTCCGGAGTATTCCAGTAAGTAAGTGGTTCGGATTGATGCCGTCGCACGCCATCCGCCGGGCGTGAAAACGCGCCAACCGCCCTGCTTCCTCAACACTCGCTGCTATGAAAACGAAAATACTGGTGGTCGACGACGAAGCCGACCTTGAGCTGCTTATCCGCCAGAAGTTTCGGCGCAAAATCCGCGAAAACGTCTATGAGTTCGTGTTCGCCACCAACGGGCAGGAGGCCATCGAGCGCATTGGCGAACACCCGGATATCGACATCATCCTCAGTGACATCAACATGCCGGTGATGGACGGGCTCACGCTGCTTTCGCTCACCCATGCCCAGCACCCGGCCATGAAAACGGTGATTGTGACGGCCTACGGTGACCTAGCCAACCTGCGCACGGCCATGAACCGCGGCGCGTTCGACTTCGTGATTAAGCCCGTCGATTTCACCGATTTGGAGCTCACCATTGAGAAAACGGCCGACCAGGTGCGCCAGCTCCGCGACACACTCCGCGCCATTCAGGAAAACAATATCCTGAAAATGTACGTCGACGAAACGGTGCTCAACTTCATGACCCGGCCCGACTTCAAGAACCGCCTGCTGGCAAGCGAAACGGTGGACGTGACGGTAGCCTTCATCGATATCTGCGGCTTCACGTCGATGTCGGAAAAACTGAGCCCGACCGACGTAGTGGGCCTGCTCAATAACTACTTCGACCTGATGGTGAAGGAGGTGATTGCCCAGGGCGGCTACGTGGATAAGTTTATGGGCGATGCCGTGATGGCCGTGTTCCGGGGCGAGCACCACCTCGACCGGGCCATCGACGCGGCGTTGTCGGCACGGGCAGTGCTCCAGCAGGATACCACCCCGCTCCCCGCCGGCTTCGAGTACCGCCCCGAGGTTAGTATTGGAGTGAATACCGGCGAAGTCGTGTCGGGCAACATCGGCTCGGTATCGCTCAAGCGCTTGGATTACACCATTATCGGCGATGTGGTGAACCTGTGCCAGCGCCTGCAGTCCTCGGCCAAACCCGGTCAGATTATCATCAGCGAAGCCGTGTATCTCAAAGTGAAAGAGTCCTTCAAAGGCCAGTACGTGAGCGAGGTGACCCTAAAAAACAAGGCCGAGCCCGTGAAAATCTACGAGGTGATGGAGTAGCAGCGGTGAGGCATTTTCTTAATGACTAAAAGAACGTCATGCTGAGCGAAGTCGAAGCATCTCTACCGCGCAAGTAATAATTACTGCTGCGGTAGAGATGCTTCGCTGCGCTCAGCATGACGTTCTTTTTCGTGCCCATCAGGGCAACTGTGCTACCGCGCCAGCGCGCGCATCTTCTCATTCTGCTGGCGAATGCGCTGGCACAGCATCCGCAGAATGTTGCGGAGCACCTCGCCCCGCTCCTCCATCAAATCGTAGAAATCCTCCTGGTCGAGGCGGAAGGCCAGCACCTTGCTTAGCGCCGCCGCCGAGGCCGACCGCGGCTCGGCATCAAGCAAAGCCAGCTCGCCAAAAAAGTCGCCCGGCCCGAACGTAGCCAGCTGCTGGCTGCCGTTGAAAATGCCCACCTGCCCGTCGTGGACCACGAACAGCGACGTGCCGATGTCGCCCTTGGCGAAGATTTCCTCGCCCTCGTAGAACGTCACCTCCTTCATGATGGGCACGATGCTGCTCAGGACGTTTTCGGGCGTTTGCGAGAACAGGGCCGTGCTTTTAAGCAGTACTACCCGCTCCAGGGCGGAGATTCGGGCTTCGGAAGCGGGAGAATGACTCATGGCATGGGCGTGAAAAGGAGGGGCGGAAACAGTGTGGCCCGTGCGGGCGGCCAGGGCCCTGGCGGCCAGCTGGGCACTTTCGGCCACTAGCGCGTTGGGCGACTGCAGGTAGGGCTGTAGCAGGGCCGCCGCATCGGGCTGCGTGGGCTGCCAGGTGCGCAGGGCCACGCCCAGCGTCCAGGTGGTGAAGGAGCTGTGGCCGCGCCGGAGCAGCAGCACGGGCAAGGGCTCGGTGAGGGTAGCGGGATGAAAAACCGGCCGGGCCACCGCCATCGTCCGGGGAGCGCCACTGCCGGACCGCGCCGGCCGCAGGGCCCGCACCAGCTGGTCGTGGGCCGTGATAGTGGCAAACAGCTGGGCTTTTTCCGCCACGGAAGTATCGTCGAGCAGTGCCTGCAGGCCCAGGTACACCGGGCGCGGAATCAGGTTGTCGAGAATTTCGAGGGCATTGGCCTGGCGCTCGCGGGCGGCGTGGGCCACGTTGCGCTGGGCCGTGGCCACCAGCTCGGCATCGTAGAGCTGGGCCAATAGGCCAAACACGCGCTGGTGCAGCAGCATCAGCTCGTAGCCGACGGCCGTGTGCAGCGCCGGCCGGTGGTCGGCGGCCAGACCGCGCAGCAACTGCGCCGCCAGGGAAAATTCATCGCGCAGCAAGTGCTCGAAGATGGGCGCTTCGCCGGGCACGGCCGGAAACCGGCGCAAGGCCCGCAGCGCCACCCCGCGCGAAAACAGGTTGCTGCCCTGCGCCAGCGCCACCAGCGCCGCCCGGCTGGCGGGCGTGTCGAGGCGTTCGAGCACGGTGGCCAGGCGGTGCAGGTGAATTGGGCTGGGCGAGTGGTGCAGGGCCTCGCGCACCAGGGGCACCATGGCCGGCCCCAGCGCCACCAGGCTGTCGGCGGCGGCCTGCCAGCGCTGCTTCTCGCCGAGGGCGGGTGGCAGGTGGTAGGCCAGCCGGGTGTGGGGCAGGGTGCCAATGGCCGTGAGCGCCGCGCTGGCCAGGTCCGGGTCGGGGCTGGCCAGGCTGTCATCAATCAGCTGGTTCTGGGTTTCGAAGGGAAAAAACGGGAGCAGCGCCAGCGCCGTCCGGCTGGTGACCGGAGTCGGATTTACGAGTAACTGCCCCAGGTTATAGTGCGCGGCCTCGTGTTCGGGCCGCGTTTCGAGGCAGCCCCGGATGGCTCCCTGCCGGGCGGGCAGGTCTGCGCTGGCCAGCAAGCTGGTCACGGTGGCCATTTCCGGGTCGGCGGCGGCCAGGAGGTGGGCGGCGGCTTCGCGCACGGCGGCGGCGGGGTCGCGCAGGGCCAGGGCCTGCAGGGCTTCGGGGGGCAGCGGGCGCACTTCGATGGTGGTGAGCAGAGCCAGGCGCACCCGCTCGTCGGCGTGTTCGAGCAGGCTGGGGGCGTGGCCGGCCAGGGCTTTGGGGTCGCGCTGGCGCAGCCAGGCCACGGCATTGAGCACCTCGGGCGGGCGCGGACTTTGCAGGTGCGCCAGCACTACCTGCAGGGCCGCATCGGGCAGGGCCAGCTCGGCGGTTTCGGCAAAGCGCCGGCCCAGGCCTTCGCGCAGCTCGGCGAGGTAGCTGTGGTAGGTGCGGCGCAGAAACAGCAGCGCCAGCAGCAGCAGGGCCCCCATCCAGGCAAGCGGCAGCCAGCCATCGAGCAGGCCACTGTAGCGAAAGGCGAAGAACAGCAGGCCCGTGAGGCCCATGCCCAGGGGCTCGTAGAAGCCTTTGGCCAGGGTGTGAGCCGCCAGCCGCTGCTGCGGGGCCAGGGGCTGAAACAGAACCAGAAAAACGGGGTCGAACACGCTGCGGCGCAGCACTTCGAGCAGCAGGTACAGGCCGCAGAAGTAGATGAGCAGGCCCGTGGGGGTGTAGCTGCTCACGGCCTTAATTATCCCGAAACCCAGCAAGAAGCCCAGCGCTACCAGCGGCAGCAGCCGCAGCGACCACTGCACGCCATAGCGCTCCAGGGCCTGCCGGCTCACCAGCAGCTTGAAGAACATGGCCGCCAGGTAGGTCAGGGCCAGTATCCAGCCCACCGATTGGGTGACGTCGGCCGAGTCGTGAAACTTGTGCTTCACGTTGACAAAAAACATGTACTCGACCCCGGTGAGCGCCGCCGCGATGGCCAGCAGGCTGAGGCACATGGCCAGCACCAGCTCGCTGCCGCCAAACAGCTGCCGGGCCAGCTGACCTGGCTGGTGCTGCGGGGCACGGGCCGGCCGCGCCGCCGCCTCCACTACGTGCGAGCGCAGGGTGGCGCGCAACGCAAACAGGGCGCCCAGGTAGGCCAGAAACGACACGCCCAGCAGCACGGGCAGCTGCGCCTCGCCGTGGATGAGGGCCGCCAGCACGGCCCCCAGGGCCTTGGCCGGCATGTCGCCCGAGCTGATGATGCTGAACAGGCGCTTGCTCTGCCGCACATCAAACACCACCGCCGATACGCCCCAGAACTCCAGATTGGTGAGCAGGTAAATGACCCGGTAGCCCGCCATGATGGCCACGGCCGCCGCCACCGAGTGGCCCACCACCACCAGCACGCCCAGCACGCCCGTGAGGGCCACCACGGCCAGCAGCGCCCGCACGGCCAGCTTTTTCAGCAGATAGTGGTGCTCAAAATGCGTGTACACCTTGCCCACGGCCATCATGGCCAGGGCCCCGGCCACGTAGCCCAGGGGCAGGCTGTGTTCGGGGTCGTGCTCCAGCAGCAGCACGTTGGCCGCCACGTACACCAGTATCGAGCCGATGCCCAGCAGGAAATTGTGCAGCAAAAAGAGCCCCACGGTGCGGGTTTCGCTGGCTTTGATGCCAAACAGGCTTTGCAGAGAGGAGGCGGAAATCATGCGAAAGAAGGAGGCTTTGCCAACGGGCACGGCCGTAGCCAAAGATAAGGAAGCCGGCTAAGTAACAGGACAACGTAGGCCAGCAGCCACGGCGATGCAGATGCCTCTACCGAAATAAACCCCGCAATTGTGGCCAGGCCTTGCACCAGGATGCAGCAGGCGAAAGCTCATAAAACAAGCGCGCCTATCCTGCCGAAAAGTGGCGGATGGGCGCGCTGAGACTAGCCAGGTGAAAAGTACCTTACAAGCGGAACTGCGCCCCCACCTTGATGCCAAAGTTGTTGGTGTCAGGCCTGTCTCGGTACGTGAGGCGGTGGATGAAGTCGACCCGCAGAAACTTGAAAATGTTTTCGACCCCGTAGCCCACCTCCACATAAGGAATGGAAATGGGACCGGGCAAGTCCGGAGTATCGCCGTTCACGCGGCGGCTTCGGTCCGATAGCTTGCCGTAGAGCACGTTGCCAGTCGCCACAAAGCGCCAGTTCAGGGCCCGGATGCCGGGGATGGAGTTCAGGCCCAGGCCTTCAAAATGGTGGTCGAGGCGCAGCGTGGCCGAGCGGTCGGTGACGAACTCAAAGTAGTTCATCAGGTTGAAAGCGTTGGCGTTGTAGAACGGCGTCTGGTTGCCCAGCGGGGTTTTCAGAATATAGTAGGGCAGCGCCGTGGGAATGTAGCTGGCCTCGGCCCGGTAGTTGAGGCGGCCCAGGTAGCCCACCGAAACGCTGTGCGAAATGGACAGGTTGAACTTGTGGTACATAAAATCGCCCTGGGTCCAGTCGATGGCCCCCAGCGTGTAGCGGAAGCCAAATACCGGCAGCCGCTTCAGGCCCACGGGGCGGCGGCGGTTTTCGTTCTGCACCAGGTTTTCGTCGGGGGCGTAGCGCGACTCTGAAACCAACTCGCTCAGATGCAGTATGTTGGAACCAGGTTCGTCATTGACGGGTGGCCCACCGTGAATGGAGTGGCGGCGAATATCGAACAGCGGATTAATGTTCTGATAGCGCAGGGTTAGGGTTTGGGTGAAGCCGTGAAACAGGTCGCGCTGCATGCTCAGCGAGGTGAGGTCGCGCAGTACCGGCCGGCCCTGGCGGAACCGGCCCCAGCGCGAAGCGGCCACAAACAGGTTGTTGTTGTCGAGAAAGTCGTTGTCGAGCAGTGCGGCCTGCTCCACGTCGTGCCTGAATTCGCCCGAAAACACCGTCCAGTGACGCCGTTCGGCGATGTAGTTGACGCGGACTCCGTACTTAAAACGACCATCCAGGGTGCCGTAGGCCACGTAGGCTTGCGTGAGCCAGTCGCGACTGATGAGGGGCGTGGTCCGAAAGCCAAACCGGAAGCGGTTGCCCTCCAGGTCGTTGCGGGAGTAAATGGTAGAAATAGGCCCCAGGTCAAGTTTTCCTACGCGCTTGTAGCCGTTCACCAATAGCTCCACCCAGTCGAGCACGTTGCGCACCGAAGGCAGCTGCTTGGCCGAGTCGAGCACGGCAAACGTCTGGCGCTCCGACAGGCTGAGGGTGTCGGGACGGTGCTGGTCGAAGTAGCCGCCGCCCGCGCCGCCCTGCGGCAATCCGCTCAGCAGGTCACTACCCGAGCCTTTTTCGGTGGGCTCCATCAGCGACGACACGATGGGCTGGTCGTAGAACCCGGTTTCGGCGTGCAGTTGGTTGCGCACGAAGTTGCTGCTCACCGTAGTGAAGCGCACCAGCATGGCGGCCTGCTTCTCGTAGGGCCGCACACTGAGCACCAGCTTGGTACGGGTGGGCAGGCCCGGGCCCTCGGTGGGCGGCGTGAGCTCCTGGGCAATGCGCAGGTCGCTCACGAAGTTGATATTGGCGTCGGGGCTGGCCACTACGTCGATGCGGCGCAGGGCGTAGCCCTCGGCCGTAACCCAGATGGTGCCCTTGAAAGCCAGGTCGTGGCTGCGCCTGGGCGTCACGCCAATACGATAGCACCAGTCCTTGCCCACGAATACCGAGTCCTGCAGCTCGTACTCATAGGTAGCGCGGCCGCCTTCGGCAATGGGCGAGATGAAGTCCTTGCCCAGCACGTTCTGCCAGTTGGGGTAGAAGTCGAAATTTTGAAAATTCGAGCCCAGCATTTGCGAAAGCACCGAGCCTTCGCGCGGGCCCACGCCGCGCATCTGCTTGTGCAGTAAGTCTTCGCGGCGGCGAATGGGGGCGTTTTTTTGATACACCCGCGAGCTCACTTCGGAAGCAAAAATGGGCAGCGGCGCATCGGCATCGGTGGCGGCGGCGGCTCCCTGGCGCACGGCCAGCGCCCGGATATCCTTGATAACCTTGCGCCTGGTCATGCTGGCCGGCAGGTCAATCAGGCTGGTTTCGATGCGGTTGTAGGAATCGTACTCGGCGGCTTTCAGCGAAAGACGGCCGTTCTCGGGCTTGTGCTTCTGCACTTCGCGCAGGATGCGGAAGGCGGGATTTTCGGGCTGGCGCGACGACACCACCACTTCGGCCAGGGCCACGCCGCCGGTCTTCAGGCGAAACAGCACCGTCTGCACGGCCGCGTCGCTGAGTTTACGTCGCTGCGTGGCAAAGCCCATGGCCGAAGCCGCGATAGAGTCGGGAGTACCCGATACGGCCAGCTTAAACTTGCCATCGGCATCGGCCGTGACGCCGGCACTGGTGTTGGGAATAAAAATGGAAGCAAACGGCACCGGTTCACCGTTGGTAGCTTCCACTACCTGGCCACTGATAATAATACGCTGGGCGGCAGCTGGAAATACCCACAGGCATACCAGGAGCAGCGGAGCAAGAAATTTCATAAGCAGTATAAAGAACCCAAATGCGAGACCTGTAGTGGTCCGGCAATTTACGCAAAGCGTAGGAGCCGCCCAAGTAGTTCCTTATCAAAAATTGGAATTTTTTAGTGAAGAATTAAACCCAGCGGGTAAACGGTTGTCGGGGGCCGGAGTGCAATTTGCCCGGAATTGCGGCAACGGCTCTGGTTGGCACCTTTTGCCCTGAATAGCTTTCTTGGCGGTAGGCATAAAAAGCCTGCTGAATAAACCCATAAGCCGCTTCCGGCTGCGAATTTGCTTACGCTATTTCCGCCGCGGCACTGGCCCCGGCCAGCCAGATGGTGGTGCCGGGCGGCAGGGTTACGGGCGCGGCAAAATCAAGCAAGAGGCCGCGGGTAGGAATGTTGCTTTCCTCAGAGCGGGTGATTTCTTCCACTGTGGCGTACGCGGCGTGGCGGGTGCCATCGGGCAGGGCCGCCACCACGGCCAGCGCGGTGTGCAGGGCGTAGGCGGCCAGCAGGGGCGTGGCCGCCTGGGGCAGCGCCAGCAAGCCCAGGCCGGGCAGGGGCCAGGCGGCGGCCACGCGCATTAGGAGCATAGAAGTTGGCATGAGGGCGGCGGTCACAATAAGCACCCCGAAAACGGGGCGTGTCCGGCGGGTAAAAGCTACGCCGCCCCGCCGTTTACACCTCTACCTTGAGCGTGGCCGGGGCAGTAGTTATCTCAAACAGCTCGCCATGGGGCACGATGGTAATCTGGCCGTACTCCTGAAGCAGCATTTTGTAGGCGTCGGCCACGGGGCGGGGCTTGCGGTCGAGGTCGTAGAGGCCGCAGGCATTCACGGTACCCACTTTGCGCTCCAGGCCAATGTTCCAGTCAATCTGGTCGATGAGCGAATACCAGGTGAAGCCCAGCACGGGTACGCCTTCCTTGCGCATTCGCAGGATATTTACCCACTGTTTCCAGAGCCAGGTAGAGGCCTCTTTGTCGCCGAGGGTGTTGGTTTCGGTGTGCATCACCGGCTTCTTATAGCGCTGATAGTAGTCGCGGGTAATGTTGTACCAGCCCAGCACGTCCATGCTGGTCACGATTTCG
This sequence comes from Hymenobacter antarcticus, assembly GCF_039539545.1. Taxonomy (NCBI): domain Bacteria; kingdom Pseudomonadati; phylum Bacteroidota; class Cytophagia; order Cytophagales; family Hymenobacteraceae; genus Hymenobacter; species Hymenobacter antarcticus. Next base: position 67,088 of record NZ_BAABDI010000017.1, on the reverse strand, counting down.
CCATTCGGCAGCATAATTTTTTCGTTGCGGCCGTAGTAGTCGTTGCCCATCACCTGGTAGCCGGGCGGCTCACCGGCCATAAACCAGTCGTACTCGCGGCGGGTCAGGCCGTTGTCGTAGAGGTAGTTCAGCACGTCGCCTTCGGGGTGATGGCCGTAGAGCAGGTCGAGGGAGGAGAAGCGCATCTTGTTCTGCATCTGCACTTCGAAGGTGTGCTCGGCCCGCAGCTCGTGGGTAAATTCGGCCGACTCGCTCTGCACGATGATGCAGTCGGGCCGGTGCTTGGCAATGCGCTGGGTACCCATGATGCTGGCGGCCACCAGGTGCTTCAGGGCTGTCACAAAGGCCTTGTCCGACTTCAGCTGCTCGTTCCAGATGCCGTCTTTAGCGCTCATCTTGGCCGTCACGTAAATCTCATTCACCGGCGTGTAGTAGCGCACCCAGGGGTAGCGCTTGGCCACGGCCTCGCAGTAGGCCGCAAAATGCACCGGCAGCTCGGGATTCTGGAAATTGCCCAGCCAGTCGGGCACCCCAAAGTGCATCAAATCCAGAATTGGGGTGATGCCCAGGCGCTGCATCTCGGCCATGGCCAGGTCCGCGAACTCCCAGTCATACTTCGTGGGGCTGAGCTGAATTTTGTAGTACGGCAGGCCGTAGCGCAGCACTTTCAGGCCCATTTCCTTCACCAGGCCCAGGTCCTCTTTGTAGCGGTTGTAGTGGTCGCACTCGGCCAGCAGGTCGCGGCGGGTTTTGCCGTTATCAATGGTCGGGTAGCTGCACTCGATGCCGGTGGCAAACATGAAGTTGTTGGGTAGGCCGGTGGGCAGGCCGTTGCCGTTGTGCCCGGTGGCCCCGCCAAACTGGTCGCCTTCGTAGTTGCCGTCGCCGAAATGCTCTTTAATTTCTGTGAGGAAGGATTTCATGGGGTTTGAATTATGATGTCAAAAAGGAACGTCATGCCGAGCGCAGCCGAGGCATCTCGCGTGCAGCAGTAATTCAATCGTTAGCTACGCTGACCTCCGGTTCAACGATGCGAGCGAGATGCCTCGGCTGCGCTCGGCATGACGTTCCGGTTGAGTAACGGCATTACCCATCCCGCCGCTGTTGTTGCTCCAGAAACTTATCGGCCGTGCGCAGGCTCAGCGCCATGATGGTCAGGGCCGGGTTCACGCTTAGGGCGCTGGGAAAAGTAGAATTGTCGGAGATGTACAGGTTGGGTACGTCGAAGGCGCGGCCGTTGGCGTCCACCACCGCGTCGTCGCCGCTCAGGCCCATGCGGGCGGTGCCGATGACGTGGGCGTAGCGCCCGAAAGCCCAGATGTCGGTGGCTCCCGCCGCTTCCCAGATGCCCCGCATAATTTTCTCGGCGTGGGCATTCATGCGCTGCTCGTTTTCCTGGGCCGTGAAGTGCAGGCGCGGCTTGGGCAGGCCCCGGGCATCTTTTTCCTCGGCCAGCTCCAGGAAATTGTCGGCGTGGGGCAGGCAGTCGCCCAGGATATTGATGCCGGCCACATGGTTGAAGTTGCGCATGTAGTCGCGCAGGGGCTGGCCCCACAGCTTGCGGCCCCGCGCCACCTGCCCGGCAAACGTCACCGGCATCACGCCGATGCTTTGCAACAGGTAGCCGCCCGCAAAATCAGCGTCTTTCGGTCGGTGGGTGTCCTGCGAAATCAGTCCGCCTGGGATTCCCTTGTTGGGCCGCACGGCATCCTCAAAAGTACCCCACACCTGCACGCCGGGGTGCGCCATCAGGTTGCGGCCCACCTGCCCGCTGGTCAGCGCCAGCTCGTTGAGCAGCAACAGGCGCGGGGTTTCTACCGAGCCACCGCACAGGAACAGGTGGCGGCAGCGCTGGCGCAGCTGCTCGCCGTTCCGGGTGTACACCACGCCCGTCACGAAGCCGCGCTCGTCGCGCTCAATCTCGGTCACGAAGCTGTTGGGACGAATGTCGGCCCCGTGCTTCACGGCCAGCGGAATAAACGTGACGTCCATGCTGGCCTTGGCCCCGTTGGAGCAGCCCGCCTGGCAAAAGCCGCGATTGGTGCAGGCCTCGCGCCAGCCCACGCCCTCCTGGTAGTAGCGGGCCGAAAGGGCCGCGTTAGCCGCCGGCGACGTCATGATACCCAGCTTGGCGGCTCCGCGCACCATGAGCTGGGCGGCGCTATTCAGCGGCAGCGGGGCCAGCGGGTAGCCCTTGCGCCGGGCGGGGCCCCAGGGGTAGGGCGTCGGCCCCGAAATCCCCAGAAAACCTTCCAGCTCCTCGTAGTACGGCTCCAGCTCTTCGTAGCCAAACGGCCAGTCCTCGCCCCGGCCAAAGTCGCGCTTCAGGTGCAGGTCGTCGGGCAGGGGGCGGGGCGTGTAGGCGGTATAGTGCAGCGTGGAGCCGCCCACGCCGGTGCCGGAATTGTTGCGGCCCATGGCCAGCGGGTCGTGGCCGGCGGCCAGCCGCTCATCGTTCCAGAACAGAAAATCCTGGGCCTGCTCGTCGGTGGCGAAGTCTTTTTTGGCATCGTGCCAGGGGCCGGCTTCCAGGGCCACCACCTTCAGGCCGGCCATGGCCAGGCGGGCCAGCAGCGGGGCGCCCCCCGCCCCCAGCCCAATCACCACGCAATCAACTTCATCGGCCTCGGCCGGAATGGATTGGGGCTGTTCCTGGGGCGTGTCGACGGGGGCCGGGGCGGGCGCGGGCTCGTCGGCCATCAGCGCCCGCAGCAGCGGGTCCTGAATTTCGGGCATTACTGGGTTGAGGACACCTTCTTCGAGGATTTCTTCTTCGGGCATGGTAGCAATGGGTGAATGAGTGAATGGGCAAATGAGTGACTGGCCAAGAGAGTGAAAGAGTGCAGACGCAATGGTCATTCACTCATTCGCTCATTCGCTCATTCACCCATTGCCACTTCCCGTTCCTCGCGTTCGTTAAGACCGATTTTCGGCCAGGCGGGCAGGTCGGCCATGCCCACGTAGCCGATTTCTTCCTGGGCCAGCGGGTGGGCGTAGTAGGTGGCGGCCAGCTCAGCCAGCAGCTCTTCAAAGAAGCGGCCGGCATCCAGGGTTTGCCAGGTGGGGCCCGCCGGGTGGCCACCGGCCAGCGTATGCAGCACGGCATCCTGTTGCGCGGCTTCCAGCGCCATAAAATCAGCTTGAAACTGCGCCTGCGCTATTTCCTGAATGCCGCCCAGCCCCATGCGGTAAGCCTCGCGGTCGGGGGGCAGGGCATCGTAGCGCCAGCCGTCGGCGCGGCCTTCGGCCAGGCGCTGGTCAATGGCGGGGGCCAGGGCAATGGGCTGAGTCGGTCGGTCGGGCTGCGGAAAAAGGCGGCCAGCCACGGCTTCGAGCAGGGCAAAGGTTTCGGGGGCCAGAAACTGGGGCGCATACGCTACCGGCGCATCGAGCCGCGCCAGCAGCGCCGCGCGGGTAGCGTCGGAAACGTGAGCGGTGTCGAGCAGGGCGCGAACGGTGCCGCTGGGATAAGCTGGTGAGGACATAGCAAGGGAGCAACTGATGCAGCACCGCACTACACGGTTCCGCTAACAACTCCTTACGAGCAAAATCTTCCCGGCGGCTTACTCTGGCAGCTTTTAGCAGGTGTAATTCTGAATAACCGCTATTACGGCAGAGACTTTATCCGAACTACGCAGGCGGTGGTAGCGCGAAGCGGTGCTTCGCGTCCCCGCGCTATTTGGCTGATTCTACTGGCGCGGAGACGCGAAGCACCGCTTCGCGCTACACCAGTGAACAATGCTATTATTTCATCAGCATAATCGCGGCCATGGTTTCGATACCATCCCAGAGGTTGCCGAGGCGAATGTTCTCGTTTTCGGCGTGCTGGTTGTTGTCGTAGTTGGCCACGGGCACCGTGACGGTGTGGGCCCCCAGTTCCTGCTCGAATACGCGCAGCGGCAGGGTGCCGCCCATGCTAGGCAGCTGCACTATCCGGTCCGGGGTCGTGGTTTGCACGGCGGCTACTACCTGGCGGGCAATGGGTAAGTCGAGGCGGGTGCGCTGGGCGTTTTCGCCTTTTTCAGCGTTCACCTGCACCAGCAGCGGGTACTGGGCGCGCTCGGCATCGGTGGGCTCGGCCGCCACCACGTGGTAGCCCTGGCGCTCGATGTGGCGGACCACCTTCTGCACCTGGCGCTGCGCGTCGTTGCCGAGCACCAGGCGCAGGTCCAGCACGGCCGAGGCCACGGTGGGAATGACGTTGGCCGCCTGCGCGCCCACGTTGGCGCTCTGCATACCATTTATATTGAGGGAGGGCTGATTGAGCAGCTCCACCAGCGACTGCCCGGTGCCGTAGGGGCGGGCAAAGCCCAGCTCCTGCCGGATGGTTTCGTCGAGATTGGGCACCTGCGCGAGAGCGGTTTTCTCGGCCGGCGTCAGCGGCGTCACGTCGTCGTAGAAGCCGGCCACGCGCACCCGGCCGGTGCTATCGGTCATCGAGGCCAGCAGGCGGGCCAGCGCCAGGGCGGGGTTGGGGGCCCAGTTGCCGTAGTGCCCGCTGTGCAGCGGGCGGCGCGGGCCATACACTTTCAGGCTCATGTTCACATCGCCCCGCGCGCCGAATACCACCTGCTTGCGGCCCGACTGGTGCACCGGCCCGTCGCAAATCACCCACAGGTCGGACGCCAGCAACGCCTTGTGGCGGGCCAGAATCTCGCCCAAATGCGTCGAGCCCCGCTCTTCTTCTCCCTCAAAAAAGAATTTCACGTTGACCTTGGCTTTCAGCTTGCTGGCCACCAACGCCTGGTAGCCGGTCAGAATAGCCATCACGCCGGCTTTGTCGTCGGAGGCGCTGCGGGCGTACAGCCGCCAATCAGGATTGAGGGGCTGGCCCGCCGCTGGGCGGCTAGTGAGCTGGCCGCCGCGGTCGAGCGGGCCGGTGGCGAGCACTGGCCGGAAAGGTTGAAGGCCCTCGCGCCACTGCGCGGGGTTCACGGGCTGGCCGTCGTAGTGCGCGTAGAAAATGATGGTGCGCGTGGCCCCGGGCGTGCGCACCTCGCCAAACACCGCTGGCGGCACGCCCGGCGTGGGCGCCGCCAGCAGCCGTGCGCTGATGCCGCGTCGCTGCATCATGCCCTGCACAAACAGGGCCGTGCGGCGCAGGCTGGCCGTATCGGCCGCTACGTTTGGGATGGCCACCAGCTGCTCAAATTCCGTGAGCAGCTCCTGCTCGTGGGCCTGCCGAAACTGCCGCACACGCTGCATAGGGTCGGTGGACGGGGTGGCTCCCAGCCCCGCCAGCAGGGCCAGCGCAAATAGCTTTTTCATAGTCGCAAACTACAGGTATTTCGAAGCTGAGGGACTGGCTTTAAGCGAAACGGAATCAGGCCCAACAAAAAAGCAGCCGACCCAGGGCCGGCTGCTTTCTCAAAAGAACAAAGCGAAAACGGGCTATTTAAACAGCGCCAGTGCTTTGATGAAGGTTTGCGACACGCCCCAGGCCAGGGGGATGCCCACGAATAGCCAGGCCAGAACTGCCGAGCCGCCGGAGCCAGCGTCCGTGGTGGCGGGAGTAGAAGAATTTGGTTGCGGGTTCATATCAAAATCAAGTTAGAAAGTGAGGAATGGGCGTTCTAGTGGCCTGCCGAAGCCCCCGTGACAACTCCTTTAAAGGCATACCGCTCGTTCACGGCCGTAACCAGCATGTTGGCGATGAAGCCAACTACCAGCACCCCGGCCATGGTGTAAAACACGGTTTGGTAGGCGGCGGCCCCGGTCAGGCCCTTCGCTTTTTGCTGGTCGTGCAGGTAGTTCACCAACAAGGGTCCTACTACGCCCGCCGTGCTCCAGGCCGTGAGCAGGCGGCCGTGAATGGCTCCTACCTGCATGGTGCCGAACAAGTCGCGCAGGTAGGCCGGGATGGTGGCAAAACCACCGCCGTACATGCTCAGAATCACGCAGCACACCACCACAAACAGCGTGAGCGAGGCGCTGGCCATGAGCGTGGGGGCCAGGGCGTAGAGCCCAATGCCGAGGCCAAAGTAAATCATGTAGGTAGGCTTGCGGCCCAGCTTATCCGACGCCGACGACCAGAAGAAGCGGCCCAGCAGATTGAACAGGCTGAGCAGGCCCACGAAGCCCGCCGCCGCCGCCGCCGTCACGCCCCGGCCCGCGCCCATGTTGGCGTCGGAAAAGGTCTCCTGAATCAGTGGTGAGGCGGTTTCGAGCACGCCGATGCCGGCCGTCACGTTGCAAAGCAGCACCACCCACAGCATCCAGAACTGCGGCGTTTTGATGGCATTGTCGGCGTCTACGTTCGAGCTGGTGATGAGCGCGCTGTGCTGGGCGTTGGGCACGTAGCCCTCGGGCTTCCAGCCCTCGGCGGGCACCCGAATGGTGAACACGCCGAACATCATGAACACCAGGTAAATAAGGCCCATCACGATAAACGTGGGCGCTACGCCCATCGGGGCCACGTCTTTGAACTGCGCCATGAGGGCCACCGCCAGCGGCGAGCCAATCATCGCGCCGCCACCAAAGCCCATGATGGCCATGCCCGTAGCCACGCCCGGCCGGTCCGGAAACCACTTGATGAGCGTGCTCACCGGCGAAATGTAACCGATGCCCAGCCCGATGCCGCCCACGAAGCCGTAGCCGAAATACACCAGCCAGATGCTGTGCAGGTGCACGCCCAGCGAGGCAATCAAAAAGCCGCCGCCGAAGCACAACGCCGAAGCCAGCATGGCCTTGCGGGGCCCCACACGCTCCAGCCACTTGCCAAACACGGCCGCCGAAAGACCCAGCAGCACAATAGCGATGGAGAAGATAACGGCCAGCTGGCCCGGCGTCCAGTCCAGCACGTCGGGCTTGTCCACGTTGCCGCTGATGAGGGCCCCCATGGGCTTTTTGAACACGCTGAAAGCATACGCCTGCCCGATGGCCAGGTGAATGGCCAGGGCCGCGGGTGGTACCAGCCAGCGGTTGTAGCCCGGGCCCGCCACGGTGCGGCTGCGGTCAAGCAAAGAGGAATTTTCGGTCATGAAAATGTGAGAATAGAAGTGAACAGATACGTGTGAATGAGGAGATACACCGCTTCGCCTAAAGCCCATGCCCCCAGCGAGTGGAAAGGTAACGGGCTTTTTAACAGATTGATTACCCGGAAATGTGAAATGTTGCTAAACAACTATAGCTGGTCTGGGTGAAGAATGACGCTTTGCCTAATGAAGAATGAGGAATGAGGAATGAAGAATTGGAAAGTGGGCCTACAGGTCCGAAATTCCTCATTCCTCATTCCTCATTCCTCATTCCTCATTCCTCATTAAGCGAAGCGTTACTCGTCGCTGCTGAGCTTGCCGCCGGTAACGTGGACCAGGCTGCCGGTCATAAACGAGCCGTCCTGGCTGGCCAGCAGCACGTACGCGGGCGCAATCTCCTCGGGCTGGCCGGGGCGCTTGAGGGCGACTTCGTGACCAAACTTCTCGATTTCGGCCAGCGGCATGGTCGCCGGGATGTTGGGCGTCCAGACCGGGCCGGGCACCACGCAGTTTACCCGAATGCCGCGCTCGCCCAGGTACAGCGCCAGCGACTTGGTGAGGGCATGAATGCCGGCCTTGCTGGCCGCGTAATCCACTAGAATCGGAATGCCCGTGATACCCACGATACTGCCCGTATTAATGATGCAGTCGTCCTTTTTCAGATGCGGAATCGCGGCCTGCGCCATCCAGATATACCCCAGAATATTGGTGTCGAAGGTGCGCCGAACCTGCTCTTCCGGAATATCCTCGAACTTCTCCTGGCTCATCTGAAAGGCCGCGTTGTTCACCAGAATGTTCAGGCCGCCCAGCTCGGCGCGGGTGCGGCGCACGGCGTGCTTGCACTGCTCCGGGTCGCGCACGTCCATTTGCAGCAGCAGGCACTTACGCTTCTCCTTTTCCACCAATTGCTTGGTTTTCTCGGCATCCTCCACATTTTCGTTGAAGATGATGGCGACGTGGGCACCTTCCTTGGCAAAGGCAATGGCCACGGCCCGCCCAATGCCCGAGTCGGCCCCGGTGATGATGGCGACTTTGTCCTTGAGCTTGCCGGCGGCTTTGTAGTTGGCCAGGTCCGAATCGGGCTGGAGCTTCATATCGGCCTGTTTGGCCGGGTAGGGCAGCTTCTGGGCGGCGGCCTTCATGTCTTTGGCCGTGGGGCGGCGCTCGGCTTTGGGGGCCGGGGCTTTGGGGGCGGTGGGCTTTTTGGGCGCGGGCTTGGCGGCGGCAGTGGGCTTTTTGGGAGGCATAAGCAGGTAAAATAAGTGGCTGCATCTTCTTACGGAAAAGCGCGCAAAGCGGCGGTTGTCCGCCCCAGGCGCTGTTGGGCATGGGCCGATGCGCCCGTTCCCGCCCGTCGGGGTTCCCATTCCACCAAATCGCGCCCGGCCAGCCAGAAGCAGCAAGCCGAAACCCCCAACCACGCCGTGGTTGGGGGTTTTCGACACACCACCGGCAACTGCTCAGCCGCGGCCGAAGCCTGGCCGCCGGGCATCAGCCTGGGTCAGGTTCAGGGTATTGGGGCGGACGGGCGGCGGGGTACCGATGTCGGCGATAGCGGCCATAGCCCCACGCCGTGCCCCACATGCCCACCAGCGGCCCCACGAAATACAGCCACAGCGCGGGGGCCTGCCCCGCCGCCACGGCCGTGCCCAGCGTGCGCGCCGGGTTCAGGCTCATGCCCGAGAGCGGGGCCTCCACCACGATGAAAACCGCCAGTAATGCGCCCACCAGCGCTCCCGCCCATTTTTTGAGCCGGGCCGAGTGCAGGGCCACCAGCAAGGCCAGCATCAGCAGGGCCGAAATAACGGTTTCGGCGACCAGCGCCACGGCCCAGCCGTGGGGGCCCGCCAGGGGCCGGGTGGTGTTGTAATGAATGAGGGAATGGCCAAACCACGGCCCCAGCAGGCGCGCCATTGCCGCGCTCGCCGCCAGGGCGCCGCTGAATTGCGCCAGCCCGTACCAGAGCGCGTCCACCGTTTGAACGTGGCCCAGCTGCCAAAAGCCCAGGGTCACGGCGGGGTTGAGGTGGGCTCCCGAGCGCCGGCCCCACGGGGAGTACGACAGGGCGGCCACCAGCGCCCCCATCACCACGCCCAGGCCTATGCGCTGCACCCACTGGGGCCCCAGCGCCCGCGCCACTGCCGATACCGGATGATGGAACACCACGGCCGCGCCGCCGGATACGGCCACAAAAACCGCCAGCCCGGCCGCCTCGGTCAGATAATGCCGCCAGTGGCGGCGCAGGGTCAAAAGCATATCGGCAACCGAAACCATGAAGCAAGCGCGGAGGTGGTGTCCATGGCAACGCAAAACCACCGGCAGGGTTAGCCAATGTTCCTTAATGCGAAGCGGCGGCTAACGAGTAAACGGGGCCCGGCCCGCTCATTTAAACTCGTTTCCGCAGTGGAAACAGTGGAAGCGGTGGCCGCGCACCGGAAACCGCAGCAGCACCGACAGCAGCCCCGACCAAAACCCATACGTATTGCGCGTGGCCGGGCCATAGGCCACGTCCGATGACCCGCAACGGGGGCAGCGCGGGGCCACCGGGTCGGGGGCATCGGCGGCGAAGGAGGCGATATCCGGGCCGGTAGCCAGCGGCACAAGTTCCTCACGCAGAATTTCCAAGGCCATTTCCGCATCGCGCTGGCGCACATGTAGCCGCACGCCCCCCGTGATGGAGCTGTAAAGCGGCATCATCGACACCAGGTTCTCATTGCTGAGAAAGCACGGAATGCCCGCCGCCTCCAGCCGCGTGCGGGCCAGATTGGCCGCCATCGGCTCGTAGTACGATTCGAGAAAAACGACGGACTCGGGACGGGACACAGGGGAGGAATTAGAAGTTAAGAGTTAGGAGTTAAGAGTTAAAAATTGAAATCGCTCTGTTAGCTCATAATTCATAATTTGTAACTCTTAACTTCTAACTCACAACTCTTAACTCATTTAGTGGCCGCGTTGATGCCCTGGGCGGTGTGGCCAGCCTGCAGGGCCACGAACTCGGCCTGCCGGGCGCGCACGCGCACTTCGTCGCGGGCCGGCATGTCCATCCGAATCTGCTTCACCTGGTCGTTCAGGCGCTGGTACACGGCGCGGGCGTAGTCCCAGTCGCGGTCGGTCCAGGTGGCGCGTTGGGCGCGGGTTTCGCGCACCAGCTGGCCGTAGGCGGCGGGCAGGTCCTGCGGCGTGAGGGCGTTGATTTGGCCGTTGTAGGGGCCCATCAATTTCGCCTCCATGGCCAGCTGCTGGCGCGGGTCGAGGGGCCGGGCGCGGCGCAGGCGGTTGGCGGCGTCGTAGCGGGCGGTGGCTTTGCCCACGCGGGCCAGCTTCTGCGCCGCGGTGCGGGTAATCGTATCCAGCTCGCGGACGCTTTCGCGGGCCACTTCCTGTCGCTCGCGGGGCGTCGAGTCGCAGCTGGTGAGCAGTAGTGCGGCTACCAGCAGGCCCGATAGTCTGGTAGGGGCCGCTGCTGATTTTTCAAACCGAAGTGTCATTCCGTAGGGCAGTAAGGTGAGGGGCTAAGTAGCTGGTGATGAGTTGGGAATAGCCGCCAGAGTAGCTGCGTTGCCGGCCTGGCCGGCCTTCCGTCGCTCCGAACCAGGTCCGTCGCACATCCTGCTTCTACGGCTGAGCCAGCCGAAAGGTAAGCGTGAGCTCATACTCTACGGGCACGGGCTGGGTGCCCACCAGGGCCGGAACCCACTCGTTGGGAATTGTTTTGGCTACCCGCAATGCTTCCTGGTCGCAGCCGCCCCCAATGCTGCGCAGCACGCGGTAGCCACTGGCCTGCCCCTGCGTATCGATGGCAAACCCAATGGTGACCTTGCCCTGAATATTCCGTTCCTGAGCCTCCAATGGGTAGTTTAGCTGCGCAGTGTAGGCTGCCAGGGCCGCATCGCCGCCAATAAACAGGGGTGGCCGGTCCACGAGGCGGCGCTTCCACTGGCCCGCGCTCACTTCCGTGTTGTAGGCTACTTCCTCAATGGGCCGGTAGTACAGCAAGGTGCTGGTGGTGTGGTCGTAGCGCTGCACCACTACTTTTTCTTTCGAGGGCGTGATGCCGTAGTACTCCCACACACCCACTTTAACGCGACGTTCGAGCTGGCCGCTGGCCCATTTACTGGTATACGCCTTCTGAGCCCTGACATTGGTAGTTAAGCAGGCCAGTAAAATTGTCTGAAGAACAGCGAGTATATAAATTTTCATAGTCTGGCAGAGGATGAAAAAAAGAAAAAAGGCACCGACCGGTCGCCCCCAATCGATTGGGAAGGAAAGGTAGTGAATAGTTTCTTTTCCCCTGCCAGCTTAGGCCGGTGTTTCGCCCTCCTCCAGTCGTTCCTGCAAGCTCAGCTGCTGGGCGCGCAAGCCAGGCAGGCTCGGGCAAACGGTTGATAATGTGTTTAATGTGCTCAGGGCGTGGCGATAGTCGCCCAGTTCGCGCAAAATGGCGGCCCGGCCCCACAGCGCCCCAAAATGCCGGGGTTCGCGGCGCAGGGTTTCGGCGATATCAGCCAGGGAAGCACGGTGCTCGCCGCGCACGTAATGGGCCGTGGCCCGCTTGTTCCAGGCTTCGGTAAAATCGGGATTGAGTAGGATTATTTTAGTGAATTGTCGGATTGCCAAAGCAAGGTCATCGGCCTGCATGGCCCGCATCCCAACTTCCATTTCCTTGTCGAGCGCCCCGTCTCCGCTGTGCAGCCACAGCTGCCAGATACCATTCTGCAGGGCCTCAATCTCGGCCGGCGCGGTGGCCAGCCGCAGGCGGGCAAACAGGTCGTTGAGCATAGTTGAGTAGTTATAGCATTGATAAATACGAACAAAAACGTCGGGCTCATCTGACGTAAAAGCCAGCGCTAAAACAGCTCGCGGGCCACTTTGCGGATGCTTTCCGCCTTGCCCATGGAGTAGTAGTGCAGGCAGGGCACGCCGTGGGCCATGAGCTCGCGGCTCTGGTTGATGCACCACTCGATGCCGATGGCGCGAACCGCCTCGCTGTCGCGGCACTGGCTGATGGCTTCGGCCAGCGCCTCCGGAATGTTGAGGAAAAAAGTCCTTGGCAGCATGGTGAGCTGGCTTTTGGTGGTCATCGGTTTCAGGCCGGGGATAATGGGCACGGTGATGCCCGCCTCGCGGCAGCGCCGCTCAAATTTGAAAAATTCCTCGTTGTCGAAAAACATCTGGGTCACGATGTAGTCGGCACCGCGGTCCACCTTGTGCTTCAGGAAGCGCATGTCGGAAGTGTAGTTGGGGGCTTCGAAGTGCTTTTCGGGGTAGCCGGCCGTGCCGATGCAGAAGTTGGTAGCCCAGGTGTCGTCCTGCGCCTCGTCGAGATAAGCGCCCTTGTTGAGGTCGGCTACCTGCCCAATCAGGTCGCAGGCGTAGGCGTGGCCGTCGGGCTCGGGCTTGAAGTGGCCCTCGGTTTTGATGGGGTCGCCGCGCAGGGCCAGCACGTTATCGATGCCCAGAAAGTGCAGGTCAATCAGCGCATTCTCGGTTTCCTCTTTATTGAAGCCTCCGCAGATGAGGTGGGGCACGGTGTCCACGTCGAAGCGGTTTTTGATGGCCGCGCAGATGCCCACCGTGCCGGGGCGGCGGCGCACGGTTTTCTTTTCCAGCAGGCCGTTGGGGTGGTGGCGGTACACGTATTCCTCGCGGTGGTAGGTCACGTCGATGAACGGCGGCTTGAACTCCATCAGCGGCTCAATATTCGAGAAGAGCGTGAGGATGTTCTCGCCTTTTTTGGGCGGGAGAACTTCGAAAGAGAAGAGGGTTTTATCAACGGCCTGGGCCAGGTGTTCGGTAACTTTCATATAGTAGCGCGGACTTTGTAGTCCGCGTCCGGAATAATTGTGGCACGGCTGAAGCAGCCGCAGTTGAAGTAGTTGCAATACACGGACTGCAAAGTCCGCGCTACTTCGGTTCGTAGTTCAGGTTCGGCATCAGCCAGCGTTCCAACTCGGGCAATGCCATGTGCTTGCGCCGGGCGATGTCGGCCACTTGGTCGACGCCAATTCGGCCCAGGCCAAAATACCGCGAATCCGGGTGGGCGTAGTACATGCCGCTCACCGACGAGGCCGGGTACATGGCCAGGTTTTCGGTCAACGAAATGCCGGTTTTGCCTTCCGCGTCGAGCAGGTCAAACAAGGTGATTTTCTCGGTGTGGTCGGGGCAGCCGGGGTAGCCGGGGGCGGGACGCACGCCCCGGTACTTCTCCTGAATGAGGTCGTCGCCGGTCAGGTGCTCGTCGGGGGCGTAGGCCCAGAACTCGCGGCGCACCCGCTCGTGCAGGCGCTCGGCGAAGGCCTCGGCCAGGCGGTCGGCCAGGGCCTTCACCATGATGCTGGAGTAGTCGTCGTGGTCGGCCTCAAACTGCTCAATCAGCTTTTCGATGCCGATACCGGCCGTGACGGCGAACCCGCCCAGGTAGTCGGCCCGGCCCGATTCTTTCGGGGCCAGGAAGTCGGAGAAGGCAATATTGGGGATTTTCGGGCCTTTCTCGCCCTGCTGGCGCAGCGTGAAAAACTCGGCGGCTACCGCGTCGCGCGAGTCATCGGCGTAAATTTCGATGGTGTCATACCCAACGGTATTGGCCGGCCAGAAGCCCAGCACGGCGCGGGCCGTGAGCAGCTTCTCATCAATGATTTTGGTGAGCATGGCCTGCGCATCCTCAAACAGCCGGGTGGCGGCTTCGCCCAGCGTGGCATCTTCCAGAATGCGCGGGTAGCGGCCTTTCAGCTCCCAGGTGTGGAAGAAGGGCGTCCAGTCGATGTAGCGGGCCAGCTCGGCGAGGTCGTAGTCTTCCAGCATTTTCGTGCCGAGGAAGGTGGGTTTGGTAATCGAAACCGTGTCCCAGTCCGACTTGACGCCGTTGGCGCGGGCGGCCTCGATGCTCAGGTAGCTTTTGTCGCGCTGGCGGCTGGCGTAGTCGGCGCGCAGGGTGGTGTAGTCGTCGGCCACGGTCTGGGCGTAGGCCTGTTCGCCCGAGCCGAGCAGGGCGGCCGCCACGCCCACCGAGCGCGAGGCATCGTTGACGTGCACCACCGGGCCGCTGTAGGTGGGCGCGATTTTCACGGCCGTGTGCAGGCGCGAAGTGGTGGCCCCGCCAATGAGCAGGGGGATTTTCATGCCGCGCTTCTGCATGGCCTGGGCCACGTACACCATCTCATCCAGGCTGGGCGTGATGAGGCCGGAGAGGCCGATAACGTCCACGTTTTGCCGCTGGGCTTCGTCGAGAATGCGCTCCAGCGGCACCATCACGCCGAGGTCCACGATGTCGAAGTTGTTGCAGGCCAGCACCACGCCCACGATGTTCTTGCCGATGTCGTGGACATCGCCCTTCACGGTGGCCATCAGGATTTTGCCGGCCGTCTGGCGCTCCTGGCCGCGCTTGTCGGCCAGCAGGTACGGTTCGAGGTAGGCCACGGCCTTCTTCATCACGCGGGCCGATTTCACCACCTGCGGCAGGAACATTTTGCCGGCTCCAAACAGGTCGCCCACCACGTTCATGCCGGCCATCAGCGGCCCCTCAATCACCTCCAGCGGCCGGCCCACCTGCTGGCGCACTTCCTCGGTGTCTTCGTCGATGAATTCGGTGATGCCCTTCACCAGCGCGTGCTGGAGCCGGTCCCATACGGGCAGGCTGCGCCAGGCATCGGCCACCACTTCAACCTTGCCTTTTTGCTGCACGGTGTCGGCAAATTCCACGAGGCGCTCGGTGGCATCGGCGCGGCGGTTCAGGAGCACGTCCTCTGCCAATTCGAGCAGGTCCGGCGCGATTTCGTCGTACACACCGAGCTGGCCGGGGTTCACGATGCCCATGTCGAGCCCGGCGCGGATGGCGTGGTAGAGGAAGGCCGTGTGCATGGCCTCGCGCACCACGTCGTTGCCCCGGAAGGAGAAGCTGATGTTCGAAATACCGCCGCTGGTGAGCGCACCGGGCAGGTGGCCCTTAATCCAGCGCACGGCCTCAATGAAGTCGATAGCGTAGTTGCGGTGCTCGTCCATGCCCGTGCCCACGGTCAGGATGTTGGGGTCAAAAATGATGTCGGAAGGGTCGAAGCCCACCTCGTGCACCAGAATATCGTAGCTGCGCTGGCAGATTTCCTGGCGGCGTTCCAGCGAGTCGGCCTGGCCGTTTTCGTCGAAGGCCATCACCACCACGGCCGCGCCGTACTGGCGCACCGTGCGGGCGTGGGCCCGGAACACGTCCTCGCCCTCTTTCAGCGAAATCGAGTTGACAATGCTCTTGCCCTGCACGCACTTCAGACCGGCTTCGAGCACGCTCCACTTCGAGGAGTCAATCATCACGGGCACCCGCGCGATATCGGGCTCCGAGGCAATGAGGTGCAGGAAGGTCGTCATCACCTGCTCCGAGTCGAGCATGCCCTCGTCCATGTTGATGTCGATGACCTGCGCGCCTTCTTCCACCTGCAGGCGGGCCACGGCCAGGGCTTCCTCATACGCCCCCGTGCGGATGAGGCGGGCAAAAGCGCGCGAGCCGGTCACGTTGCAGCGCTCGCCCACGTTCACGAAGAGGCTGTCGGCGGCGATGTTGAAGGGTTCGAGACCGGACAGCCGCGTGGCGATTGAGTTAGAAGTTAAAAGTGAAGAGTTAAAACCTACAACTGGTTTTTCTCCGGATTTTAACTCTTCACTTTTAACTTTTAACTGTTTCAACTCCCTTGGCTTATACTTCTTCGCCAAACGGCTCAATTCCGCGATGTGCTGTGGGGTCGTCCCACAACACCCGCCCACTACCGTCACGATGCCTTCCTTCAGATAATCCTCCACCAGCGCGGCAAATTCTTCCGCCGATTCATCGTAGCCGCCGAAGGCGTTGGGCAGGCCGGCGTTGGGGTAGGCCGAAATATGCACGTCGGAAATGCGGCTCAGCTCCTGCACGTACTGGCGGAGCTGGTCGGCCCCGAGGGCGCAGTTCAGGCCCACGCTCAGCAGCGGCAGGTGGCGGATGGAGTTCCAGAACGCCTCCACCGTCTGGCCCGAGAGGGTACGGCCCGAGGCATCGGTGATGGTGCCCGAAATCATGAGCGGCACCACCCGGCCGCCTTCGTCGAAGAATTTCTGCACGGCATATAGCGCAGCCTTGGCGTTCAGCGTGTCGAAGATGGTTTCGATGAGCAGTGTGTCTACGCCGCCATCCACGAGGCCGCGCACCTGCTCCAGGTAGGCGGTGGCCAGCTCATCAAAGGTCACGGCGCGGAAACCGGGACGATTCACATCGGGCGAGAGCGAGGCGGTGCGGTTGGTGGGGCCCACCGCGCCGGCCACGAAGCGCGGCTGCTCGGGCGTGGCGTATTCGTCGGCCGCCTCGCGGGCCAGGCGGGCCGACTCGTAGTTCAATTCGTACACGACGTGTTCCAGGCCGTAGTCGGCCTGGGCGATGGTGGTGCCGCTAAAGGTGTTGGTTTCCACCATGTCGGCCCCGGCGGCGAAGTATTCGGCGTGGATGCCCTTGATGATATCCGGCCGGGTCAGCGAGAGCAGGTCGTTGTTGCCGCGCAGGGGCTTGGGGTGGTCGGCGAAGCGGGTGCCGCGAAAATCCTCCTCCGTCAGCGGGTACCGCTGAATCATGGTGCCCATCGCGCCGTCGAGAATCAGCAGGCGCTGGCGCAGGATTTCGGGGAGGCTGTGGCGCGAGGCTAACGCTTCGCGCTGGGGAACGGCTTTCGGAAGGGTAGGGGCGGAGACGGACATTTCTTTCTGGGTCGAATAACAGCGTACGGACGCGTATCCAGAAAGAAACCCATGCGCAGGCGCACGGTTCCGGCTGTCATCTTCTTCCACCAAAAAAAACGCGGTGAAACGGGAGTTGGCACCTACTCGTGGTAGGTTGCCAAGACGTCATCGGGCCCGGTCCCTCGGTCTTTCTGGATAGCAGCGTAGCACGAAGATACGACGCGAAAAAATTGTAGCGCGAAGCGGTGCTTCGCGTCCCCGCGCCGTTAAAACCGCCGAACCGTTGCGACCTGCGCGGCGACGCGAAGCACCGCTTCGCGCTACAGCCCCCAGGCCGGCCACACGCTGCCCGCCGGAAACACCGCCACCTCCGGCGGCAGCTCCAGAAACGCGGTGGCCCCCACCAGCCCGGCCAAATCACCGGAGCCGCCCACCCGCAGCGGCGTGGCCAGCCGGCGACCTTCATCGTCTACCGTCAGGCCCACGGGCACGAAATGGGTCAGCGGGGGCTTAAAATTAATTTCGACGGTGAGCACGGCGGGCATCGGCGCTTCAACAGCCGCGGCAGCCGCTTCCGCATCAGCGGGCTGCTGCACCGCCCGGAGCCAGGGGCGCACGTAACGGCAGGCCGTGAGGAAGGTGGACACCGGGTTGCCGGGCAGGCCGAACACCACCGGCCCGCCGGCCCGCGCCCCAAACCACATCGGCTTGCCGGGGCGCTGGTTCACTTCGTGGAAAATCTCGACCACCCCCAGCTCGCGCAGCAGGCCGGGTAGGTGGTCGGCGCGGCCCTTGCTCACGGCCCCACTCAGCACCACGGCATCGAAGCCGGCGGCGAGGATATTGGTGAGGCCGGTGCGCAATTCCTCCCGGTCGTCGGGCAGGTGAAACAGCGAAACATCGGCCCCGGCCTGGGCAAATAGCGCCTGCAAGGCATAGGCGTTGGACCGCCGAATCTGGTGCGCCAGGGGCATCTGGTTGATGCCCACCAGCTCATCGCCGGTGCTCACCACGGCCACGCGCGGGGCACGGGATACCATCATTTCGGCGGCCCCCACGGTGGCGGCAATGGCCAGCTCGGCGGGGCCCAGGCGGGTGCCGGGCCGGAGCAGGGCGTCGCCCCGGCGGCGGTCGGCGGCCTGGCGGTGGATGTTGACGCCGGGCGCTTCGGGCGAAGGAATCTGGATGGTGGCGCGGTTGTCGGCCAGCAGAATATCCTCGTAGCGAATAACCGCATCGGTGCCGGGTGGCAGCACCGCCCCGGTCATTACCTCAATGGCGTTGTGCGGGTTTTGCAGCGCCTGGGCGGGCGCGCCGGCGTACTGGGTATGCTCGATGGCAAACTCCGTCTGGCCCCCGGCCCAGGCGGCGTGCACCACCGCAATACCATCCATGGCCACCCGGTTGAAGGGCGGAAAGTCGCGGTCGGCCACGAGGGTTTCGGCCAGCACGCGGCCATTGGCGTGGGGCAGGGCCACGGTTTCGGGAGCGAGCGGGCGGGCGGTGGCCAGCACGCGGGCAACGGCTTCGGCGACAGTGAGCATACTTTCAGTGAGCAATTAGCAGTGAACAGTGAACAGTTTGTGGAGCGCGCGTCGGTAGTTTGCGCAGCGGAAGGTAGCAGACAGATGCTGAGTTATGCCCGTATTTTTGACAAACACAGCCCCACCACAGCTGTTCACTACTAACTGTTCACTACTAACTGTTCACTGTTCACTCAAAAAATGAATTTCACCCACGTCAACGCCGCCAACCAGCCCACGATGGTTGATGTGGGGGCCAAGCCGCCCACCCGCCGCGTGGCCGTGGCCCACTGCCGCGTGGTGCTGGGCGCGGAGCTGCTGGGCCGCGTGCAGGCCGGCGAAATGCCCTCGCACAAAGGCCCGGTTATCCACACGGCTATCCTGGCGGGCATTATGGGGGCCAAGCGCACCTCGGAGCTCATCCCGCTCTGTCACCCGCTGGGGCTGGATGACTGCAAAATCATCATCGAGCCTGACGGCCCCGATGCCCTGCGCGTGGAATGCACCGCCGTGGTCACGGGCCGCACCGGCGTGGAGATGGAGGCCCTGACCGGGGCCACCGTCGCCGCCCTCACCATCTACGACATGTGCAAGGCCTTTTCGCACGACATTACCATTGAAGGCGTGCAGCTCATCGCCAAAACCGGCGGCAAGCGTGACTTCCTTCGTTCCGAAAATTCGTAAATTCCAGCATGGATAGTCTTTCAAACTCGACTGTAAAACGAACGAAGCACGCCGCCCTGGCCCGGCCCGATATGGGCGAATTCGGCCGGCACGAGCTGGCGATACTGGGCGCGCCCTGCGGCGATATTCAGGCCCTGGTGGCGCATCTGCTGCCGCTTCTGGC
Organism: Hymenobacter antarcticus; assembly: GCF_039539545.1. NCBI lineage: Bacteria > Pseudomonadati > Bacteroidota > Cytophagia > Cytophagales > Hymenobacteraceae > Hymenobacter > Hymenobacter antarcticus. The sequence continues at coordinate 48,054 of NZ_BAABDI010000017.1, read as the reverse complement.
CCCCGACCTGCGCGTGGCCTACGTCGACGCCGACCACGCCGCTGGCGATGCGTCCGCCGACGCTCAGGACTCGCTGGCTACGGAGCCCCGCCCCGCGCCTTACGTGGCCGAAAATGGCCTTTCGGCAGAGCTGGTCGATAAAATAACCTACCGCCAGCTCAACCTGACGCGGGCGCTGGATAAGTTTTCGCAGCCCGAGCTGCTGGCCCACGAAAGTGTGGTGCTGGTGAACGGCAACCACTTCCGCGCCCGCCAGCAGGTCGTCATCGTCGACCCGCGCAAGCCGCTGGACAAGAAGCTCGACCGCCTCACCGACGTGCGCCTGATTCTCCTCACCGAAGGCCAGACCGAGCTGCCCGCCGTGCTGGCTGAGCACCTGGCCGCTGCCCCGCTGCCTCCCGTACTGCGCCTGGCCGATACGGCCGGCATTGCCGCTTTCATCCGGCAGTGGTATTTGCTGGCGGTGCCGGTGCTGCGCGGCCTCGTGCTGGCCGGCGGCCGCAGCGAGCGCATGCAAACCGACAAGGGTGCCCTGCACTACCATGCCCTCGACCAGCGCCAGCACACGGCCGCGCTGCTCAGCGAGTTTTGCCCCGATGTGCGCGTATCCGTGCGCCCCGACCAGGCCGCCGGCCTGCCCGCCGGCCTCACTCCGCTACCCGATACCTTCCTGAACCTCGGGCCCCTGGGCGGCCTGCTGTCCGCCTTCCAGGCCGACCCCAACGCGGCGTGGCTGGTGCTGGCCTGCGACCTGCCCTTCCTCACCCGCGCCACGCTGGAGTTTTTGGTGACGCACCGGCAAGCCGCGCGGGCGGCCACGGCGCTGCGCAGCCCCTGGAATGACTTCCCCGAGCCGCTGGTCACCATCTGGGAGCCGCGCAGCTACGGACAGCTGCTGCGGTTTCTGGGCCTGGGCTATTCCTGCCCCCGCAAGGCCCTGATTAACTCCGATATTGAGCTGCTGGATGCCCCCGTGCCCGAGGAGCTGCGCAACGTGAACACGCCCGAGGAACGGGCCGCCGCCGAGCAGGAGCTGGTGCGCTGAGCGCGTCGTCGGCGGGCCGCACGGCCAAAAAATATTCGCGCAGTAATTGCCTGAAAGCCTGACTGCCGCCGCGGCCGTCAGGCTTTTTTGTGAGCTTCGGGTATATCTGCGGAAGTGAAAAACGCGTTTGGGGTGCGGGTTGGCACAATTTTCGAACGCCGTTGCCCCGAGGATATCTTTTTACTCACTATAAATTAGATGAAAAAAATCACCATTCTAGCCGCCGCGCTTCTGGCCACGGCCGCCGTTTCATCGGCTCAGGCCCAGAGTGTCCGCTTCGGTTTACGGGCCGGTGCCAACTACTCAAACCTGGCCGGCAATATCAAAAACGAAGACGCCTACAACAACAAAGCCGGCTTCCTGGGCGGCGTGATGGTAAACATCCCGGTGCTCGCCGACAACTTCCTGTCGGTCCAGCCCGAAATCCTGTATTCGCAAAAAGGCTTTGAAAACAAGCCCACGGAATTTACCGGCTTGCTGGGGGCCAAGCAGAAGCGCGAGGGCAACGTGAATTTCAATTACCTCGACGTGCCGATACTACTGAAAATCAACGCTGGCGGCTTCATTGCCGAGGCGGGCCCGCAGTATTCGTACCTGCTGAGCGCCAACGACGAAACCCGCACCACCACCACCACGCCCGCCCTGGGCGGCACGCCCAGCACCACTGAGTCGCAGAGCAAGCGCGACGTGAACGGCCTGAACCGCAACGAGCTGGGCTACGTGGCCGGCGTGGGCTACCAGGCCGACAACGGCCTCAGCCTGAACCTGCGCTACACCGGCGCCTTCAGCGACTTTGTGAAAAGCGACAACAACGCCTACTTCAACGGCGACCTGAAAAACGCCCGTCACTCCGCGTTTCAGCTCTCGCTGGGGTATTTGATTGCGGGCAAGTAGCGCCCGTTCTTAGGAACCTGTCATGCTGAGGCACGAAGCATCTTGTCCCCGCTAAACAAGTGATTGCCGCCAGATAGGATGCTTCGCAAGCTCAGCATGACAACTAGCCACAAAGCCCGATTTCTGCGCAGAAATCGGGCTTTTTCATTAAAATTCAAACGGCTAAGGATGCGCGGCCACCCACTCGGTGCCATCCTCGTATTCCTCACGCTTCCAGATGGTTACCATCTGCTTCAGCGTGTCGATGATGTATTGGCAGGCGGCGAAGCTTTCGGCGCGGTGTGGGGTGGCTACGGCTACTACCACGGCCACATCGCCGAGGGCCAGGGTGCCTTTGCGATGTACCACGGCCACTTCCTGCAGCATGGGCCACTTCTCGTAGGCCTGGGCCACCACGTGGCCGAGCTGGGTCAGGGCCATGCTGTCGTAGGACTCGTAGTGCAGCCGGCGTACCGGGCGGCCACCCGACTGGTTGCGCACCGTGCCGATGAAGGAATTTACAGCTCCGGCCGTTTCGGTTTGCACGGCGGCCAGGGCGGCGGCCACGTCAATCGGCTGGTCGGTAATGGCGAGGTGAGGGGTCATATGAGTAGTAGCGCGGACTTTGCAGTCCGCGAGTGCGCGCCGTCAAAGGCTGATTCAGTGTTGTTCAGGCCCGCGGACTACAAAGTCCGCGCTACATCAGCCGCCGGCTACGGGCGGGATGAGGGCAATTTCGTCGGTCGTGTGCAGGGCCAGGTCGTGGGCGGCGTACTCATTGTTCACGGCTACGGCGCAGCTGCGCAGCTCGCCCAGGGCGGGGTATTGTTTGCGCAGCTCATCGAGCAGAGCCCCCACGGTGGCGGGCGCAGGGGCGGGCAGCTCAATGACGGACGTACCCACAATCTCGCGGGTGATGCCGAATAAGGCGATTTTTAAAGACATATCTTCGGCGTAGATTTTAGACAAAAACCAGCGGGCGGGAGGCATTCAGGCCCAGGCACTGCCTGAGAGATGAACACCTTTTCTTAATCGAGGGTTTACCGCAAGCCGGCTGTCTTACGTACAGCCCGACAAAATTGGTGATAAACGTGCTTCCATCCTTGCTCTCCCCGGCTGTACCGCCGGCCGTCACGCCTCTCTTCGACCAGCACGGCCGGCCGCTGGAGTACCTGCGCCTGGCCGTGACGGACCGCTGCAACCTGCGCTGCTTCTACTGCATGCCCGAAGAAGGCATCAAGTACATGCCCAAGCAGGAGCTGCTGACCTACGAGGAAATGCTACGCCTGACCAGCCTGCTGGCTACTATGGGCGTGCGCAAAGTGCGCCTGACCGGTGGCGAGCCCTTCGTGCGGCGCGACCTGGTGCCCTTCATGGAGCGCCTGGCCCAGCTGCCGGGAATCGACGACATCAGCCTGACAACCAACGGGGTGCTCACCGCGCCGCACGTGCCCACCCTGGCCCGCCTGGGCGTGAAGGCCGTGAACCTGAGCCTCGACACGCTGGACCGGGCCCGCTTCGCCAGCATCACGCGGCGCGACGAGCTGCCGCGCGTTATGGAAACGTTTCATGCGCTGCTGGAGGCCGGAATTCAGGTGAAAATCAACGCTGTGGTGATGGACGGGCAGAACATCGACGACCTTGTTTCGCTGGCCGACCTCAGCCGCAATTTGCCGGTTGATGTGCGCTTCATCGAGGAAATGCCCTTCAATGGTGGCAGCCACGAAGCCGGCCCGGCCTCGCTGCCGTGGAACCACATCCGCATTCGCCAGCATCTGGAGCAGCATTTTGGTGCCCTGACGCCGGTTACGATGGCGGCCGGGGCCACCGCTTCGGAATACCGCATTGCCGGGCACCAGGGCACGGTGGGCATCATTGCGGCGTATTCGCGCACCTTTTGCGGCACCTGCAACCGTCTGCGCCTTACGGCCGAAGGCGGCATCAAAACCTGCCTCTACGACCAGGGCGTGCTCGATACCCGCGCCCTGCTGCGCGGCGGCGCTTCGGATGCGGAGATTGTGGCGGCGCTGAGTGATGCTTTCCGCTACCGAGCGGCCAATGGGTTTGAGGCCGAGCGGCAGCGGCCCCTGCACCAGCTCAGCTTCGAGAGCATGGCCACGATTGGGGGGTAGCAGACCCGTTTTTAGAACATGGTATTCTCGTTCTGCGCCATTTCCGGCACTACTTGCAGCACGTCCCAGTGCTCCACGATTTTGCCGATGGCATCGAAACGGAAGATGTCGATACCGGCGTAGTCGTGGCCGCCGGGCCAGGTTTGGTGGCAGTGCAGCACCACCAGGTCGGCCTCGGCCACGGCGCGCACTATGTGCACGTGCTTGCCGGGGTATTCGGCCTGCATTCGCAGGAAATACGTGAGGAAGCCCAGCTGGCCGTCGCGCACGTGCGGGTTGTGCTGAATGTACTCGTCGCCCACGTAGCGGGCCAGTGCCTCGGCCGGTTGGCAGTCGTTGAACATCGGCTCATGTAAGGCAATATTAGTCTGCTTGTTATGGTTGGTCGGGCTCATGGTGTCGGGCGAAAACGTTTGCTGAAAGATGGACGGAGATTTGAGGCATGAGGCAACTTCTGGCGGCGGCCGGGCGTTGCGGGTGCTTATTTTTGGCTTACTCAAAAACCCGATGGGTTGGGCAGTAGCGGGCCACCGGCAACCTATGATTTCATTGACTACTTCAACCGGGCATATTTCCCGCAAAACCCACCGGCTGGCCGTAGGCGCCTTATTCTTTCTGCTGGGCCTGTGCTTTGCCAGCTGGGCCTCGCGCATTCCGAGCGTGCAGCAAACGATGGGCATATCGGAGGCCGGGCTGGGCGGCGTGCTGCTGGCCATTCCGCTGGGGCAGCTGGTGTCGCTGCCGCTGGCCGGGTGGCTGGTGGCCAGGGAAGGCAGCCGCAAAGTGGTGCTGTGGGGCGTGCTGCTCTACGCCGCCGCGCTGGTGGGCCTGGGCTGGGCCGCCAACCTCTACCAGCTGCTGCCGTGCCTGGTTCTTTTCGGCATCGGGGGCAACCTGACCAATATTTCGGTACCCAGGCCGTGGGCGTGGAGCGGCTGTACAAGCACAAGCCCATTATGGCCTCTTTTCATGGGCTGTGGAGCCTGGCCGGGTTCGTGGCGGCGGCCGTGGGCTCGTTTATGATTGGGCACGCGGTGCCGCCGGGCGTGCATTTCGTCTTTATCGCGGTGTTTATTCTGGCCGGGCTGGCGGTGAGCGCCGGCTCCATGGTGCGCGAAGATTCGGGCGTGGACCCCGACCAGCCCATCTTCGTGAAGCCCGACAAGGAGCTGCTGGGGCTGGGGGCCATTGCCTTCTGCGCGCTCATCTGCGAGGGCGCGATGTTCGACTGGAGCGGGGTGTATTTCAAGAAGGTTATTCAAGCTGATAAAGACTGGGTGGGCGCGGGCTACACGGCGTTTATGAGTACCATGGCGCTGGGCCGCTTCGGGGCCGACTGGCTGGCGGGCCGGCTGGGAGCCCGGCGCGTTATCCAGCTCAGCGGGCTGCTCACGGCCACGGGCTTGCTGATTGCGGTGCTGCTGCCCACGCTGGGCACGGCGCTGCTGGGGTTTCTGCTGGTGGGCTTTGGAACGTCGGCGGTAGTGCCGCTGGTGTACTCGGCGGCGGGCAAGTCGACGCGGATGTCGGCCGGTATGGCACTGGCTTCGGTTTCGACTATCGGCTTCTTTGGGTTTTTGCTGGGGCCGCCGGTCATTGGTTTCGTGGCCGGGGCTACCAGCCTGCGGGTGTCGTTCGCGCTCATTGCCCTGATGGGCCTGTGCGTGTCGGCGGTGGCCAGCCGGGTGCGGGTGTAGCTGCTGAGGAAAGGGAAATTGAAGGAGGTTAACGGAAAAAAGAACGGTCATGCTGAACGCAGTGAAGCATCTCTACCGCGCCCTAATCCTAACATTTAAGTTAGTATTGGGGTAGAGATGCTTCGGCTGCGCTCAGCATGACCGTTCTGGTTCAATAAAACCCCATCCAACCCCAAAACTCCCAATGGAAACCGCCCGCCAAGTAACCAAATACGCCTGGGACGATATGCCCAAAGAGCAGCTGTCGGACCAGCTTTCGCGTCGCCTCATCACCGGCGATAAAATGATGCTGGCCCACGTCTACCTCAAAAAAGGCTGCGTCGTGCCGCTGCATCACCACGAAAACGAACAGATTACCTACATCCTCGAGGGAGCCCTGCGCTTTCACATCGGTGCGGAAGATGGCGAGGAAATCATCGTGCGGGCGGGCGAGGTGCTGCACATTCCGTCCAACGTGCCGCACATGGCCGAGGCGCTGGAAGACACGCTCGACGTGGACATTTTCAGCCCGCCCCGCCAGGACTGGCTCGACAAATCGGACGATTACCTGCGCCAGAAATAGCCCCATGAACCTCGGACTGAACGGAAAAATAGCCCTGGTAGCCGCTGCCAGCAAGGGCCTGGGCCGCGCCGTGGCCGAAGAGCTGGCCGCCGAGGGCGCGTCGCTGGTGCTGTGCGCCCGTGGCAACGACGAGCTGCAGGCCACCTGCGCTGCCATCGAAAAAGCCCACGGGGTGCCCGTGCTGGGCATTGCCGCCAATGTGGCCGAGCCCGCCGACGTGGCCCGCGTAGTGCAGGCCGCCTTTGCCCGGTTCGGCCGCGTCGATATTCTGGTAACCAACGCCGGCGGCCCGCCCGCCGGCACCTTCGACGCCTTGAGCCCCGAAGTCTGGCAGGCCGCCACCCAGCTGCTCCTCACCAGCGTGGTGGAGCTGACCCGCGCCGTGCTGCCCGGCATGAAAGAACGAGGCTGGGGCCGCATCCTCAACATCACGTCCATCTCGGTGAAGCAGCCGGTGGCCAACCTGATGCTGTCCAACAGCCTGCGGGCGGCCGTGACGGGCATGGCCCGCACGCTGGCTACCGAGGTGGCCCCGTTCGGCATCACCGTCAACAACATCCTGCCCGGCTACACCCGCACCGAGCGGGTGGTGAGCCTGGCCGAAGCCGCCGCCGCGCGGGAAGGTATTTCCGCTGCCGATGCCACGGCCCGCTGGGAAGCCGAAATCCCGATGCGCCGCTTGGGCGAGCCGCGAGAGTTTGCGGCGCTGGCGGCGTTTCTGTGCTCGGAGCGGGCCAGCTACATCACCGGCACGTCGGTGCCGGTCGATGGGGGCTGGATTCGCTCGCTGCTGTAATCTGGATAGAGCTTGGAACGATGAAAGTAGCCCGTCATGCTGAGCGAAGCCGAAGCATCTCTACCCCAGTAGTAATTATTTACGCTCGCGGTAGAGATGCTTCGGCAAGCTCAGCATGACGTTCCTGTTTTGTTCCCTAAGCCGCAACCCGCCCCGCACCCGTACCTTCGCCCCGTTGGTTCTCGGTTTGATTTCCTTCAATCAGCGGACGGTTTCCGGCCAGAGCTTCGGCTCCGACGGGAATTAAAAGGGAATCGGGTGCAACTCCCGAACAGACGCGCTACTGTGAGTTTCCCGGCCTGAACAGGTCGGAACAGGCCGCCCCATTTATGCCCATTGGCCCGCCCCAGCGGACTGAGAAGGGCGGGGCCGCCCGAAATAAGTCAGGAGACCTGCCGGCCGCCGAGTGATGCTGCCCTCGCGCTTTGGGGCTGGCATCGGCGGTGCCGTGCCGCCGCGCCCTGGGCGCGGCCGGGGTGTGGCGCGGCCGGTGGTTGGCTGCTGAAAACGGGGCTTGAAATCAGGCGAAGGCCCGTTATCGCCTTTTTTAACCCCCAGTTCATGCTTCTTGCCGACCGCATTGCCCGCGCCGAAACGCGCATCTTCAAAGCCGTATTTCCCAACACCACCAACCACTACGATACCCTGTTCGGCGGCACCACGCTCATGCTCATGGACGAGGTGGCTTTCATCGCCGCCACCCGGTTTTCGCGCCTGAAAATGGTAACCGTGTCTTCCGAGCGGGTCGATTTCACGCACCCCATTCCCGGCGGTTCTCTGGTCGAGCTGGTCGCCAGCATCGAGCACGTCGGGAAAACCAGCCTGAAGGTGCGCGTCGAGCTATTCGTGGAGCAGATGTACTCCGACGACCGCCACAAGGCCGTCACGGGCCTGTTCACGTTCGTCGCGGTCGACGAGCACAAGCGGCCTGTGCGGATATTGGAGTAATTGTCAGGTGCTCGTTGTTAGTTGTCAGGCTCAATTGGATATTCTGGAACATCACTGACAACTGACAACGAGCAACCGACAGCTAAAACTTCCCCAGCCCTACCCAGCCGCGCTGCATGGCGTAGTACACGGCCGTGCCCACCAGCAGGCCCACGAGGTAGCCATACGGCAGGCCGGCGCAGAGCAGGCCTACCAGCAGCGTCACCAGCAAATTGGGCCGCTGCCCGCTGATGTCGCGCAGCAGCGTGGCCAGCGACAGCGCCTCGAACAGCAGCAGCACGCCCAGCACCGGCAGCGGAAAAATCTGGACCACCTCGGCAAAGCCCTGGCTGAAAAACAGGCCCATCACCAGGAAAATGCCGCCGTAGATGACCGCCGAGCCACCCGTGCGCGCCCCAAACGCGTAGTGCCCCACCAAACCGCCCGAGCCGTGGCACACCGGAAAGCCACCCAGAAACGGGTTCACCAGGTTCATCAGCGCGTAGGTGAAGCTGATTTGGCGGACGCTGAGCGGACGGTCGGGGAAATGGTCGTGCACCACCTGCCGGGTGGCCAGAATGGAATTGCCGAGCGACAGCGGAATCTGGGGCAGCGCCAGCAGCACGGCCCCGGTGAGGATGTCGGCCGTTTGGGGCAGGTGCCACGTGGGCAGGTGCAGGCCCGCCGCCCGCTGGGCCGTGGCCAAATCGAGCTTGAATATCAGCGCGTAGGCCACGCCCAGGGCAATGACGATGAGCGCCGCCGGCCAGCGCCGGTTGCCAAACAGCAGCACCGTGACGGTGAAGGCCGCCGCCGCCAGCGCGTAGCCCGCCGCCCCGTCCGAGCCCACGTACTTGGTGAGGGCCAGCGTGGCCAGCTGCAGGGCCAGCCCGAACTGAATGCCGCGCACCACTGGCTTGGGCACCAGCCGCGCCAGCCCATCAATCAGCCCGGTTATCGACAGGAAAAACATGCTGATGCCAATGGCCAGCCCGCCCCCGAAAATCACGCGGCCGGGAATCTTCTGGGCAATAACCAGCGCCGCGAAGGCCTTGAGCGGCTGCACGGGCATGGGCATCCGGTACCACAGCCCCGAGAACACCTGCATCAGCCCGAACATAATGAGCACCCCGGCGCTGTCCACGCCCGAGGCGGCGATGACGCCGATGAGCAGCGGCAAGTCGGTACCCAGGTCGCCAAACGCACCGGCCACTTCGTTGCGGTCGAAGCGGATGGCGGGGCGGGCCGGCGGGCCGGGGCGGGGTTCGGTTTGGAGCAGCGTCTTTGGTTCCACGGGGCGAAGGTCGGGGAAGTTGCTGCTCTTCGTCGCGCAATCTGTTTTTGGCCTCGGCAATTATGGAAGACTAATTTTGATGACAACCTTTTCCTGCTCGGACATAATCGGCGGTTGTTCTTAAGGTGTTTGTCGTTTGTTCTCCAGCAGGCGGGCCGTTTCGCTGGCCTGTTCGGCTACCTGGCCCAGGTACTCGCCGCTGGTGTAGTCTTTGCGGAAACGCAGCGGCTTCATGCGCTTGCCCAGCGCCTCCACGGCCTGCTCGTGGTCGAGGGCACCCTCGTTGTGGGCCAGGAAGATGGTGGCCACGCCATTGCCGATGAAGTTGGTGATGGAGCGGGCTTCCGACATAAACCGGTCGACACCCAGCAGCAGGGCCAAACCTTCTACCGGAATCACCTTCATGGCCGTGAGGGTGCTGGCCAGCACCACAAAGCCGCTGCCCGCCACCCCGGCCGCCCCCTTGCTGGTCACCATAAGAATGCCCATCATCGTTAAAATCTGGGCTCCGGATAATTCGATGTGAAACACCTGGGCCAAAAACAGCGTCGAGAGCGAAAGGTAAATAGTCGTGCCGTCGAGGTTAAACGAATAGCCCGTGGGTACCACCAGCCCTACCACCGGCTGGGCGCAGCCCATGCGCTCCAGCTTTTCCATGAGGCCGGGCAGGCCGGCTTCGGAAGAGGAAGTGCCCAGCACAATCAGCAGCTCGGCCTTGATGTACTTGAGAAACGACCACATCCCGATGTTGCAGTAGCGCAGGATGCTGCCCAGAATCAAAAAGACGAATACGGCCATCGTCAGATACACCGTCACCATGAGCTTGCCCAGCGGCAGCAGCGTGGCGATGCCGTACTTGCCAATGGTGAAAGCCATGCCGCCAAACGCCCCGATGGGCGCCAGCAGCATCACCCAGTGCAAGCCCCGGAACACGTACTTCGAGGCTTCCTTCAGAAAGTGAATGATAGGCTTGCGGCCCGCGTACTTGCTGAGCACAATGCCCAGCACAATGGCCACGATGAGCACCTGCAGCGTGAGGTTGTCGGCCAGGAAATGGCCCCACGAAAACTCGCCTGCCCGCTTGGTGAACTCGCCCACTTTATCAGTGCTGAGCTTGCCCACGGCCACGCCATCGCCGGGCCGCACCACCGCCGCCACCGCCACCCCAATCAGCAGCGCCAGCGTGGTCACCACTTCAAAATACAGCAGCGCCTTGCCGCCAATGCGCCCCACCTTCTTCAAATCCCCCATCGTGCTGATGCCGAGCGTGATGGTGAGGAAAATAATGGGGTTGATAAACAGCTTCACCACATTGATAAACTGCTTGCCCAGCGGTTCCATCTGCACGGCGGTGGCGGGCCGGAAGTGGCCCAGCAGCGCCCCGGCCACAATGGCCAGCAGCACCCACAGGGTAAGGTTATGGGTGATTTTTTTCAAGTTCATGACGGCGGGGTGGAGGGATTATTAACTCGTGAGCCACCAGCCCAGCAGGGCCAGCAGCGGCAGCGAAAGCGGAATGCCCAGGCCGACCATCTGGGCGGCCAGGGGTGGGTCGAGGCCGTAGCGGTCGGCCACGACGGCAGCCGTGTTCATCGGACCAATGGCGGCCCCAAGTACGCACAGATTCACGGCCGGGCCGTGTTGCTGGGCCAGGCCGCGGTACACCGCCCACACCAGCAGCGGGGCCAATACCAGCTTGTAGGCCAGCCCCAGGCCGAGCAGCCGGGTTTGGGCCCGGGGCACGGTCAGCTGCATTTGCAGGCCTACCGAGAGCAGGGCGATGACCGGAAACGGGGCGCTGAGCTTTTCGAGTACGCCGCGCACCAGGGCCGGGTGGTGGTAGCCGGCCGCGTGGGCCAGCCCCGCCAGCACGAAGGCCAGAAAAGGCGGAAACCGGACCATGTTGGTGGCCATGGTTCGCCAGGAGGGCTCGCCCGCGCCGTACCACGAGCCCACCACCACGCCCAGCGTAACGCTTATCAGTATCGAGCCGGCCAGGCTCATCACAATGCCCATTTCCAGCCCGGCTTTGCCATACAGCAGCTCAAAAATGGGAAAGCCGACGAACGAAATGCTGCTGATGCCGCCCGTCAGAATCAGGGCTCCCACCGTGCCGCGGGGCAGCGCCAGCCGCCGCCCCACCACGGTGAAAAATACCCATCCGGCCCCAAAAATCAGCCACGGCATGAGCATAGGCAGCAAAAAGCGCTGGTCGAGCCGCGCCTCGGCCAGATGCAGAAACGTAAGGGCCGGCAGAAATACCGTCACCAGCAGCTGATTGAGCACGTTGTGCGCCCCCGCGGGCACCAGCCGCCACCGACGCAACGCTGCCCCCAGGCCCAGGCACGCAAGCAGCAGCAGCAGGTTGGTCATCAGGCGGTTTTCAGAGGGTAGTAGGGTGGGTGGGTAGGAGGGTAGGAGGGTATGGGGGTAGGAGGGTATGGGGGTATGGGGGTAGGAGGGTATGGGGGGGTAGGAGGGTAGGAGGGTATGGGGGGGTAGGAGGGTAGGAGGAAAAAGCAGAAAGACAAAGTCTGGCCCTTTTACCCTCCTACCCTCCCACCCTCTTACCCTCCCACCCTCTTACCCTCCTACCCTTAAAACGTCAGCGTCACGTTGGTGTAGTAATACGCGCCGTTGAAGCCAAACTGGGCCGCGTTGCGGGTGTAGGGAATCTCGCCGTTTGAGTAGCTGAGGAAGCGGGTGGCGTCCACCTTGTCGGGATACACGTTGGTGAAGTTGTTGGCTCCCAGCGTTATCGAAACAACCCGGGCCGGGGCGTACACCAAGGCCAGGTCAAAGATGGTTTTGCCGCCAAACTCCTGGCTGATGTGCTTCACGTAGCGGCCGGGGACGGCGGGTGTCGTGGGCGTGGCAGCCACTGCGGCGATGTTGGCCGGCTTCTCGTAGGCCGTTACCGAGCCGAAGTACGTGGCGCGGGGCGTGAGGCTGAACTTGCCGTAGGTGTAGGTGGCCGAGAGCAGGATTTTCTGGCGCGGCTGGGCCCGCTCAATCAGCCCGATGCTCACCGTGTCAATCAGCAGGATGCGGTTGGTGGTGCCGGCCTGCAGGGCGGCCGGCGTGTCGCCGAAGCGCGAGATTTTGGTTTCGTTGAAGGTCAGGGCCAGGCTCATGCTCAGGCGGCTGCGCTCGTTGAAGTCGGTCTTGTAGGTCGTCACCAAATCGATGCCGCGGGTGCGGGTGTCGATGGCGTTGGTGAAGAAGCGGATTTCGTTGACATTGGCGAAGGCCGGGGTTTGCAGCGCCCGAATGCCGCCGGGGGCGGTGCCTTTGATAATGCGCTCGCTGTTGATGATGCGGTCGGTGATGTCAATCTGGTAGGCATCAAGGGTGAGCAGCAGGTTGTCGCTGAGCTTGGCGGCCACGCCCAGGCTGTAGTTCCAGGAGGTTTCGGCTTTGGGGGCGGCCACGCCCAGGGGGGCCAGCCGAGCGTCGTTGTTGCGCAGCTGCTTGGTCTGGACAATTTCACTGGCCTGTACCGTCGAGGTCGTCACGCTGTTAAAGATTTGCTGCAGCGACGGCGCCCGGAAACCCCGGTTGACGGAGCCGCGCAGCGCCACCCCCTCCGTCACCTTGAAGCGGCCGGCAAATTTGCCCGACAGGTTAGAGCCGAAGTCCGAATAGTTTTCGTAGCGCAGGGCGGTGGTCAGCAGCAGGCGCTCAGTGATGTCGCTTTCCACGTCCACGTACACGCCCACGTTAGAGCGGGTTGCGTTCGTTTCGTCGTCGGGCGCGATGCCCGGCCGGCCGCTCGAACCAGTGGCCTTGGCCGTGCGGGCGGGCACGGCGGGCGAGGTGGGCGTGGCCGGGATGGCGGGTGCCGACCCAGCCAGTGGGCCCACAAAATACGATTCGGGGCTGCCTTTCTCCAGGATAAACTGGTCGGTGCGCACCTGCGTACCAAAAGCCAGGTTGAAGGATTTGGTGCCGAAAAGTCCCGTGAAATTACGCGACAAGTTCAATTCGTTGGTCGTTTGACCGAAAGTGCTGCGGCCCACGTAAAAATCGGTGGGCGAAGCGGCTCCCATCGACGGATTAGCCGTTTTATTGGCGAATAGGTCGAGGTAATTATAGCCGTAGCCGTAGCTGAAATCGAGGTTCCAGCCGCCGGCCAGCTTGCGGTTCACGCCCACCACTACCGAGTAGTCATCGCTGCGGCCGGGCAACTCGGGCAGGTAGCCGTCGGGCTGCCGGGGGCTGTAGTTCACGTTGGCGGGCTGGGCGTTGCGGAAGAAGCCGTAGGCCAGGATATCTTTGCGCGAGTAGCCTCCGAAGCTATACACCGACCAGCCGCTCGCGTCGAGGGGCACGCTCAGGTTATAGAAGCCCTGGTAGATGTCGGCCTTGTTGCTGCCGTATACGCCCACTTTGAAGGGCTGCCCCACCTGCGGGTAGAGGTTGCCCCGCTCGGTGCGCCTGGTGTTTTCGTTCGCAATCTGAGTGGCTGTGGGCACGCCCGGCAATGCCGGAAACGGCGTGTAAATCCCGCCCACGTAATTGTCGCTACGGTTGGACTGCTCCTGACGCTGGTATTGCAGCGTGACATTGAGGTAGCCGGGGGTGGTTTTGCCCAGCTTCACGCCGTAGTTGGCCCCGGCCAGGTACTGCGCGCCGTCGCCTTCCTGCGTGATGCCGTACTGGGTGCGCACGGTGGCTACGCCGGTGCTCTTGTTCAGCCCCAGGTTAATCACGCCCGCAATGGCATCGGAGCCGTACTGGGCCGCCGCGCCGTCGCGCAGCACCTCAATCCGCTCGATGGCCAGCGCCGGAATGGCGTTCAAATCCGTCACCACGGTGCCGGAGCCCACGGTCACGTTCAGGTTCAGGGCCGAAAACTGGTGGCGGCGCTTGCCGTCTACCAGCACCAGCACCTGGTCGGGCGAGAGGCCGCGCAGGCTGGCCGGGTCGGCGTAGTTGGCCACGCCGTTCACGCCGGTTTTGGCCGAGTTGAAGGACGGGGAATTGAACTGCACCTGCTGGCCCAAATCGGTCTGGCCGGTCAGCTGCAGCTCTTTGGCATTGAGCACGTCAACCGGCGAAGGCCGCTCCACGTCGGTGCGGGGCAGGCCGCGCGAGCCCACCACTGTCACGTCGCCCAGGTCGGTGGCGCTGGGCGCCATGCGCACGTCGAAACTCGTGCGCTCGCCCACAACGAGCAGCTGGGTCTTGTAGCCCACGGCCGATACCACCAGGGTGGCGCCCGGCTGCACCTTCAGGCTGAAGCGGCCGTCGTTGTCGGTGCCCGTGCCGTTGGTGGTGTTTTGCTCCAGCACCGTTACGCCGGCCATGCCCGCGCCCTGCTCGTCCACCACCCGCCCCGACACCGGAATGGGCACCGCCGCCGCTGAAGGCGCCAGCACAATGCCGCTGCTCACCACCTCGTAGCCAATGCGCAGCGGGCTCAGCAGGGTTTGCAGCACGTCGCTCAGGGGCTCATCCACGGCCGCCACGCTCACCCGGCGCTCGGCCCCAATGAGCTGCTGGCTGTAGAGAAAGCGGATGTGCACCTGGCTTTCAATGGAAGCCAGCACGGCTTTGACGGTCTGGGCCTGGGCCTGCAGCGTCACGTGGCAGGCGAGTACGTCTTCGGTGGCAGGCCCGGGTGCGGGCAGGGCCGCGGCCCCTACCAGCCCCGGCTGCCAGGCCGTGAGCAGAGCCACAAAAATCAACCGGGCGGCAGCGCGGCAAAACGGGTATGTGTGCATCATAACGAACGAGTAAATGGTGGGAATTTGGGAAATATGGCAAGCCGAAACGGCCAGCAGCGCTACTCGCTCTGGCAGCCGCGGCTGCGGAAAATGATGGCCTCGTCGGTGCGCTCGTAGGTGGCACCCAAGGTTTTACAGAGTAAGTCGAGCTTCTCGAATAAGTTTTCAGTGCCAAAGGCCAGGCTCACGGTGCAGCCCGCCAGCGCCGCCCCGGTGTAGCGAATGGGCACGCCGTAGCCGGCCTCCAGCGAGGCGAGCACCTCAGCCACCGGCCGCTCCTCGAAGCTCAGCGGCTGAGGCCGCAGCAGGGCCGGCTCGGCCACTAGCACCGGCCGCAGCACGGGCGCGGCCACCGAGTACACCACCTGCTGATTGGGTCGCACTACCACGGCCGCTCCCACCGCCGGCGAGGCCGTGCTGGGACATACGCGCACGGCGCCCGTGCGCACCTCCACCGTGGCTTCGGCCTGCCCCGGCACGGCCCGCACCGTGAAGCTGGTGCCCAGCACCGTCGTTTCGAGCTGGGGCGTGAGCACCCGGAAGCGCCGGCGGGCATCATGAAACACGGCGAAGAAGGCCTCACCGCTCAGTTCTACCACCCGCTCATGGCCCGGCGCGAACCGCGCCGGGTAGCGCAGCCAGCTTCCGGGCTGCAGGGTCACGGTGCTGCCGTCGGCCAGGGCCAGGAGCAGGGCATGACCCGTTTGGTTGGTGCTGCGCTGCCAGCCACCGGCTTCGGCCGTCACGGTTAATTGCTCGGCCGTGGTGGCCGTTGGGTGCCTGGCTAGTCCGGCAGCCGGCCGGTGCGGCACGCCCAGCCACGCCAGGCTCAGGCCCAGCACCAGCAGCGCGGCGGCCGCCCAGCGCACCGCCGGCCGCCGCCAGGCCACCGGCCGGGGCCGGGTGCGGGCCTGAATGCGCTGCCAGGCGCGGGCCTTGGCAGCGGCCTGCTCGGCGGGCGTGGGCGGCGTCGGGCGGGGCATGTCGCGTGCCTCGTACCACTGGTCTACCGTCCAGGTTTCCCCCTCAATGGTGCTATCCTGGAGGTAGCGCTTTAGTAAGTCGGCAAGGTGGGAGGGCTTCATGCGGAGCAGTCCGGGAAAGGCGGTCTGCTTACAAGTCGGCCAACACCCCCCGGCACCCTAGCGGGGCCGCGAAAACTTTTTTGCGCGGCTATACAAGTGGATTGGGGGTAATAGGTGCCCCTTCCTGGCTGCCATCAGGCATTCAGCATGGCCAGCAGCAGCACGCTGACCATGAACTCGCGCAGGCAGCCGCGCAGCAGCCGCAACGAGCGGGCCAGGTGGTACTCTACGGTTTTGGGCGATACGTGCAGGTGCGCCGCGATTTCGGGCACGGTGCGGTGCTCCAGGCGGCTGAGCTGAAAGACGGCGCGGGCATGGTTGGGCATGCGGCGCAGGCTGGCGGCCAGCGCCGCGGCCAGGTCGGCCACGGCCACGGTTTCCTCGGTGCCGCAGTCGGCGGCGTGGGTGGGCGGGGCCGCCGCGTGGGCCTGACGCACGGCCTGCGCCCGGAGGCAGTCAATCACCCGGTACTTGAGTGCCGTAAAAAGGTAGGCGTTGAGCTGCTGAATGAGGGGAGCCGAGTGGCGCTTGTTCCAGAGGGCCACAAAAAGGTCCTGCACAACTTCTTCGGCCTCGTGGGGGCAGTCGAGCTTGCGGCAGGCGTGCGCATGCAGCTCGTCCCAATAGCGCTGGTATATTTCCGCAAAAGCCTGCTCATCGTCGCGGGCCAGGGCACGCAGCAGTGCGGCTTCCTCGCTGGTCGCCACCGGAGCAACCGAATGCCGGGTCGATAAGGAGACCACTTTCATTGGAACCAAGGAGTTAGGGAAGCGTTGATAAAGGATGAAACACCGGAATCGATTGTGGAAAGAAACGGGAAGAAATCCGGTTGAAAAAGGTAAGCCCGGAAAGGAGGTGAGCAGGCCGCGTAAAGCCCCAGATAGCGCGGGTGAAACCACCTGCTGCAATATATAGTTTTAGCCGGATGCCCGCCGCCGTTTCGAAAATCCCGTGCTGGGCGGCGCATCCTGCATTGG
Organism: Hymenobacter antarcticus; assembly: GCF_039539545.1. Lineage (NCBI taxonomy): Bacteria > Pseudomonadati > Bacteroidota > Cytophagia > Cytophagales > Hymenobacteraceae > Hymenobacter > Hymenobacter antarcticus. The sequence goes on along the minus strand of NZ_BAABDI010000017.1, from coordinate 30,937 downwards.
CCTTCCCTCGTTTACTGTTTTGTTTTGATGAACCCCGCCATTCTTCTCCCCGCCGCCAGCTACGAATTCGCCACCATTCAAAAGGTGAGTGGCAGCGGCCCGCCCGTGCCGGCCTCCGACCAACTGGCCGCCGAGGAGCCGCTCGAAATTCGGGTGGGCTACGAAATCGATGGCCAACGCCTGCACCGCACGCTGTCTGTGACTATGCGTACGCCCGGTAATGACGAGGAGCTGGCCGCCGGCTTCCTGCTCACCGAAGGCATTATCCAAGGCAAAATCGACCTGCTGGGCATCATTCCCTGCCCCGACGTGAAGAAGGCCGAAGAAGCCGGCAACGTGGTGCGCGCCGAGCTGGCCCGGCACGTAACCGTCGATTTCGCGGCCATGGAGCGGCATTTCTACACCAGCTCCAGCTGCGGCGTGTGCGGCAAAACCAGTATCGATGCCGTGCGAACCGCCAGTTGCCCGGTGCTGCCGGCCGCTGGCCCGCGGTTGCGCTACGACGTGGTGCACCAGCTGCCCGAGCGCCTGCGCGCGGCCCAGGCCGGCTTCGAGCAAACCGGGGGGCAGCACGCGGCGGCGCTATTTTCACCCGAGGGAGAATTGCTGCTGCTGCGCGAAGACGTGGGCCGCCACAACGCGCTGGATAAGGTTATCGGGGCGGCGCTGCTGGCGGGCTGGCTGCCGCTGCATCAGCATGTTTTGTTGGTGAGTGGCCGGGCCAGCTTCGAGCTGGTGCAGAAGGCCGCCGCCGCGGGCATTGGGGTTTTGGCGGCCGTGGGGGCCCCCAGCAGCCTCGCCGTGCAGGCCGCCGAAAGCTTTGGCATGACGGTGCTGGGCTTCGTGCGGAACGAGCGGTTCAACATCTATAGCCACGGCTGGCGGCTGAGTGACGCAACGACGCAGGGCGTGGTAGAAGCCTCTTTAGCATAATGTTGCTCAACTGCTATAGCTGCGGCAACGGACCACCCCACCTTACGTTTAACTTTAGGTTCCAATTCCTACCCCATGAAGCTCCGAATCGAAGACGACACCCTGCGCCTGCGCCTTTCCAACGCTGAAATGCACGAATTTGCCAGCACGGGGCGAGTCGAGGCCGCCGTGCACTTCGGCCTCAACCCCGAGCAGCGCCTCACCTATGCCTTGGAGCGCGGCTCGGAGCTGGCCGAGACTTTACCCAATGAGGAGCCCGTGCAGGTGCACTACGAGCCCGGAGCCATCACCGTGCGGGTTCCCTTTGCCCTGGCAAAAACCTGGGTGGAAACCGACCAGAACGGCTTTTCGCATACCCTGCCATTGGCTGAAAATCAGCACCTTAGAATTCTGGTCGAGAAGGACTTCGACTGCCGCCATTAAGTTGTCAGTCATTAGCTGACAGTTGTTAGTATGCCGATAATCGCCTGACTGACAACTAACAACGGGCAACTGATAACCCGTTTACTTTTGAATGACTGCTTAGTGTGTAGTTCGCTTGTAATTATCTATTTATACACTCCCACCTCTCTGTTTCGATGATTTCTATGGAAGATTCCCCGATTTCCGACCCTAGCAAAGCTGGCCAGACCCATCAGCAGAAAGCCAGCCTGGCCCCCAAAAGCGGCGAGCGCCCCGACCAGGGCACGGCCCCGGTAGCGGATTACGAAATTCCGGCCGCCGACCACCCCACCAAGGCTGGCCACGAGGTCAGCGCCGGCGCGCCGCCCGCCCACGAGCACATTCCGGCCCCGCCCACTTCGGAGGCCAAGTACCTGCACCCCATCCTGGCCCAGCCGCCCGAAGCCCTCACCGGGCTTCGGCTCGAAGGCCGCCAGAAAGTGGCGGCCGGGGTTACGGCCGTGCTCAAGTCCATGCAGTTCAGTTGGACGGAGGGCGGCGTGGGGCGTGGTTCGAGAGCCCTGCTGGGGCTAAATCAGAAGAATGGCTTCGACTGCTCGAGCTGCGCCTGGCCCGACCCCGACGAGCACCGCTCAGTAGCCGAATTCTGCGAAAATGGGGCTAAAGCCACCGCTTCGGATGCCGACGACAAGGCCGCCGGCCCCGAGTTTTTTGCCCGGCACAGCCTGGCCGAGCTCTCGCGCATGACCGACCGCGACCAGAACAACGCCGGCCGCCTCACGCACCCGATGGTGAAGCGGCCCGGCGACAACCACTACTCGCCCATTGCCTGGCCCGATGCCTTCGACCTCATTGCCAAAGAGCTGAACGCCCTGGACTCGCCCGACGAGGCCGTGTTCTACACCTCGGGCAAGGTGCCCAATGAGCCGGCCTTCCTGTTCCAGTTGTTCGTGCGTGAGTTTGGCACCAACAACCTGCCCGACTGCTCCAATATGTGCCACGAGAGCAGCGGCTCGGCGTTGAGTCCAACGTTAGGACTGGGCAAAGGGTCGGTTACGCTCAACGATATTCACGAGGCCGAGGTCATCCTCATCATCGGTCAGAACCCGGGCACCAACCACCCGCGCATGCTCTCGGCCCTGCAAATGGCCAAGCGCAACGGGGCCAAAATCATCAGCATCAACCCGCTGATTGAGGCGGGCCTGAACCACTTCAAAAACCCCCAGGACTTCATGAATCCGCTGCGGGCGCTGGGCGCGCTCCTGGGCGACGGCACCCAGATTACCGACCTCTACCTGCAGGTGCGCGTGGATGGTGACATGGCCCTGCTGCGCGGCATCATGAAGCACTTGTTTGAAGCCGAAGATGCCAACCCCGGCCAGGTCGTGGACCGGCCCTTCATCGCCGAGTTCACCACCGGCTTCGAGTCGTTCGAGCAGAATATTCGCAACACCAGCTGGGAAGCAATCGAGGAAATCAGCGGCATCAGCCGTGCCCAGCTCCTCGAAGCGGCCAACATCATCGCCCGCAAGCAGAAAATCATCACCTGCTGGGCCATGGGCGTGACGCAGCAGCGCAAGGGCGTGGAAACGATTCAGGAAATCGTGAACCTGCACCTGATGAAAGGCGCCATCGGCAAGCCCGGCGCGGGCACCTGCCCGGTGCGCGGCCACTCCAACGTGCAGGGCGACCGCACGATGGGCATCTGGGAGCGGATGCACACGAACTTCCTGGACGCGCTGCAAAAGGAGTTCAAATTCTCGCCGCCCCGCAAAGACGGCTTCGACGTGGTGGAGAGCCTCAAGATGATGAACGCCGGCAAAACCAAGGTGTACTTCAGCCTCGGCGGCAACCTGCTCGCCGCCGGCCCCGATACCGAGTTCATCGCCGAAGGCATGCGCAAGCAGAACCTGACGGTATTCGTGGGCACCAAGCTCAACCGCGGCCACCTCGTGACCGGCAAAACCAGCCTGCTGCTGCCCTGCTTCACGCACGTCGATATCGACATGCAGAAGTCCGGCCACCAGATGACGTCCTGCGAAAACTCGATGGGCGTGGTGAGCCAGAACAAGGGTATTCTGGTGCCGCTTGCCGGCGAAATGCTGAGCGAAGTAGCCATCATCAGCGGCATCGCCATTGCCACGCTCGGCGATAAAACCACCACCGACTGGGTGGCCATGACGGAGAACTACGATGTCATCCGCGACCACATCTCGCGCGTGATTCCGGGTTTCGAGAAGTTCAACGAGAATCTGCGGCAGCCGGGCGGCTTCTACCTGCCCAACGGCCCCCGCGAGCGCAAGTTCACCACTGAAAACGGCAAGGCCAACTTCAGCACCACCACCCTCGACAAGTACACCATCGAGCCCGACCAGCTCATCATGATGACGGTACGCTCGCACGACCAGTTCAACACCACCATCTACGAGTACAACGACCGGTACCGGGGCATCCACAACGAGCGCCGCGTGCTGTTCATGAACCCCGCCGACATGGCCGCCCGCGGCCTCAAAGCCAAGGACCTCATCGATATCACCAGCCACTTCCAGGGTGAGGAGCGCACCGTGGAGAAGTTCGTGGCCGTGCCCTACGACATCCCCAAGGGCAACGTTTCGGCCTATTTTCCGGAGGCCAACCCACTGGTGCCCATCACCAGCGTGGCCAAAGTGAGCAATACGCCCACTTCCAAGTACGTGGTGGTGACGGTGGTGCCCACGGCCGTAAACAACGACAAGCGCATTAAGCAGCGCGAGAAAATGCTGGCGTAAACCGCGCCGTTTGTCATTGCGAGGCCGGAGGCCGCGGCAATCCGTCCTGTAAAAACCACTTACTTATTTAAGCGACAAGCCCCGGTACTGCGCAGTATCGGGGCTTGTCACATAATTAGGGTTGTCGCTTTTACAGGACGGATTGCTTCGTCGTGCCTCCTCGCAATGACAGACCGGCCTTAAACCGTTTCCCCCGTCTTCTCCAAATCGAACATCTCGCCCAGCATGGCTACTAATTTATCGGCCTCGTCGCGCTTGCAGGCCGATTTCAGGTGCAGCACGTGCTGCTTGAGAATCTTTTGCATCAGCGAGCGGGTGGCTTCGTCGAGGAGCTTGCTTTCGGCGGGGGTGGCGCGTTTCTGGTAGCGGTCGAGCTCTTCCTGACGCAGGGTTTCGAGGTTGGCCTTCATCTTCTGGATGAGGGGCGACACCATCATTTCTTTGGCCCAGTCGCTGAGGCTGGCGGTGCTTTCGGCGATGATGGCCCGCACCTGCGGTACGGCCGCGAGTCGGGTTTGTAGGGCGGCCGAGGCCTTGCTCTGGATGGCGTCGATGTTGTAGACCAGCACGCCCGGTACCTGCTCCACTTCGGTGGCAATGCTGCGGGGCACGCTTAGGTCGACGAAGAACTTGAAGCTGAGCACGTCGAGGTTCTGCACCAGCTCACGGGTGAAAAAGGGCTCGGCGCGGTTGATGGACGAGATAATGACATCAGCCTCCTTGAGCGCGGGCACCAGGTCTTCGAAATCGACGATGCGCATGCCGCACTCTTCGGCCAGGGCCTCGGCCTTGGCGCGGGTGCGGTTGCAGATGGTGATGTCGCTGAAGGCCTTGCTGGCGGCCAGGTGGCGGCACACGTCGGCTCCGATTTCGCCCAGGCCCACTACCAGCACGCGCGGGTTCGCCACGTCGGCGGTCAGCTCTTCGACCAGTTCCAGGGCGGCGTAGCTTATGGAGGCGGCCCCGTCGCGGAAGCTGGTTTCGGTCTGCACGCGCTTGTTGGTGAAAAACACCGTGTGCATGAGGCGGTGCAGGAAAGGGCCGGCGGCGTCGGCATCGGCGGCCCACTGGTAGGCCATCTTTACCTGATTGCTGATTTGCAGGTCGCCCACCACCTGGGCGTCGAGGCCCATCGCTACTTCGAAGAGGTGCTGCACGGCGGCGTCAGCCTCGGGCAGCAGGTCGAAATAGGGGAGGAACTGGCCCACGTCGGGGCGGCTTTTGAGGTCGCCGAGGGCGAGGATGATTTCGCGGCTGCGGTCGTCCTCGGCGGCGTAGTATACCTCGGTGCGGTTGCAGGTACTCAGCACGAGCAGGTCGGACAGACCCAAATCGTGGTGCAGCGTGTGCAGGAAGCGGCGGCAAGCGGCCTCATCCAGCGAAAGCAGCTCCCGGATATCGAGCGGAGCTTTCTTAAAGGAGAGGCTGACGGCCTTGAACGGATGCGACATAAATAGAATCGGCACGAAACCGGACTACAAAATTACGGCAGGAATCGGCAAGAATGAAACAGCCCAGCCGGTACTCCGGTTCGGGTGGCCCCACATTTATCCTATTAGTCGCCGTGCGGGGTCTCGTACCTTTGCACCATGCTGCCTACAAACCCATCCGTTGCCCATTCTTCACTCGATTCCAGGTCGGCCGCGGTTGCTTCGGGGGAGGCCGGAAATACGAGCGAAACGGCGGCTCCGGCCCCGGCGGGCGCGGCCGGCCCCGGCGTTACCTCGCCCGTGGCCTGGATGCTGCTGCTGGCGCTGGCGGCCATCTGGGGCACGTCGTTTATTCTGATGAAAAAGGGACTGCTGGTGTTTTCGGCCCTGGAGCTGGGCGCTACCCGCGTGAGCGTGGCGGCGCTGCTGCTGCTGCCGTTTGCCCTGCGCCACGTGGGCAGCGTGGAGCGCAGCCGCTTCAAGTGGCTGGGCCTGAGCGGAGTGGTGGGCACGCTGATTCCGGCTTTCCTGTTTGCCTACGCCGAAACCAAGCTGGCCTCGGGGCTGGCGGGCGTGCTCAATGCCCTCACGGCGGTTTTTACGCTGTTGGTGGGCGCGCTGCTGTTTGGGCAGCGGCTCACGGGCCTGCGGGTGTTGGGCATTGCGCTGGGCCTGGTGGGCACGGTGGTGATGCTGCTGCTCGGCGGCAGCGGCGGCACCGATACGCCGACCGGCGAGGGCAATGCCTGGTACGGGATTTATATCCTGATTGCCACCATCGGCTACGGCGTGAGCGTGAACGTCATCAAGCACAAACTGGGGGGCATGACGCCCATGGCCGTGACGGCCGTGCTATTGCTGCTCATCGGTGGGCCGGCGCTGGCCTATCTGCTGCTGGGCACGGGGTTTCTGCACAAGCTGGCCACGGTGCCGGGCGCGTGGACGGCGTTTGGCTACATCGCACTGCTGGCTACCATGAGCACGGCGGTGGCCATGGTGCTGTTCAACAAGCTGATTCAGCAATCCACGGCCCTATTCGCCTCATCTAGTACCTACCTCATTCCCGTTGTGGCCCTGGCCTGGGGCGCGCTCGATGGCGAGGCCTTCAACCTCTGGCATTTGCTCGGTATGGGGGTTATTCTGGCCGGCGTGCTGATTATTCACCGGGCTAAATGACCGAGGCAGAGATGCAGAATAGTGCTGCATGATGATAATTACCTAACTGCCGTTACGCTGGGGTGTAGCGCGGACTTTGTAGTCCGCGAGTTCAACGGTTCCACTCGCGGACTACAAAGTCCGCGCTACACCCCAGCGTCGCTTGAACGAAGGCACTGCGTAACGGCAGTTGCCTAAAACCCCATCGTCACGCCCAACAGCCCCCAACGGTGCGAACGGCCGCCTGTGAACTCCGGCGATGTCCAGGTTGCGGTGGCCTCGAAACTCAGCTGCTCGTGCGTCAGCACCACGCTGCCAGAGCTGCGCAGTACCGTCCGGCGCAGGGTGCCGGCGGTCAGCGTGTAAGGGTCGTTATTGGTGAAAACGCCGCCTTGCAGCGTGGCATCGTAGCCAATGAGGCGGCCTTCTAAAGAGGCCTGGCCGTACACCTGCCAGCCACTGGGACCCGTCGAGCTCAGGCTGTTGAAATAAGGATTAAACTGCCCCGCTCGCAGGCGCAGGCTGGTGCTGGCATAGGTATAAAGCGTGCTCAGCGACGCTTCGGTGGTTCCCAACAACTCAATGTGACCCGGAGCGGCGGCCAGCTGTTTGTCGAAAGCCACGCGGTAACCTACGATGGGGGCGTTGCGAATCTGGAAGTCCCAGCCCCGGGGCTCGGCGTTGCCCGTGACGCGGTGGATGGCGGTTTGCAGCTCCTTGCCGCCCGCGGCCGGGCCGATAAAGCCCAGCTCCAGCGCCGTAGTCAGCCGCTGGTGCCGGGCCGGCTGGCTGCTGATGCGGAAGAAAGACGCGTAGCCGTACGCCGCATACGGCCGGTCGCCGACCCGGACGAACGGGTCCTGAATGCGCAGGGGCGTAAACCCGTCGTAACGCAGCCGAATACCATAATACTGCGTGCTGCCGCGCGGGCCGCCAAGCAGCAGGTGGCGCACCGGCAGGCGGGCCAGCGCCGGATGCACCAGCGTGAGGGTCATGCCCTGGGTGAAGTAGTAATCGGTGCGAAAAAACAGGTCGTTCGCGTACGTGTAGCTCAGCAGCCGGTCGGGCCCGATGGGGTGCAGCGTATCGGCCGGCACGGGGGCCGCATGGCTGCCAAAGCCCGACAGCGTTAGAAACAGAAGAAATAATGGGCGCATAGGTAGCCGGAGCTGCGGCCCCGGCCGGGATATACGTGGTGGTGGCGGCTTCTTGGTTTGAGGGTGGCAATTATGCCGTTACTAACTGACGTTACGCAGTGTCTTCGTTCAAGCAACGCCGGGGGTGTAGCGCGGACTTTGTAGTCCGCGAGTCTGCTCCATTCAGGGTTGTAACGGCGCAGACTCGCGGACTACAAAGTCCGCGCTACACTCTGCTGCTTAACGGCCGTTACTCGTTTACGTAAGGCCACGCCTGAAACCGCCCGGCCAGGCCGGCCTGGCGGGCATTGCCGCGCACGTAGGCCAGCACCCGCGTCAGTTCGGCCTCGTCCCGCACTTCGTAATTAAACCAGCCCACCTGCCAGAACTCGGCTTCGGGCGGGAGCTTGGGGCGCACCAGACGGCGGCAATTGGCACCCGTGCGCAGGTGCAGCAGGTCGAGGGCTTTGGCGAAGGACAGGTTGCTGCTGGCCGGCAAATGCAGCACGACGTGGGCGTGATTGGGCAGAATGGCGAAGCCGTGGATGGTGAAGCCGGTTTCCTCCAGCATCATGATTTCGCCGGCCAGCACCTCGGCTATTTTCTCGTTCTCGAAGTAGTTCGGGCCGATGGGGGCGCGGTCGAGCACGGCATCGAACCGGGCGAAAAACTGCTTTTGGGCGCGGTGGTGGTCGGTGCCGGCCTCTTGAGCCTGGTGCAGCGCGGCTTTCAGCTCGCGGCTGGTGGCGGCGGGGATGGTGCCGTGCAGGCGTAGGGTGAGGAAGGAGGTGGTGCCGGGATTCATGCGCGGGAGATGGGGAGAATGTACTTGCCGCAAGTACTGATATTGTCTGCAAAGGCCAAGCGCCTGCGCGAAACCTTTGCCCCTATCTTGGGGCCATGAACCTAGCCCCGACCGACTACCACCATCTGCTCACCGACATCAAGCAGCGCGTGCGCGAAGCCCAATACCGGGCCTTGCAGCAGGTAAACCAGCAGCAAATGCAGCTCTACTGGGACCTGGGCCGCCTCATCGCCGAGCGCCAGCAGCAACACGGCTGGGGTAAAAGTATTGTGGAAACCCTGGCCCGCGACCTGCAAACGGAGTTTGTGGGGATGAGCGGGTTTTCATCGCGGAACCTCTGGTATATGCGTGATTTTTATTGGAGTACAGCACCAATGAAATTCTGCAACCACTGGTTGCAGAAATCAGCTGGGCCAAGCACCTGCTCATCATGAGCAAGTGTAAAGACGCGCATGAGCGGCTGTTCTATACGGTGCAAACCCGTCGCCACAACTGGACCAAGTCCGTGCTGGCCCAGCAGCTCAAGGCCCGTGCTTACGAAAGCACGGTGTTGGCCCAAAGCAATTTCACCGATACCCTGCCGGCACCGCAGCTGCCCGCCGCCGTGCTGGCCCTCCGAGACGAGTACACGTTCGGCTTCCTGGGCCTGGCGGCCGAGCATTCCGAATACGAGCTGGAGCAGGCCCTGCTGGGCAATGTGCGCCGCTTTCTGATTGAGATGGGCGGCGACTTCACCTTCATCGGCAACCAGTATCGGCTGGAGCTGGAAGACCAGGAGTACTTCGTGGACTTGCTCCTCTTTCACCGCGAACTGCAATGCCTCGTGGCCGTCGAATTGAAAATAACCGAGTTCCGACCCGAATACGCGGGCAAGATGAACTTCTACCTCTCCCTGCTAAACGACAAGGTGAAAAAGTCGCACGAGCAGCCCAGCATCGGCATCATCATCTGCCAAAGCAAGCAGCGTACGGTGGTCGAGTTCGCGCTGCGCGACGTGAACAAGCCCATCGGCGTAGCCACCTACACCCTCACCGATACGCTGCCCGCCGAGCTGCGCCCCTTCTTCCCCAGCAACGAAGAGCTGGTGCGGCGGCTCGATGCCGTGACCGCCGCCTTGCAGGGGCCGGCGGTGGGGCCGCGCTAAAAGCTGTCCTGAAGCAAGCTTACCGCACCGGAAAATTCACTAAGCAGTCGTTCAAAAGTAAACGGGTTGTCAGTTGTTAGTTGTCAGTCAGGCAATTGTCATCCTACCAACAACTGATAACTAATGAATAACAACTTAATGACTAACAACTTAAATGATAAGTAACCGTTCTGCCAAAATTGAAAAAGCCTGAGTCGCTCACGCAGCCCAGGCTTTTTCAATTACTCGAAACCAACTCAGCTCACGCTACCAGCACCTTATCCTGGCCCAGCTTCGAGTTCTTGTAGCCATACCCGAAATACACGGCCAGGCCAATGAGCAGCCACACGAAGAACAGCGTCCAGTTGCTGATGCCGAGCTGCGTCATCAGGTACAGGTTGATGAGCAGGCCGAGCACCGGCAGCAGCGAGAATTTCTTGCGGAAGGACAGCACCGACAGGCCGATGCAGAACAGGAAGAACACCAGCGTCGGAATCTGGTGGGCGAAGCCGCCGGTGATGTGGCCGCCCACGGCCTCGGTTTGCAGCCAGCCGCGTTGGCCGCTCACGTCGAGCAGGAATTCCTGGTTACCGGCCGGGTTGTAGCGCACGACGAGGAACGCGCCCACCGCCAGAATCAGCGGCACCAGCCACTGTCCGTTGATGTAAGGCACCTTGAAGCGGGCCTCGGAACGGCCATAAGGGTCGATGATGAGGATGCCGCCACACACCAGCGCAAACGCGAACAGCGTGCCGATGCTGGTCAAATCAACCACCAAATCCATGTTGAGAATGAGCGCCGGCACCGCCACGAAAAAGCCCGTGACGATGGTAGCGAACGACGGCGTGTGAAAGCGCGGGTGAATACGCGAAAAAATCTTGGGCAGCAGGCCGTCACGGCTCATGGTGAGCCAGATGCGCGGCTGGCCCAGCTGAAACACCAACAGCACCGAGGCCATGGCAAACACGGCGCTCACCGCCACCAGGCCCGAAAGCTTGGGCAGGCCCACCTCGGCAAACACGAACGAGAGCGGGTCGCCCACCCCGAGCTTGGTGTAGGGCACCATGCCCGTAAGCACCAGCGTGATAATCACATACAGCACCGTGCAGATGATGAGGGCGTACATCATGGCCTTGGGCAGGTCGCGCTGCGGGTTCTTGCACTCCTCGGCGGTGGTCGAGATGGCATCGAAGCCGATGTAGGCGAAGAATACCGCCGACACGCCCTTGAGCACGCCGCCCACGCCGTTGGGGGCGAAGGGCGTCCAGTTGGCCGGCTGCACGTAGAACGCGCCCACCGCGATGACGATGAAAACGATAATCAACTTCAATAAAACCAGCAGGTTAGAAGCGTTTTTGCTTTCCTTGATGCCGATGTAGACCAGCGCCGTGATGGCTACGGTGATGGCGAAAGCCGGCAGGTCGATAACCAGGTGGAAGCCGTTGAACAGCTCCGGGGCCGTGGTCCAGGCCTTGTAGCCTTCGAGCTGGGCGGGCGTGGCCTCAGCCAGCGGCCGGCCGGCCTGCATCAGGGTCATCACGGCCTCGTAACCCGCATGGCCAGTCTGCGTGCCCATCGTGAGCCAGAGTGGGATGTGGACGCCAATGCCATCCATAAGCCCGGTGAAGTAATCGGACCAGGAAATGGCCACCACGATGTTGCCCACCGCGTATTCCATTATCAACGCCCAGCCGATAATCCAGGCCGTGAGCTCGCCAAACGAGGCGTAAGCGTAAGTGTAAGCCGAGCCGCTAACCGGGATTGTAGCCGCAAACTGCGCGTAGCACAGCGCCGAAAACGCGCAGGCAATGGCCGTGAAAACGAACAGCAGCGACACGGCCGGCCCGCCATCTAAACTGGCCTTGCCGATGGTGCTGAAGATACCGGCCCCGATGATGGCCGCGATGCCCAGCGCCGTGAGGTCGCGTACGGTGAGGTGGCGCTCGAGGCCGCCGGGGGAGGAGTGGCCTTCGTGGTCGGCCGGGGGATTTTGCAGGATGGCCGCGATGGTTTTGCGGCGAAACAGGGACTTTTCGGAACTCATGCAGGAGTGGGAAGCGGGTTTGGGGGCGAAAAGATAATGCCCCGGCGCGGGTTGCGGCCCAAATCGCCTTCGCCGCCGCCCCCGCTAGCGCAGGGGGCCGCCGAGCAGCCCGCTCACTAAACTGCCGCCCACGTGCACCATCATCGAGCCGCCGCCCACCCGCACCGGCACCCCTACCGACAGGCTGCCCAAGCCGCTGCTGTAGGTATTGTAGCCGTAGCCCGCCGGCCCACGTAACGGCAGCGGGGCAAACAATGGGTTGGCAAACCGGCCCTCGGCTCCCGGCCCGGCCAGCGGGGCCGCGCTGCCATAGGCCTGCACCAAGTAGGGCGAGAGGTTGTATTGCACGAAGGCCCGGGCCCGCTCGCCGGTGCCCAGCACGTAGCGCAGGTAGGGCTGCACGGAGTAGCCCACCGCGCCCGTCGCCAGCACCGGCGCGTAGCTGCCCGACACGTAGGCTCCCGCCAGGAAATGCCCCTGCCGGGGCGCGGCCGGAGCCGGAAATTCCAGCCCCACGCCGCCCGTGCTGAGTACCTGGGCCTGGGTCAGCAAGGGCAACATCAGCAGCGCCAGTTGAATAATAATTTTCATGTGGGAAGGGCTTAAGCGGTGGAAATGCTATTCAAGTTACGAGGTTTTGCCGCGTGAAGTGTGCATTCCTGGATGGGCTGGCATCAACAGCATGAATTCATTGCCCGCCAGCTCATGCGCCAACCTGTTTCGCTCACTATTCCGCAGCCCTGCCACCAAAGCTGGGCCGCGATGACTCCTACTGTTGCCGGCCGCCACTGCGCCGCCTGCGAGAAAACCGTGGTGGATTTCACCCTGAAAACCGACGCCGAAATTCTGGCCTTCCTGGCCGGAGCCGTGAGTGGCCGCACCTGCGGGCGCTTCGCGGCGGGGCAGCTGGAGCGGCCGTTGCAGCGCGCCGCCCTGGCTGCCCCCACGCGGTGGCGGGCCTGGCTGGCGGCCGCCGTGGCGGTGTGGGGACTGCGGGAAAGCAATGGTGTGGCAACCCACGCGCAGGCTCCCGCCGAATGGCGCACTCGCTACTGGGGCGGCCCCGTACCCGCTGTGCCCGCCAAGGCAGTCGAAACTCCGGCCACGCCCGACCTCCTGCCCTTGCAGATACAAAAGCCACCGGTCACCATTGGGCGGCCAGAAACAGCGCACAGGTTAATTACGATGGGAATGGTTAGCAGTCAGATAATGAAACCGACGGTAGCCTTGCCGCTGGTGCTGCGCGGCGTTATTACCGATTTCTCCAACAACGAGGCACTTCCGGGCGTCACGGTCCTGCTCAAAGGCACCACCATCGGAACCAGCACCCGCGCCGACGGCACGTTCGAGTTGGCTATTCCCCCGCAGCTGGCAGAAGCGGCGGGCGTTAGCATCACGGTATCGTCGGTGGGCTATGTGACGCAGGAGCGACAGCTCGTAACCAAAGCCGCGGGGGAGGAGCACAGGTTTCAGCTTCAAGCTGATGTGAAGGGCATGTTGGGCGAAGTTGTGGTTTGCCGGTTGCCACCCAGCAAATTGCCGCCCGCTCCCTGGTACCCGCGCCGCTTCTACTACTGGGGGAAATACTGGCTTACGCGCCCCTTCCAACGCGGCTGAAACCCGGGCAACCCCTCGCTTTCTCCAAAACCGATACCTTAGGTGCATGGCTACTCCCTCGATTTCCATTCCGACTCCCTGCGCCCAACCCTGGGCCGCCATGCGCCCCACCGCCGACGGCCGCCACTGCGGGGTCTGCCAAACCGAAGTCGTGGACTTCACCCGTCTCAGCGAGGCCGAGGTACTGGCGTTTCTGGCGCGGCGCGGGGGGCGGCCGGTGTGCGTGCTGGCCAATGCCAGCCAGGTAGTGCCGGCTGGCGCCACTCGCTGGCGGCAGTGGTTGCTGGCCGGGCTGGCGCTGCTGGGTTGGCACCCCGTTACCTCTTGCACCACCAACCCGCCCCAGCAGCTGCCCGCGCAGGCCACGGCGGCCGCATCTGGCCCGGCTGCTGCCGAGTCGCAGCAGATAATCATCCGGGGCCAGGTGCTGGACGGGGCCAGCAAAACGGCCGTGCCGCAGGTCAGCGTTTTTATCAACGACACCCAGTTTGGCACCGTCACGGATGCCGAGGGGCGGTTTGAATTGGTGATGGCTCCCGGCTGGGGGCCCATCGTGGGCGGCAAGGTGGCGCTGAAGTTTGTGGGCAGCCCCTTCGACTTTCAGGAGCAGACGGTGAAACTTGACGTCCGCGCCACGCCCCGGCCCACGCCGTTGGTAGTGCGCCTGGAGTCGGTGCCCAACCGGGGCCAGATTATGGGCAAGATGCGGATGCCCGAGCCACCCGTGACCCCACCAGTGAAGTAGCCGCCGCTAAACTTTTCTGCCCCGGAAAGCCTTTTCCCAGAGTATGAAAGTTTTGCGTATTGCCCTCGTTTGCCTGCTGGCTACTGCCTGCATTCCCCTCAAGCCCACTACCAAGCACGACCTGTTTCCCGGCGTGGCCCAGCTGCCGCTCGAAGAAGCCCCGCATCCCAAAAACTCGCTGGAGTGGTGGTATTTCACCGGCCACCTCAAGGACGTGACCACCGGCCAGACTTTCGGCGTGGAATACGTTTTCTTCCACTTCAACCCCAACGGCAAGCAGGATTACCAGATGGTGAACTTCGCCCTGAGCGACCCGCAGACCCAGCAGTTTCGCTACGACTACCAGCTGGGCAAAACCGCCGCGCCGCTCACCGCCACGCTCCCCATCAACCTGAGCCAGGCGAAAGCCGACCAAACCTGGACCCTCACCGGCCAGGAAGGCCGCTACCAGCTGCAGGCCCGCATGGTGGCCACCGGGCCGAATAAGGCCGGCCAGGCCATCAGCCTCAGCACCACGCCGGCCAAGCCCGTGCTGCTGCACGGCGGCACCGGCTACGAGCAATATGGCCCCGTAGCCCAGGCGGGCTACTATTCCTACCCGCGCCTGGCCGCCACGGGAACCATCGAAGTAGCCGGCGAAACCCACCAGGTAACCGGCGAGCTGTGGTATGACCGGCAGTGGAACTGCGGCGGCGTAAATAAGAAAAACGTGGCCTGGGACTGGCTCAGCCTGCAAATCGACCAGACCCGCGAGGAGCTGATGGTCTACACCGTACACAATACTAAAACCAGCCAGCACATCGGCGGCGGCTCGCACTTTGGAGCCAAGGGCGAAAACCTGCACCTCGCCGAAACCGACTTTAAGCTGGAGCCCCTCACGTACTGGACCAGCCCCACCTCGAAAAAGAAATACCCTGCCACCTGGCACCTCACCGTACCCGGCAAAGGCTACGACCTCACCGTGACCCCGCTAATCCCCAATCAGGAGCTGAACCTGCGCCTGTTCAAAGTGCTGAAGCTGAACTACTGGGAAGGCATGTGCCGCGTAACCGGCACCCACCACGGCCAGCCCGTTACCGGTAACGCCTACGTGGAAATTACGAACCGGTAAAGGGCAACGCTGTCATTGCGAGGAGGCACGACGAAGCAATCCGTCCTCTCAACACGACCAGCCCTGAAACGTGACAAGCCCCGGAACTGCGCAGTTCCGAGGCTTCTCGCTTTAAGTAAAGTGTCTGGCTTTGATAGGACGGATTGCCACGGCCTGCGGCCTCGCAATGACAGAACCGGCTACTGATTCAGCACTACGCGGAACGTGGTGCCGCGGCCCATTTCGCTCCATTTCACGAAGAGCTTGCCTTCGTGGTAGTTCTCGATGATGCGCTTGGCCAGGGCCAGGCCCAGGCCCCAGCCGCGCCTCTTGGTGGTGAAACCGGGCATGAATACCCTATCGAGCTTGTTTTTGGGAATGCCCTTGCCCGTGTCGGTAATGTCGACGGCTACCTGCCGGGGCGGGGCCCCGCGCCGGTACCAGGTGCGGCGCGTGCGCACCCGCCGCAGGTGCAGCGTGATGGAGCCGCGGCCTTCCATGGCATCCACGGCGTTTTTGCAGATGTTTTCGATGACCCAGTCGAACAGCGGCACGTTGATGCGGGCGGGCGTGTCGAACGGCAGGTCGGTTTCAATGGTGAAAATTACCTTTTTCGATACCCGGCTTTGCAGGTACTCGATAGCGTTGCGGGTGGTGTGGTACAGGTTTTCGTCCTTCAGCACGGGCACCGAGCCGATGTTGCTGAACCGCTCGGTAATGATTTCGAGGCGTCGAATATCCTTGCCCAGCTCCTCCACGATGGGCTCATCCTTGAACCGGTCGGAGTCGCGCAGGTAGTTTTGCCAGCCCACCAGGCTGCTGAGCGGCGTGCCCAGCTGGTGGGCGGTTTCCTTGGCCAGGCCCACCCACACGCGGTTTTGTTCGGCCCGGCGCGAGGCGCTGAACGCGAAATAGGCAATAATGCCAAGGCAGCCAATCACCACCACCTGCACCAGCGGGTAGGTGCGCAGCTGCTGCAGCAGCTGCGAGTCGCGGTAGAAAATATAGTTCACCTGCCCGGCTCCCAGCTTCACCACAATGGGCGGGTGCTGCTGCCGCATGAGCAGCAATTCGCTGCCCAGCAGCGTCACCGAATCGGCGGGGGAGAGGTGGGCCGGCATGGTGATGTTTTTAGCGCCGATAACATCCTTGCCATCGCTGCTGAGAATAACCGGAATCGTGGCATTCGCATCAATTATCTCATTGAAAACGAACAACGTATTCGAATCCGATTCCGAGTTGATGATGAACTCCTGGGCCTTGGCGTAGAGCTGAATCTGCTGCTGCTCGCGGGCCGATACGCGCTGCACCAGCCAGTTGGTATAGATGACAGTGGCCGCGCCAATGAGCAGGGCCAGCGCCGCTACCAGAAATTTTATGCGGGATTTTTGGTCGTAAATCGGAGACATTAACGCGTTGTTGTAGAAAAAATGAGAACGTCATGCTGAGCTTGCCGAAGCATCTCTACTGCAGTAGTAAATAATTACTTCCCCGGTAGAGATGCTTCGGCAAGCTCAGCATGACGTTCTGTTGTACCCTGCCGTCCCGGATAAAAATCTTAGCCCACCAGCACCGCCTCGCTAGCCGCAATTTCCTGCAAAATTTCCAGCACGTCGGCCGGGGTTTCGGCATTCACCAGGCTGGTACGCCAGGCTTTAGCGCCTTCCAGACCCCGGAAATAGTGGGCGTAGTGGCGGCGCATCTCGAAGATGCCCACTTTCGGGCCTTTCCACTCGATGCTGCGGTCGAAGTGCATCTGGCAGGCGGCCACCCGCTCTTCCAGCGTGGGCGGGGCCAGCAACTGGCCGGTGGCCACGTAGTGCTTCACCTCCCGGAAAATCCAGGGGTAGCCGATGCTGGCCCGGCCAATCATCACGCCGTCCACGCCGTAGCGGGTTTTGTATTCGAGGGCTTTTTCGGGCGAGGTGATGTCGCCGTTGCCGAAAATCGGGATTTTGATGCGCGGGTTGTCCTTGATTTTGGCGATGAGCCGCCAGTCGGCATCGCCCTTGTAGAGCTGGGCGCGGGTGCGGCCGTGCACGGTGAGGGCCGCAATGCCCACGTCCTGCAGGCGCTCGGCCACTTCTTCCACGTTTTTGGTGCCCTCGTCCCAGCCCAGGCGAGTTTTCACGGTCACGGGCAGGTGGGTGTGGCGTATCACGGCGGCGGTCATGAGCACCATTTTGGGGATGTCCTGGAGCAGGGCCGCGCCCGCGCCCCGGCAGGCCACCTGCTTCACCGGGCAGCCATAGTTGATGTCAATCAAATCGGGCCCGGCCTCGGTGCTGATGGCCGCGCACTCGCCCATCGTGTCCACGTCGGAGCCGAAGAGCTGAATGCCGATGGGCCGCTCGTAATCGAAGATATCCAGCTTCTTCCGGCTTTTGGCGGCGGCCCGAATCAGGCCTTCCGAGGAGATAAACTCGGTGTACATCAGGTCGGCCCCGTGGGCCTTGCACACGGCGCGGAAGGGCGGGTCGCTCACGTCTTCCATGGGCGCGAGCAGGAGCGGGAAGTCGGGAAGCTGGATGTTGGGACCGATGTTGACCACAGATTTAACGGATTTTAACGAATGGAACAGGTTTATTGTGGCTCTGCCCCGATGTGCAGACTTGGGTAATAACCGGGAATAAATGCGGATTCTTACAGATTTAACGTCATTTGCAGAACCGAAGCCGAACGACGGGCGGGTGCGGAGAAACAGCGGAACCACCAATAATCCGTTTCCACCCGTTAAAATCCGTTAAATCCGCGGTCAAATTTACGCCCTTCCCAACTTGCACCCCGCTATGAAAGGTTTCCTGCCCCGCACGCTGCACCCTGGCCTTCAGATACTGGTGCTGCTGGCCCTGATTAGCGCGGGGTTCTGCGTGGGCTACGCCGTCATCTTTGCCTGGGCGAAGCTGGGCTTTGGATTATCGGCCCCGGAGGCCATTGCGGTACTGGCCAACCCCACCGCCTACCCGCAGGCCTGGGGCCTGCTGATGATGGCGCAGGGCGTGGTGCTGTTTTGCGCGGGCACGGGCGGCGGCCTGCTGCTGGCCTCGGCGCTGGGCTACGGCTGGGCCGAGTATTTCAGTCCGCGCCGGCTGGGGGCGGGCTGGTGGCTGCTGGCGGCCGCCGTGCTCATCGTAGTCATTCTGCCCTTTATGTCCACGCTCATTGCCTGGAATGCGGGGGTGCATTTCCCGGCTGCGCTGCACGATTTTGAGGTGTGGGCGCGGGCCAGCGAAGACAAGGCGGCCGTGCTCACCAAGTTTCTCACGCGGTTCAGCTCGGCCGGGCGGTTTTGGGTGGGTGTGCTCGTGATTGCCGTGGTGCCGGCCGTGGCCGAGGAGCTGGTGTTTCGGGGCGTGATTCAAAAAAACCTGGTGCGCTGGTTCTCGCCGCACCTGGGCGTGTGGCTGGGGGCGGCCATTTTTTCGGCCATTCACTTTCAGTTTTTTGGGTTTGTGCCACGCTTCGTGCTGGGGCTGGTGCTGGGCTACCTCTACCTCTGGAGCGGCAATATTCTGGTGAGCATGGCCGCCCACTTCACCCAGAATGCCTTCCAGCTCCTCATTCTTTACCTCGCTCAGCGCGGCCAGTTCGGCTGGGGCTTCGACCCCGATTCCAACGACGCGCTGCCCTGGACGCTGGTGCTGCCTTCGCTGCTGCTCTCGGCCGGCCTGCTCTATTTCCTGTATCAGCGGATGACGGCCCCGGCCGCGCCCACCGCCATGCTCACGCTCAGCCGCGAGGGTGTAGTCGAGCGCGGTATCGACACCTGATTGCGTCTCGTCGTTGAACAGCTTGCATTGAACGACCACAACCGCGCATTCGTAACGACCACAACCGCACCAACTAAACAACATCAGCAACGACGAAACGCAAGATATTGCGTCTCTACATCCCGCCCAACTTGGCCGACTCTACGCCTCCGACTACCTCCGTTTCTTCCGAAGCCGCCGCCACGCCCGCCGGCCCCAGCAACCTGCGCCTGCGCATCATCTACGGCCTCATCGGGGCGGCCATGCTGCTGGGCAGCGTCTGGTTCAGCCCCTGGACGTTTGGGCTGTTTTTCGCCGCCGTGCAGGCTGTGATGCTGTGGGAGTTTTACCGCATGATGCGGGCGGGCGGCTACGCGCCGGCTACGTGGATAGGGATTGGAGTTGGAATTATAGTTTTTGGAGCCATCCATCTGACTGTTGGCTACTCTTTTTACGCTCCAATTCTTGGATGGCAAAATGGGTGGACACTTTACCCTCCATTGCTAGCATTGCCGCAAGGAATGCCTCTGCCAGCTTCTTATTGGTTTCTAAGTGCGGGTGGGGTTGTGTACTTGTGGATGGTGATTGGAGCACTTCTGATGGTGGTATTGATAATCCGGGAAATTATCCAATGGCCGGATAATGGGAAGCCTTTTGCCAATATTGGAGCTATTCTATCCGGGCTATTTTATGTGAGCTTACCTATGAGTGGGCTGAATGCGCTGGCGTTCGTTCAAAACACCTACGACTACCGCCGCATCTTCGCCCTGCTCTTCCTCATATGGGCTTCCGACATCGGGGCCTACGCCGCCGGCAAAACCTTCGGCAAGCACAAGCTGGCTCCCAAAATCTCGCCTGGCAAAACCTGGGAAGGCTGGGCCGGCGGCTTCGTCCTGACGCTGATAGTGGGCTGGGCACTGGGCTATTTATTGCCCGATATGTCCCTCACGCACCGCCTCGTAGCCGCTAGTGTGGTGGCCGTGTTCGCGCCCCTCGGCGACTTGGCCGAGTCCATGCTCAAGCGCAGCGTGGGGGTGAAGGACTCGGGCAGCATCATGCCCGGCCACGGCGGCCTGCTCGACAGGTTCGATGCGTTTCTGCTGGTGCTGCCGGTGCTGGCGCTGCTGCTGCTGCTGGCCGGGTAGTGGCGCGGACTTTGTAGTCTGCGTCCGGAGGGCTCAACGGATATGGGGACTACAAAGTCCGCGCTACTACCCCAAAAGCAATATCTTTGCGGCCCTAAACCGAACGCATACTCCCACCCAACACTTTCCTAACCCACATCCCGAATGGCAGCTCATACCGTGTATAAAGAGCCGGCTCCAATAATGGACCGCGAGAACCCGCTCGAATCAATGATGTCGCGCTTCAACATCGCCGCCGAAATCCTCGGCCTCGACGAAGCGACCTACGACGTTCTTAAAGCCCCTGACAAGCAGGTTATCGTCAACATTCCGGTGACGATGGACAATGGCAAGATTCATGTGTTTGAAGGCTACCGCGTTATCCACAACACCATTCTGGGCCCGAGCAAGGGCGGTATTCGCTACGATATCAATGTGCACCTCGACGAGGTGAAGGCCCTCGCGGCCTGGATGACCTGGAAGTGCGCCGTGGTCGACATTCCCTACGGCGGGGCCAAAGGCGGCATCATCTGTGACCCCACCAAGATGAGCGCCGGCGAAATCGAGCGCATGACCCGCGGTTACACCCTGGCCCTGAAAGACGTATTCGGCCCCGACCGCGACATTCCGGCTCCCGACATGGGCACCGGCCCCCGCGAAATGGCGTGGCTGATGGACGAATTCTCGAAAACCAACGGCATGACCTCGCCCGCCGTGGTCACCGGCAAGCCCCTGGTAATGGGCGGCTCGCTGGGCCGCACCGAGGCCACCGGCCGCGGCGTAATGGTATCGACCCTGGCCGCGCTGAAAAAGCTGGGCCTGAAGCCGACCGAAGTATCGGCCGCCGTGCAGGGCTTCGGCAACGTGGGCTCGTGGGCTGCCACTTTGCTGCACGCCGAGGGTGTGAAAATCAAGGGTGTTTCCGATATCTCGGGGGCTTACTGGAACGAGAACGGCATCAACATCGACGACGCCATTGCGTTTAAAAATGCCCATAACGGCCGTCTGGAAGGCTTCGAAGGCGCTACGCCGATGGACCCAAACGACCTGCTGACTTCGGACGTAGACGTAATCGTGCCCGCCGCCGTCGAAGACGTTATCACCGAGCACAACGCCCACAACATCAAGGCCAAGCTCATCGTGGAAGGGGCCAACGGCCCCACTTCGGCCTCGGCCGACCCGATTATCAACGAAAAGGGCATCATGGTGGTGCCCGATATCCTGGCCAACTCGGGCGGCGTCACGGTGTCGTACTTCGAGTGGGTGCAGAACAAGCAGGGCTTCAAGTGGAGCCTGGACATGGTGACCGAGCGCGCCGACCGCATCATGAACGACGCGTTCGAGAAAGTGTACGAAACCAGCCAGAAGTATAACGTCCCGATGCGTATTGCCGCCTACGTGGTTGCCATCGATAAAGTGGCCCAGACCTACAAGTTCCGCGGCGGCTTCTAAACCACTGATTTTCGCTGATTAACCGCGATTCCGCTGATTACAGACGGAGAATTTAGTCGGTAAGCAGGCGACTAAAAGTAACTTATCAGATGGTAAATTGCTTTAGTAGTTGTTATTTTGTTTAAATAAATAGGAAGGGCACGGGCCGCTTGGTTCGTGCCCTTTCTGTTTCTGGCCGTAATTTGCCCTGGCTATTCGGCTTTGCCGGCACATTGTTGCGCCGATTGACTACGCTGAAAGCAGCGAAATCACGGTTAATCAGCGAAAATCAGCGATTATGAAGATTCACAAAGAAGGAAGACGCATCCTGTTCGTTACGCTGCTGATTTTATTGGCGCTCAACCTATTGGTATTTCAATTAAACAAGGGGGCTGACCTCGTGAACCGGCTGTTTGCCGGGGCCACGGTCATTATCTTCTTGCTGATTCTGCAGTTCTTCCGCAGTCCGTTCCGGCACCTGTTCACGCACGAAGACCTGCTACTAGCCCCGGCCGATGGCAAGGTGGTGGTGATTGAAAACGTGTTCGAACCCGAGTATTTTGAAGATGAGCGCAAGCAAATCAGCATCTTCATGTCGCCCATCAACGTGCACGTCACGCGCAACCCGATTTCGGGCCTCGTGAAGTATTTCAAGTACCATCCCGGCAACTACCTGGTGGCCTGGCACCCCAAAAGCAGCACCCAAAACGAGCGTACTACGGTAGTGGTAGAGTCCGATGCGGGCCCGCTGGTTCTTTTTCGGCAGATTGCCGGAGCCATGGCCCGCCGCATTGTGTGGTATGTGAACGAGGGCGATGAAGTAACCCAGGGCGAAGAGTTCGGCTTCATCAAATTTGGCTCCCGCGTCGATGTGTTCGTGCCCATGGACACCGAGGTGAAAGTGGAGCTGGGCCAGAAAGTGAAAGGCGGCACTACGGTTATCTGCCAGCTGAAAGTCTGAACCGCGGATTTATCGGATTCTTCGGATTAATCGGATTTTGTAGACGATTCCTTAACTGAATATTTAAAACACAACAGAAAAGGCCGCTCATTGAGCGGCCTTTTCTGTTGCTACAGTAAAGCGTGATGCCGCACCCTTACACCGTCCACAAAATCCGATAAAGCCGAAGAATCCGATAAATCCGCGGTTCAGACAAGGATGTGGGGCACGAACTCCGACAGATTAGTGATGAGCCCGGCTTCTCGCCGGAAGCCGATGGCACAGCCTTCGCCGGCCCAGAACACGCCGGCCTGGTAGCGCCGGCCCTGGGCATCGGTGGGTAGCTCGGCCCATTGCTGATAAAGCTGGGGCTGCTGGGCAAACTCACCCGGAACTTCGCTGCCGGTGCTGCCATCGGGCTGGATTTCGGCCACGTTCTGGCCTTCCCGGCCGAAAATAGGCTTGCGGACGTGGTGGCCGGCCAGCGGCTCCAGGCTGGCTTCGAGCAGCAGCGGGTGGTGGGGGAATGTTTTCCAAAGGTGCGCGAGCAGGGCTTTGCTCTGGAAAAGCAGCGCGTAGGCCGGGTTGGCGATAATAACATCGCGGGTGACCAGCAATTGGGTGAGGTCGGCGGTGAGGTCGGGCTCTTCTTCGGCCAGAATCTCCCAGGGAGCCAGCTTGAACAGAAAGTCGAACTTCTGCCATTGGTCGGGCACCGTTTCGGCCCACACGCCCCGGTCTTCGCCATCAACCGACACACGCATGGCATCAATGGGGCAGGTGTAGATGTCGGCAAAGCCGGCCGTGCGGGCAGCTTCGGCCAGCACGGTGCAGTTGGCTTCGTCCTCGGCGCTGTCGGGCAGGTACACCAGCAGTAGCGTGGCCTGGCGGTCGTTGTTCAGGGTGCGCCAGTGGCGGAACTGGTCTTCGAGGCATTCGAAGAGGCCGTTGGCCTGGCGGCCTTCCTCCGACTGACCGGCCGCTACCAGGCTCGCCCACTGCACCACAGTGGTCTCGGGCAGGCTGGTGGCGGTGTCGGCATTGAATTCGAGCAGCTTGGGACCGTCGGTGGTCAGGGCCAGGTCGAAGCGGCCGTAGAGGTGCCAGTGGCGCTCGTCGTTCCAGGAGTGGCGCACGGCCTCCCACAGGTTGGCCGGAATAGCCAGCTGCCGCAGAAATTCATCGGGAATAGGGTCGGGAATAGCCTGTGCCAGCATGTCGTAAAGCGTGTCGGCGGCCTGGAGCAGCGTTTCCGCCTCGCTTTCGGGAAGCTGCACGGCCTCGCGGGCCACGTAGTTCTGGCAGGCGTCCTCAATGGCCCATTCCCAACCCAGCGTGCGTACGGCGGGCGAGACATCGCCGGGAAGGGGGAGAAGGTTTATCATTTTCTATGAGAGATTAGACGTGGAGGAACGTCATGCTGAGCGGAGTCGAAGCATCTCTACTGCTGTACTAAATCTGATTAGTTACGCGGTAGAGATGCTTCGACTCCGCTCAGCATGACAGCCTGTTATCTTTCGTCACTGAAATTACCCGCCGAAGCCCCGGAAACCGCCGCGGGTGCCGAAACCGCTGCTGCGCCCGGCCGGCGCACTGCTGCGGAAGCTGGGCCGGGGCGACGAGCGCAGCGTGGAGCGGCTTTCCTGGATGCCAGCGGTAGCCGATGCCCCCCGGCCGCCAAAGCCCCGCCCGAAGAAACCCCGGCCGCTCTGGCGCTCGCTGGCCACATTGTTGCGCCAGCCCTGGTTGTTTTGCATCACGCCGGGGTTGGCGTAGTAGCCGGCGTTGGGGGTCATGAACCGGCCGGCCATGAAGCCGATGCCGCTCCACATCAGCACGTTCATCATGCCGTTGCCCTGGGCGCGGTTTTCGGGGTTTTGGCGGCTGTAGTCCTGCATCTGGCGTTGCAGGGCCTGGCCCTGGAGGGTATCGGTCTTGCCGTCGAGGCGGTGCAGCACGGCGGCCACTTCCTCCTTGCCGGCGGGGCGCTCGGCGGTGATTTTCCACTCGCCGGGCTTGGTTTCGGTCATTTCGGTGATGACGCCCTGGCTGTAGGTTTCGCCGCCCCAGCCGCCTTCGGCCCCGTTTTCCTGGGCGCGGCTTTCCACGGTATCGTTGGAGGAACAGGCCGGCAGGCCGAGGCCCAGGCTACTGGCGGCGGCCACCAGCAGCACGTTGCGGCGCCAGTCGCCGAGGGAATGAAAGTGCTTTTTCATGGGAATTGGGCGAAGGGAATTTGGGGAAATACGGATGCTGAATCTAAAACCATTGCGCCGCCAGCTGCATTAGCTGCTCCAGGGCGGCCTGGTCGTGGTGGTCGAAATCGTTGAGCTGGTCGCTGTCGACATCAAGGACCGCCACCACCTGGCCGTTTTTGATAATCGGGACTACAATTTCAGATTTGGAATCGGAGCTGCAGGCGATGTGGCCGGGAAAAGCCTCCACATCGGGCACCAGAATGGTTTGGGCCTGGGCCCAGCTGGCCCCGCACACACCCTTGCCGTGGCGAATGCGGGTGCAGGCAATAGGTCCTTGGAAAGGCCCGAGCACCAGCTCATCGCCCTTCACCACATAAAAGCCCACCCAGAAAAAGCCGAAGGCCTGGCGCAAGGCGGCGGCCGTGTTGGCGAGGTTGGCAGTGAGGTCGGGCTCACCGGTGGTGAGGGCTTCGATTTGGGGCAGGAGCTGCTGGTATTGGGCGGCTTTGGTGAGGGTGGTATCGAGGGCGAGGGTTTCGGACATGAGAAGTAGTGCGCTTGTAGCGTGGACTTTGCGAGTCCGCGCGTGGGGGAAATAAGGGAATTGCAGCCGGCGCAGGCGCGGACTCGCAAAGTCCACGCTACAATGCTACTGCTCGTTCACGTACCAGAACAATTCATCGGGGCCAACGTTCGTTTGGCTGCGCAAGCCGCTTAAACCCAGGCGAGGGGCCGCGATGCCTTTGCCCAGCCTGGACGTGGCGCGGAACACGCGGATTTCATCCCACAGGCCCGCGTTCAGCAGCGCGTTCAGCACCGTGGGGCCGCCTTCAACCAGCACGGATTGTATCTGGCGCTGGTAGAGGTCGGCCAGCACCTGGGGGATGAGGTCGTCGGCTTCGGAGAGGGTGACGTGGTCGAGGTTGGCGGTGTGGTAGGGCTGGCGGTAGGTGTAGATGAGCGTGGGCTGCGAGCCGTCGAGCAGGTGGTGGGTGGGCGGCAGGCCCAGGTTTTTGTCGATAACGAGGCGCGTGGGCTGGGGGCCGGGCCAGTCGCGCACGCTCAGGTGGGGGTTATCGTGCAGGGCGGTGCGGGTGCCCACCAGAATGCCCGCTTCCTCGGCCCGCCACTGGTGGGTGAGCAGGCCCGCCTGCGGGCTGCTGATTTGGACGGGCTGGAAGTAGGGGCCGGCCAGAAAGCCATCGGCGGTTTCGGCCCATTTCAGCACCAGGTAGGGCCGCTTTTTCTCGTGGAAGGTGAAGAAGCGGCGGTTTAGCCAGCGGCCTTCCTCCGCCAGCAGGCCGGTTTCGACGCGGATGCCGGCGGCGCGCATTTTTTCGATGCCGCGCCCGGCCACCAGCGGAAACGGGTCGTCGTTGCAAATCACCACTTCGGGCACGCCTTTTTCGATGAGCAGGTCGGCGCAGGGCGGCGTTTTGCCGTGGTGGGCGCAGGGCTCCAGGGTCACATAGACGCGGCTGGATTTTAGTAATTCCTGGTCGGCCACCGCTGCCAGGGCATTGACCTCAGCGTGCGGACCACCGTGTTGGCGATGCCAGCCTTCGCCGATAATGCGGTTCTGGTGCGTTACCACGCAGCCGACCAGGGGATTAGGGCGGGCGTAGCCCGTGCCGAGGTGCGCCAGGCCCAGGGCGCGGCGCATGAAAGTTGCATCGTCGGGTTTCATTGGGGGCGAAGGTAGGAACCGCGCCGCTGCTAGGCCGTGGGCCTACATTTGCGCCCGATGACAACCCGCGAATTCACGGCTTCCCTGGCCTCAGACTTACAACCCGTTTACCCGGAGCGCGAAGCGCAGGCCATCGCCGTGCTGGTGGTGGAGCATTTGCTGGCGCTCGACTCGCTCCAGCGGATGATGGCCGCCCGGCAGCTCGTGCCGCCCGCCGCGCTGGCCGCGTTGCCGGCGTTGCAGGCCCGCCTGCTGGCCCACGAGCCGGTGCAGTACGTGCTGGGCACCGCCCATTTCGCCGATATGGCGCTGGAAGTGACACCTGCCACGCTTATCCCGCGTCCCGAAACCGAGGAGTTGGTGCAGGTCATCACGCAGGCCTACCCGGCGCAGGCTGCGCTACGGGTGCTCGATGTAGGCACGGGCTCGGGCTGTCTGGCGCTGGCGCTGGCCCGGGCTTTGCCCAACGCCGAGGTACTGGCCGTGGATATTTCGGCCGAAGCCCTGGCCGTGGCTCGGCGCAATGGGGCCCGCTGGGCTCCCCAGGTCACTTTTCAGCAGGTTGATATTCTCCAAAGCCTGCCAGCTGACCTGGCCCCCGGCACGCTGGATGTGCTGGTGAGCAACCCGCCCTACGTGCGCGAAAGCGAGCGCCCCGCCATGCGCGACAACGTGCTGGCCTGGGAGCCCGCCACCGCCCTTTTCGTGCCTGATGCGGACCCGCTGTTGTTTTATCGCCGGTTGGCCGAAATCGGCCCGGTGCTGCTGCGGCCCGGGGGCGGTATTTATTTTGAAATCAATGAAGCATTAGGTGCCGAAACGGCGGCTTTGCTTGTGGCGCAGGGGTTTGTGGAGGTGGAGGTGCTGCCTGATATGTTTGGGAAGGCGCGGATGGTGAGCGGCCGGCGCGGGCAATAAAAACGTGTACCCCGAATTTCCAATTCGGCCGCGTGAACATCAATCGTCCACGCGGCCGAATTGGAAATTCGGGGTACACGTTCTGTGTCCCATGCAGGCAGTCTACAGATTCTGCGTCACGAAATTCGTCATCTGGCGGTAGAGGTGCAGGCGCGTGTTGCCGCCCGCGATGCCGTGGTTGCGATTGGGGTAGTACAGGGTCTGGTAGTCCTTGTTGGCCTTAATCATGGCATCGACGAAGGCGATGGAGTTCTGGAAATGCACGTTGTCGTCGCCGGTGCCGTGCACGAGCAGGAACTTGCCCTTCATATTCTGGGCAAACTGCACGGGCGAGTTGTCGTCGTAGCCGCCGGGGTTTTCCTGGGGCGTTTTCAGGTAGCGCTCGGTGTACACGGTGTCGTAGTAGCGCCAGTTCGTGACCGGGGCCACGGCGATGCCCATCTTGAAGAGGTCGGCGTTTTTGGTCATGGCCAGCGAGGTCATGTAGCCGCCGTAGCTCCAGCCCCAGATGCCGATGCGGGATTTATCCACGTAGGGGAGGGCGCCCAGGTACTTGGCCCCCTCGGCCTGGTCGATGGTTTCGAGCTTGCCCAGGTTGGCATACGTGGCCTTGCGGAAGGCCGAGCCGCGGCCCGAAGTGCCCCGGTTTTCTACTGAAACTACGATGTAGCCTTTTTCGGCCAGCATCTGGTGCCAGAGGTAGTTGGCGCCGCCGTAGTTGTCGAGGACGGTTTGGCTGCTGCTGGTGCCGAAGCTCGGGCCGCCGTACACGTGCATCAGCACGGGGTATTTCTTGGCGGGGTCGAAGTTGCTGGGCTTAATCATGTAGGCGTTCAGGTCCACGCCCTCGGAGGTTTTGAAGCTGAAGAACTCCAGCTTGCCCAGGTCGTACTGCGCCAGGGTTTGCTTCAGCTTAGCGTTGTCTTCCAGGGTTTTTACCAGCTTGCCGCTGCTGCCTTCGCGCAGGCTCACCACGGCCGGCACGCCTGCCGAGGAGTGCGTGTTGAGGAAATATTTGGTGTCGGGGCTCATGTTCACCACGTCGATGCCGTTGCCGGCCTCGATGATGCGCTGCTTGCCTTTGCCATTCAGGCCGATGCGGTAGAGGTGGCGCTGTAGGGCCGAGCCTTCGGTGCTGGTGAAGTACACGAAGCCGGACTTGGGGTCGAAGCCATTGATAGCCGAAATTTCCCAGTTGCCCTTCGTGAGCTGGCGCACCTGCTTGCCGTCCATATCGTGCAGGTAGAGGTGCTGGTAGCCGTCCTTCTCGCTGGTGAAGAGGAACTGCTTGCCACCGGCCAGGTAGTTCAAATCATCGTTGATTTCGACGTAGGCCGGGTTAGTGTCGGTCAGCACCACTTTGGTTTTGCCGGTGGCGGCATCGCCGTGCAGAATTTCGAGCTTGTTCTGCAAACGGTTCAGGCGCTGAATACTGAGCGTGTTCGGCACCTGCGTCCACTGCACGCGGGGGATGTACTGGTCGGCCACCGGGCCCACGTCCATCTTGGTGGTGCGGGCGCTGGCCACGTCGTAGCTGCTCACGCTTACCACCGAGTTTTTCTCGCCGGCCTTGGGGTATTTGAAGCGGTTTTCCTTGGGGTAGAGGCCGCCCCATTCCTGCATGTCGTACTCCGGTACCTGGCTTTCATCGAAGGTGTAGTAGGCAATTTGCTTGCTATCCGGCGACCAGAAAAAGCCCTGCGCGAAGCCGAATTCCTCCTCGTACACCCAGTCGGCCGAGCCGTTGATGAGGTTGTTTTTCACGCCGTTATTGGTCACGGCAGTTTCCTGCATCGTGGCCAGGTCGGTCACGTACACGTTATTATCGCGGGTGAAGGCCACGCGCAGGCCGTCGGGCGAGTACGTGGCGTAGCCCTGCTTGCCGCCGGTGCTCAGCGGCGTCAGCTTCTTGGTGCCCCGGTCGAACACGTAGTAGCTGGCGCGGGCGCTGCGCCGGTAAATAGGCTCGGTAGCCGTCGTGAACAGGATTTTCTGCTCGTTGGCGTTGAAGGAGTAGCCATCCACGGCCAGCGGCTTGTCGGCGCCGGGCAGCTGCAGCTCGGCGGCCGTCACCAGGGTTTGCACGGGCTTGCCAGTGGTCACTTCGTACTGCACCAGGCTGCCGGCATCGAGGGCCGAGTAGTAGCGGCCGTCGTTCATCCAGTTGAAGCCCGGCACCGCAGCGGCCCGGAAGGTGGGCTTGGCCCAGATATCTTCCAGGGTCAGCGGCAGCTTTTGCTGGGCGTGCGCGAGGGTGGGAGTGAGGCTCGGCACCAGGGCCGGGCCGTTGGCGGCCAGGAGCGCGGCCAGCGCAAGAAAGCGAAAACGCATAGTGTAAATCGGGAGCGTAAGCGAAATAAGGGAGGGAACAGAACGTTAAAGGTAACATTCGCCCGCAGCTCGGTTGCAGCCGGTGGGCTCCGCTACCTTTGCATTATGCGTTTTCGCCCCCTGTTGCTCTTATTGCCCGTGTTGCTGGGCGCTTGTGCCAAAACTGAAACGCCCGTGCGGCTCGATTTTATCGGCACCACCGGCCTCACCTCGGGCAATCGCACCGTGCAGCCCAACGACACGCTCACTACCCGCGCCTACGCCGAAAGCCGCGCCAATGACCTTCGGCGACTGCGCATCACGGTGAAGTACGAGCCCACCCGCAACCCCATCATTTACCCCTCGCCGATAAGCAGCTACGACCCCAGCAAAACGCCCAACGACGACGCCCTGGCCTACCTCGATTCGGTGCTGACGGTGGCCTCGCCGCCCACGGCCACTTTCACCGGCCGCGAGCTGCTGCTGCCCAACCAGTTTGTGGCCCGCGCCACCTCCGGCACCGAGCTCTGGCAGTACACCGCCACCGATACCGACGGCCAAAGTGCCAGCCGCGCCCTGCGCGTCACCGTTCGCAAAACCGACTCGGCCCGGGTGTACCACAGCTACACGGCGCTGCTGCGGCCCGTGGTGCCCACCACGCCGGCCGCCGCCGCCCCGGTGCGCGACCGCGCCCGCGTCTTCCTCAACCTGCGCACCGGCCTGCTGCTGCCCAAATACGCCCTCATCAACAACGAAAACAGCCTGCAAGCCAACCAGCTGCTCATTGACCTGATTTGCCTCACCCGCAGCAACACCGTGAACCTGAGCGCCCCCGCCGCTTCGCGGGTCCTGCAGCTGAATGCCACTACTTGGCCGGCCGCCAATCGGCGGGCCACCCGCCTGCGCCGCACCAGCCTCAGCACCACGGAATTTAGTGCCATCAATACCAATGCGCTTCTGGCTACGGCATTCAGCAACGGCACCCGGTTCACCGACAGCCTGAGCACTGGTACGCTCACCAAGGGCCAGGTCATCGCCTTCCGCACCATCGAAGACAACACGGAACGGACGGGCCTGCTGCTCGTTTCCGACCTTGTGCTGGGCACCGCGCCCACGCTCACCTGCACGGTTAGGGTACAGAAGTAATGCCACTTTACCTCATCAAAAAGGGCTGCTCCAATACGGAGCAGCCCTTTTTCGTACTGTTGTCGGGTCCGGAAATAGGTTGACAGCTTTCCCAAAAGATGTCATGAAAACTGAGTTTGAGCCGCGTGTGCGGCGTAGTCAGCGCGACTACAGTTTGCCCTTTAAATTGGCCGTGGTGGGTGAAGT